>JANPIC010000129.1:0-6361 GCA_031424795.1 Polaromonas sp. | reverse complement strand
ACGCTGGAAGGGCTGAAAAACGCCGATGGCTCGCAGGCGGTGGCGGGGATTTTTGCTGCTGTGCCCTACTGCGTAGACCTCATTGGCGGGCCGTATATGGAAACGAATGATGCGGTTTGTAAGGCGTTTAGGCCTAAATCTGCTATAAAAACGGTGATTTAAGCGCTAAATTAAAATTTAAGCACTGTGAACACTTGATCCGCCCTTGAGGAGACCTATGAAATCAACCGTTTTATTGAAATGTTTGATGACACTGTGCATGAGTTTATTTTTATCCACGTCGGTGTTGGCTCAAGGCATCCAAATCTATGTCACCGCCGCTGCAGGTGGCCCACTAGACCAAGTTGCCAGAAAGTTAGCCGCCAAACTAAGCACGCATACCACGGTTATTGTTAGAAATACCTCTTACAACGACCTCAGCGAGGCTATCGATGGGCTTAGCGTCAACAGTGATTGGAACTTGCTTATCGCAGAAACTTCTGTGTCTGACGCTTCAGAACTTGAAATGCAAAGGATAAAACAGTTCAACAGCTTGGCCAAAGTGGCCTATTTGTATGAACGCACGCTGCAGCCCCACATAGTAGGAAATCCAACCCGCGTGCCCAGACGACTTGTTGCAGGCATCTATGGGCACCCCAACATACTGCCCATGTGGAGCGACCGCGTTCAGCAAGGCGTCCAAGCGCTGGGCGCTGAGGGGTTTGACTATACGCTTGGTGGCAGAAATGTGGTCGCGTTTAACCAGACCGCGAATGCTTTGACCGTTGCAAATGTTCAACTTTCACAGACTCAACCTCCACCGCCCAATACACAAGTCAACACAACAGCTACCTCTGCGCCTGCATCCATGAGTGCAGACGATGCCGTTCAAACAGGTCACAGCGATGCCCCACTTTCGATACAAGCCACAGGCAAAATCGATATTACTGCCAGCCTAAATACTGAACGAACAAGATACACACCTGCACAAATGCCGCAGGGCTTGAGCCCCACCAATTTGAATGTCTACAACGATTTGCCAACGACGATGATGGGCGTGCCCGCTGATAGCATTGTGAGCCGTACTGAAAATGCGCAAAAAGCGGTTGACCAAGACCGGCGCGGCAATGCAAAACGCCACAGCCCCAGTGCGGAAGCCCACCAATGCCTCAAACTCATCAAACAGCCACGCATGTACGGCGGTTTGACCAACACCTGCAATTACGCGGTGGAGTTCAACTTCTGCCTTTACCACCCTGAAAATGACAGTTGGGGTGCCATGTTTGACTGCGAAAAAGGCAATGGCAGCGGCGGCAGCTGGCAGGTCGGGCCGCTTAAAAACGTGGCGGCGCACACCAATGGCGCAGAACGCGTGCACTGGTTTGCCTGCCGTTGGGGGGAAACTTTGGGCAAACCCGATGGTGTGTCACCCGCAGACGTGCATTTTGACCGTGGCAGCCGCCGCATGATGGGGCGCTGCGCGTCATGGGGACGTGAGACCGAGCGGTATAACCCTGCACCCACGCCCGTCAGCCAACCCGTTTCACCCGCACCACGACCAACTTATGTTGCCCCGCCTGAGCCCATACGCCGACCCTATGTGATCGACGTTTGCACGCCTGGGTCTGGATACGATGCGAAAAGATGTAGCTGCAAAACAAATCCTAGAGCAGCTGGATGTTGATAGGGTTGTCTACTTCCCAATCAACTGATTCAGCTTCTCCGCCTCAAAGCATTCTTTGAGCGAGGCGTCACTCGGCACACAATCACCCACCTTGCCGGTACGCACCAATTGCTCTAAAGCCTGCCACAGCAGCGCGATTTGGTGGTCGTGTGTGGTGGCGCTGTCTACCAAGCCGCGCAGGGCAAGGCTGACGGGGTCGTCTTCGTTGGTGATGCCGTAAGCGTTGAATTTTGGGTCTGAGGTGGCCACGTCTGCACTGACACCCTCTTTGCTCAGAATAATGCGGGCAGGAATACCCACCGCTGTCGCGCCTGCGGGCACGGGTTTGATGACCACCGCGTTGCTGCCGATTTTGGCGTTGTCACCCACGGTGAAGCCGCCCAAAACCTTGGCTCCGGCGCTGACCACCACGTTTTTGCCCAGCGTGGGGTGGCGTTTAGCACCTTTGTAGAGCGATGTACCACCCAAGGTGACGCCTTGGTAAATCGTGCAACCGTCGCCGATTTCAGCGGTTTCACCCACGACAACGCCCATGGCATGGTCGAAAAACACACGCTTACCCACAATGGCGGCGGGGTGGATTTCAATGCCCGTCAGCATGCGCGACAAATTGGAAACGAAGCGCGCCAGCCATTTGAACCCCATATTCCAACAGCCATGCGCAAAACGGTGCAACACCACAGCGTGAAAGCCGGGGTAGCTGGTGATCACGTCCCAGCGCGTGCGGGCGGCGGGGTCGCGGTCAAGGATGCATTGGATGTCGGAGCGGATTCTTGAAAACATAAGCTTAGTTTAAACAGTTATTTCAAACCTTGTTTGGATGCGTTTTTAGCACAAAGAAGGTTTTTAGGACTTTTTTGCAGACTCGGACATCGCCTTAGCAATGCCGCGCAAGATGTGGATTTCTTCCGGACTGAGCGCAGCACGGTTGAACAGCTGGTTCAGCCGTGGCATCAGCTTTTTGGGCGCAGCGGGGTCTAAAAAGCCAATGTCGGCAAGAGATTTCTCCCAATGCTGCAGCATGCCGGTGACTTGAGCGGCGTCGGCGAGCTCCCTTATCTCCGTTCGTCCTGAGCTTGTCGAAGGATTCAAGGCTTCGACAGGCTCAGCCTGAACGGGGTCAGCAAACCCACCCAATGTCATCCGCCATTCATAGGCAATCAGCTGAATCGCCGCGCCCAGATTGAGCGATCCAAATTTCGGATTGGTCGGAATGCTTAGCGCCACGTTGCAACGGTACACATCGTCATTGACCATGCCAAAACGCTCAGAACCAAACAAAAAACCCATGCCAGACGCTGCGATAGAGGCAGAAACAGCGGTTTCAGCCTCAAAATTCTCCAATTCACCCGTTTTAAGGGGTAAATCTTGCTCTAGCCGGCGTATTTGTTGCCTAAACTGCTCATCTTTTAATAGCAATTCAAAATGCTCGCGTGGCCCACGCGTCGGCGGGCCAAAGTCGCGTGGCGTCATCGCCGTGGCGCACAAGTGGGTCATGCCGTCCAGCGCTTCGTCCAGCGTTTCAACGATGCGGGCATTGTTCAACACGTCCAAAGCCCCACTGGCGCGTTGAATCGTCTCCTCTCGCCGCAGCACGTTAGCCCAGCGCGGTGCGACCAGCACCATGTCGGTGAAACCCATGGTTTTCATGGCACGGGCGGCTGCGCCTACGTTGCCAGCGTGGCTGGTGTTGATGAGGATGAAGCGGGTTTTCATGGGGAAATGTAACTATCTAGGAAAATGCGGTTTAAATGCGGTTAATTGACCATGATTAAACCGCATTCGCCGAAGCACAATCAAGAAGCTGGAACTGGGTGCAAAGACTGTTGCTCCCATCCCTGCATACATTCCATATCGAAGAACATTATTTCTCATTTTTCAATTTTTTATCAGATTTAATCCATGCTTGATGTGCCTCAAAATCTGGTTTCAAAATACTTGAATTTTTGAAAATAATCCCGACATTTACATCGGGATGCGGTGTCATGGTGACATCGGATTGACCAAGTTCATACTTACCAACAAGGAGAAAATCATGAATACACTGGTTGCACGTGGCAATTTTTTTGACGACTTCTTCCGTGACGTTGCGCCTGGCTTTTACATCAAACCGCTACACGGCGACCCCTTACCATCACCAGAACAGATCAAGATCGACGTGAACGAAAATGACAATGCCTATACCGTCAATGCAGAAGTCCCCGGTGTGAAGAAAGAAGACATCAATGTTTCAATTGATGGCAATATCATCACACTGAGTTCCGAGCTCAAACAGGAAGACAAAACCGTCGGAAATAGCGAGAAGATGCTGCGCAGCGAGCGCTATTATGGCGCTATTTCACGCAGCTTCCAGTTGCCGCAAGAAGTGGATGAAAAGCAATCAAAAGCCAAATATGACAATGGCGTTTTGACCCTGACCTTGCCCAAAAAGGCAACGAATGACGGCGTGACGCGTTTGGCTATTGAATGAGCCGCTTCGCGCTCTCTGCTCTGCCTACCTTCCACCTTCTTGTTAGGTAGCTGTTTTTGAGCTGAGGTCGGGGTTTACTCGGGCACGTAAAGCGCCGATTGGCGCTTTACGTGCCTTGATAATTAGGAGGTTAAAATAGCATAATTGTATTTTTGCTTGCAAAGTACACATAATCCGCCATCGCTGCGGTTTTTTTAAGCTCTTCACTACAACTTATGTCGCCCAATCTACACCCCATGATCAACGTGGCCGTCAAGGCTGCCCGTGCTGCTGGCTCTCTTATCAACCGCGCTGCGCTGGATATCGAGTCGGTGCGCGTCTCCAGCAAGCAAGTCAACGACTTTGTGACCGAGGTCGACGTGGCTTGTGAAAAAACCATCATCGAGACGCTGCTCACAGCCTACCCAGGCCATGGTATTTGGGCGGAAGAGTCTGGCACCGAACACGGTGCGCAAGACTCCGAGTTTGTATGGATCATCGACCCCTTGGACGGCACCACCAACTTTATCCACGGCCTGCCCGTGTACTGCGTCAGCATCGCTTTGGCCGTGAAAGGCAAAATCGAGCAGGCTGTTGTGTACGACCCCACCCGCAACGACCTGTTCACCGCCACCAAAGGCCGTGGCGCATACATGAATGACCGACGTATCCGCGTCAGCAAGCGCATCCACATGGAAGAATGCCTGATTTCCACCGGTTTCCCCTACCGTGCGGGCGACAATTTACCAAAATACCTGAGCATGCTGGGCGACGTGATGCCCCGCTGCGCTGGTGTGCGCCGCCCGGGCGCGGCTGCATTGGACTTGGCTTACGTGGCAGCAGGTTTCACCGATGGCTTTTTTGAAGCTAACTTGCAGCCGTGGGACGTGGCGGCTGGCTCATTGCTCATACAAGAAGCTGGTGGCTTGGTTGGTAATTTCTCTGGTGAAGCTGACTTTTTGGAAACTGGCGAATGCATGGCCGGTGCACCTAAGATTTATTCGCAAATGGCGACGCTGCTGGGCAAGTACAGTAAATTTGCCAGCGCTGGCGAAAAAGCGGCTGTGCGACAGTCTTTGAGTTTGAAACGCGCTGAAAAATAAGTTCTATAGAGCTGGTTTGTAGCGTGTCAGCAGATCTCAGCAGCCACACCCCCATGATGCAGCAGTACTTGGCCATCAAGGCCGAGTACCCCAGCACGCTGGTGCTGTACCGCATGGGCGATTTTTACGAGCTGTTTTTTGACGATGCCGAGAAGGCCGCGCGGCTGTTGGACATCACCCTGACCGCGCGTGGCAACTCTGGCGGTAAGCCGATTGCCATGGCGGGCGTGCCTTTTCACGCGATTGAAAGCTACCTTGCCAAGCTCATCAAACTGGGCGAATCGGTGGCGATTTGCGAGCAGATCGGCGAAGTCACCGGCAAAGGCCCGGTCGAGCGCAAAGTAGTCCGCATTATCACCCCTGGCACGCTGACGGACAGCGCGCTGCTGAGCGACAAGACCGAATCCGTCTTGCTGGCCGTTCATCAAGGTGCGCGGAACAACTGCGGACTCGCGTGGCTCAGTGTCATGCAAGGCGAGGTGCATTTGGCCGAATGCGCACCGGATGAATTAGCCAACTGGATCACCCGCATCGCGCCCAGCGAGCTGCTGTTCAGCGCCGATGTGACTACCCGATTTGAAGCGAACCTCAAAAACGTACAACAAAACAGCACGTCAAAATTCAACCTGACCCGCCGCGCCGAATGGCAGTTTGACGCCGCTTTGGGGCAACGCAAGCTGCTGGAACTCTTCAAAGCCGCCAGCCTGGCGAGCTGGAACGCCGAAACTTTGACCCAAGCCCATGCTGCCGCCGGCGCGCTGATGGCCTATGCCGAGCACACACAGGGCCGGGTGTTGACGCATTTGCAAAGTATCGTTGTGCAAAAAAGCGATGCGCTGATCGACCTGCCACCCACCACGCGGCGCAACCTGGAGCTGACCCAAACCCTGCGCGGTGAAGATGCACCGACGCTGTTTTCGCTCTTGGACACCTGCATGACCGGCATGGGTAGCCGCTTGCTTAAAGCATGGCTGCTTACCCCGCTGCGCGACCGCACGGTTGCCGCACAGAGGTTGGATGCGATTGCGACGCTGCAAGCGACACAATCATGGCAGGCGCTGCGCCTCGCCCTCAAAGGCAGTGCCGACGTGGAGCGCATCACCGCCCGCATAGCCTTGCGCCAAGTACGACCACGGGAACTGGTGG
>JANPIC010000128.1:0-2677 GCA_031424795.1 Polaromonas sp. | reverse complement strand
CAGAGCGTCGGATTTGGCGGCACGCATCATGTCTTCATCGACGCACCAATCTGCAAAGGCTGTCTTACGCGCTTCGTTTTCAGCCTCGTAGCCCATGCTGGTCCACACATCGGTGGTCACCAAATCTGCACCCGCGCAGGCCTGCATGGGGTCTTTGAAGACTTTGTAGCTGTCAGATGAACGCAACCCTGCGATGTCTTGATCCACTTCGTAGCCACTCGGGGTGCTGACGTGCACGGTGAAATCCAAAATCTCACTCGCTTGCAGCCAGGTGTTGGCCATGTTGTTGCCATCGCCCACCCAAGCCACCGTTTTGCCCGTTATAGAGCCACGGTGCTCAATGTAAGTGAAGATGTCCGCCAAAATCTGGCAAGGGTGAAATTCATTGGTCAAGCCGTTGATGACGGGCACGCGAGAATGCTCGGCGAAACGTTCGATCTTGGTTTGCTCATAGGTGCGAATCATCACCAAATCGACCATGCGGCTGATGACTTTGGCGCTGTCTTCAATCGGCTCGGCACGACCCAGCTGGCTGCCATCTGTTGTCAGATGAACAACCGAACCACCCATTTGGTACATGCCCGCTTCAAAGCTCACACGGGTGCGGGTGGAGGCTTTTTCGAAAATCATCGCCAGCGTGCGGTCAGCCAGAGGCTGGTGTTTTTCGTAAGCTTTGAATTTTTTCTTGATGAGGGCGGCACGCTCGAAAATGTAAACGTACTCAGCCGCCGTCAAGTCACTGAATTGGAGGTAGTGTTGGATCGGTTTTGTACTTGTGGTCATGCTTTTTCTGCCAACAATTGAATCACCAAAGGACACAGAATAGACACGATTTCGTCAATCTCAGCCGCTGTGATGATGAGCGGCGGCACCATTCGGATAACGGTGTCTGCCGTGACGCTGATGAGCAAGCCTTTTTGTGCGCAGCGTGCTGTCAGCTCACTGCACGGCTTGGTCAGCTCCATGCCAATCATCAAACCCTGACCACGAATTTCTTTCAAGCCAGCTTTTCCGACAGGGCTGTCATTCATTGCTTTGGTTAATGCAGCTCTGAAATAATCGCCCATTTTGGCAGCGTGTGCGAGTAGGCCTTCTTGTTCCATGATGCGTATGGTCTCAATCCCTGCGCGCATGGCCAACGGGTTGCCGCCAAACGTGGTGCCATGGTTGCCGGGCTGGAAAATATTGGCGGCTTTAGGCCCAGCAACGACGGCACCAATCGGGATGCCACTGCCTAAACCCTTAGCCAAAGGCATCACGTCCGGCACAATGCCCGCCCACTGGTGCGCAAACCACTTGCCAGTGCGCCCCATGCCGCATTGCACTTCGTCAATCATCAGGAGCCAGTCGTTTTCATCGCACAGCTTGCGGACTTGCTGCAGATACTCAATCCGCATCGGGTTGACGCCGCCTTCGCCCTGGATGGTTTCAAAAAACACAGCGGTAACGTTTTTATTGCCAGCCGTGGCTTTTTTGAGGGCTTCAATGTCGTTCAGTGGCACACGGATGAACCCTTCCACCAACGGCCCAAAGCCCGCTTGCACTTTGGCGTTACCAGTCGCGCTGAGTGTGGCGATGCTGCGGCCATGAAAGGCTTTTTCATAGACCACAATCTCAGGCCGATCAATGCCTTTGTCATGGCCATATTTGCGTGCCAGCTTCAAAGCCGCTTCGTTGGCTTCCAAGCCAGTGCAGCAGAAAAACACATTGGTCATGCCAGACAGTTCAACCAGTTTTGCTGCTAACAGTTCTTGACCAGGCACATGGTAGTAGTTACAGCTGTGGATGATTTTGCTCAGCTGGTCTTGCAGTGCTGGCACCAGTTTGGGGTGGTTGTGTCCCAGCGTGTTGACCGCAATGCCGCCCAGCGCATCAATGTAGCTTTTGCCGTTGATATCCCACACTCGGCAGCCTTGACCGTGAGACAAGGCCATAGGCACACGGCCATAGGTGTTCATCACATGAGGGGAGGCGGCTTCAATGAATGCGGGCATACAGGTTTCTCCAGAAAGCTTGATCTATAGATTGCAGGATTGAAAAATTAAGTTACAAGATTGATTTTAGTGGCAAGGTATGGCTTGTTTCATGAAAGTTAGTGGCTTGAATATATTGATTTCCGCAAGAAACGATGCTTAAAGCGATCGTGGCGCATGTGTTGGCATGAAAGCTGCTGTACACCTGCAAGGTATTGCACATGTCTTGAAAATCGCAAGACTAGGGTTTTTACGTATCTGTAGTCTTATATAAGATAGAATACTTGTGCAGTGCAGCAAACCATGTTGACACTCGTTTTTCAACTTCAAAGTCTCGTAACATGACGACTCATTCGGCTAAAGAATTATTCATCCAAGGCGTCACACACGACGGAAAAATCTTTAGACCTAGCGATTGGGCCGAGCGCTTGGCCGGTGTCATGAGCCAATTTCGACCCGGTGGCCCAAAACCTGGCAGCCATTTGAGCTATTCATCTTGGTGCTTTCCCACCTCTATCTCGACCACTTACGGCGAAGTTAAATGCGTTGTTATTAACCGCGACTTGCGCGCGGTCGAGCCTATGGCGTGGGATTTTGTGACCAATTTCGCAAAAGACAACAATTTACAAGTCGTAGAAGCCTGCTCTTTGCCTTAAATTTGTTTGCATAAGCTAATTTAAGGTCAAATAAAATAGCAATTTACA
>JANPIC010000127.1:0-2316 GCA_031424795.1 Polaromonas sp. | reverse complement strand
TCTTGCCGTTTCCACAAGGCAGAATTGGTCGCCAGTTTGAGCGAGGGCGAGGGTGCGCAGCCGTAGGCCGAGCCGCGTCCGGTGGTGAAGCAGATCACGTTCGCGCCCCCCGCGACCTGACCGGTGGCGCTGACGGGGTCGTAACCCGGCGTGTCCATGTAGACAAAACCGTGGGTGGTCACCGGTTCGGCGTACTCGTACACCGCCTGCAGGTTGGACGTGCCGCCCTTGGCGACCGCGCCCAGTGATTTTTCCAGAATCGTCGTCAACCCGCCGGCTTTGTTGCCGGGGGACGGGTTGTTGTTCATCTCGCCGTCGTTGATCTCGGTGTAATGCTCCCACCATTTGATGCGGGAGACCAGTTTTTCACCCACCGCGCGGCTGACGGAACGGCGCGTCAACAGGTGCTCCGCGCCGTAGATTTCGGGCGTTTCAGACAAAATCGCCGTGCCGCCGTGCGCCACCAGCAAATCAACCGCCGCACCCAAAGCCGGATTCGCGCTGATGCCGGAGTAGCCGTCCGAGCCGCCGCACTGCAAACCGATGGTGATGTGCGCCGCGCTGCAGGGCTCGCGTTTCACCGCATTGGCGCGGGGCAGCATGGCGTTGATGAGGGCTATGCCTTTTTCAACCGTTTTGGCCGTGCCGCCAGTGTCCTGGATGTTGAACACCTTGAGGTTGTCGCCCTCCGTCAAGTTGCCACTGCCCAGCCAGGCTTTGATCTGATTCCCCTCACAGCCCAAGCCCACCACCAGCGCCCCCCAGAAGTTGACGTGGGTGGCATAACCGGTCAGGGTGCGCTGCAAAATCTGCATGCCCAGCCCCTCGCCGTCCATGCCACAGCCGGTGCCGTGCGTCAGCGCGACCACGCCATCGACGTTGGGGAAAGCCGCCAAGGCGCTTGGATTCGTCCGGCGGGAAAAGTGGTCCGAAATCGCCCGTGCCGCCGTGGCCGAGCAATTCACGCTGGTCAGCACGCCGATGTAGTTGCGTGTGGCGACCCGGCCATCGGGCCGTTTGATGCCCATGAAGGTGGCTTCCCGCTTGGTCGGCTCGGGTTTGACATCGGCACCAAAGGCGTAATCGCGCACGAAATCACCTTTGTTGGCACCCATGTCCAGGTTGTGGGTATGCACATGCTCGCCTGCCGCAATGGGTTTGCTGGCAAAACCGATGATCTGGTTGTAACGGCGCACCGGCTCGCCTGTGGCGATGGCGTGGGTGGCGATTTTGTGGCCCGGTGGAATCAGCCCTTTGACGGCGATGCCCTCGATCGTGGTGCCGCTGAGCAGCTGGGCGCGGGCGATGAGGACGTCGTCGGCGGCATGGAGGCGAATATAGGTGTTCATACAGAATTTACATAGGTTTTAAGGTTGAACTTTCGCTTTGCGCCAGCTGGCGCTGAAGCGGGCGTGTGATTTGTCCATGTGCGCATGCATCGCCGTTCGGGCGGCGGCTGCGTCGTGGTTTTGGATGGCTTCCAGAATCGCGCTGTGCTCGGCGATGGCGGCTTGCCAGGATTGCATGGTCTCAAAATAGCCGACCAGACGCTCAAAAATCGGGCCCCGGCGCGAATCCCAGAAGCTTTGCACGGTGTCTATCAACACCTCGTTACCACTGGCTTGGACGATGGCGGTATGGAAAGCACGGTCACCGTCCAATGGCAGTATGCCTGCCGTAGCCTCGGTTTGCATCATGCGCAGGGCTTTGCTCATAACGTCTATGTCTTTGCGTTTGGCTTGCAGGGCGGCGATGGCGGCGGTTTCACCCTCCACCACGCGACGGGCACGGATCAGCTCCAGCGGGCCCCATTCGGCTTTTAAAGCTGTTGAAAGCGCATTTTCACCCTCAAATTCGCCACTAGCCGATGTATTTATTGACTTAGAAGCTATTTTATTGATAGCGTTTATATTGCTTCTGTCCAGCACATAAATGCCTGAACCGGTACGCACCTCGACCCAGCCTTCCACCTCCAAAGCGATCAAAGCCTCGCGCACCGACGAGCGGCTGACGCTGAGCTGCTTGGACAAATCACGCTCTGCCGGCAACCGGCTGCCGACGGCAAATTCGCCTGAGAGCATGCCCGCGCGCAATTGCTCGGCAATTTGGCGGTACAGGCGTTGCGGTTCGACGGCGATCAAGGGCATGTGCATATTTTACGCGAATTGGCCAAGCGGTCAGACCAATTTGCTTTAGAATATGCGCTGAAACATCAGTTGTCATACATTTCGCCAACATTTTTGCTAACTCTTTTTTTGGGAGCTTCCATGCGTCTGAGTAATAAAACCGCTTTAGTAACCGCCGCCGGCCAAGGCA
>JANPIC010000126.1:0-1571 GCA_031424795.1 Polaromonas sp. | reverse complement strand
GTTTACATATTTTCAAGTATTTCATCATCTAATCTTCAGCTAGAATCATTTCATTACAAATTGTGTAATGTTATTAAAAGATGTAAATGAAAAAAATTCTAACGACTGCTCTCGCAGTAACAATTGCTTTAACAGGCTGTGCAACTTCATCTGGCAAGGTCGCCGCAACTTATGCGTCTCCTTTGGCTTATCAATCATATGATTGTGCACAAATCACTTCTGAATCCTCTCGCCTTCAAGGTCGCATGACAGAACTAGGCGGTCAAGTTGATAAGGCTGCTGACAATGACAAAGTATTGACGGGTGTCGCAGTCGTCCTTTTTTGGCCTGCTATTTTCTTCTTGGGTAACAAGCAACAAGAAGCTGAATTTGGACGCATTAAAGGCGAATATGAAGCGATTCAGCAGGCCGCAATTGCTAGAAAATGTGTTTGATAGCTGATAAATCTATTTTTTGGTTTGCATCATCACCAAAAACACTCCCGGCAAAATCAGCAAACCACCAAACAGGTGATGCCAACCGGGGGCTTCACCTAAAAAAGCCCAAGTCATAAAAGCAGCATAGAGTGGTCCCAAATACAGGGCTACTGCCGTGCGGCTTGCGCCTAGTATTTTTTGCGCCCAGCCGTAAATCCAATACGCACCCAAGCCTGGCACCAAGCCGGCGATGACGATGAGCCAAATGGCTTCTGCCCCCCAAACGGTCAAACCCGGTTGGAACAGCTCCCAAATTGAAAACGGCAGCAGACTGGCAACGCCACCCAAACAAATGGCGGCTAGTCTTGCCGTGGCGCTCAAGGGGCTTGGCCATTTCTTTTGCAATAACGCGTAACCTGCCCAAGCGGTGGTGGCAGCCACTATCCACAAGTCACCGACGACAAATTGCACATTCGACAGTGCCGCCCACTGCCCCTTCACCACCACATGCACCACGCCCAGCAAAGCGAGGCAAACACCGGCCATTTGTCGTTTGTTGATGGATTCGTTCAACATCCAGACTGAGCCTAGGCTAATCAGTACGGGTGATGCGGCGTAAATCAAGGCGATGTTCATGGCCTGCGTAGACCTTGCGCCTTGGTAGACCCAGGCACCGCAAATCAACATGCCCAAAGCGCCCAAAATCAGGTATTGCCACCATGCTTTGGCGATGTTGGTGCGCTGCGCCCGCAACTCGCTGCGGGCTAAAACAACCAAAACCAAAGCAGCCAAACCCCAGCGCCCCAGCGCCAGCAGATGCGGCCCGATGATGCCGGGCGCTTTACGGGCGACGATGTAGTTCACCGTCCATAAAGCAGGGACGACCCACAGCAAGATCAGCGCTTGGCTGGTTTGTTTTTGTATGGAATCGGACATAAAAAGAAATTACTATAAATTTGATAGCATCTTAGGCAATAAATATGCCGGCTAGAAGCGTATTTTACTGATTTTTTTGAGCTTATTGGACTTAATGAGTCAAGTACGATTAAACCGATTCAAAAAAATCATGCTGCGCAAGCGCCATCACCTCAACGGGCGGCAAATCCCGCAGCTTGTGGTCGCTCCACACCTGCCGCCAGCGCCGTGAACCGGCCA
>JANPIC010000125.1:0-18816 GCA_031424795.1 Polaromonas sp. | reverse complement strand
GTGATGTGGTTCATGCGCTCAGCGGGGTAGACCAGCATGGCTTTGCCACGGCCACGGCCGGCGGTGCGCTGCGCAAACTCCACCGCGTCACGCATGGCGTCGATGCGGATTTCTTTGCTGGGTTTGCGCTTTTTGTCGTCGATATCGGCTTGCGCCTTCTCACCTAACGGCCAACCGAGTTCAATCATCACGGTTTCGGGCATCAAAATGCAAAAGTCGGTATGAGACCTCACATCGATGGCGTGGCAGCTGGTGCAGGAGTTGCAAGCGCCATGCTCCGTTGGTTGATCGCACAACCAGGCGCGGACGAGTTGCAGCGCCAGCTCGTACTGCCCCAAGCCCGACGGCCCTTGCAGCAGCCAAGCGTGGCCGCGTTGTTTGAGCAGGGTTTCGGTTTGCGCGGCTATCCACGGCGCGGGTCGCATGGCGGCTAGTTGACCTTCCTGCGTGCTCATGCAAGAAACCCTCTGGCTTTGACGGCGGCCAGCACGTCGTGCCGCACCTGCTCACGGGGCTGGTTGGAGTTGATTTTGGCGAAACGGGATGGGTTTTCGTCCATGCGCTTTTGGTAACCAGCGGCGACTTGGCGGAAAAATTCGACCGGCTGGGCTTCAAATTTGTCGGGCACGCGTGCGCCGGCGAGGCGTTCTGCGGCGACTTCGGCGGGTAAATCGAACCAAATCGTTAAATCGGGCTGACGGATCCATTGAACGTCATTTTTGGCATCGTTTTGAGTGGCAAAATTAGCATCTAGTCGGTGTATTTGTTGCGTCCATTGCTCTAAAGTTGATAGCGTTTTGAGGTCAAAACCACGCCCTCCGCCCTGGTAGGCAAAGGTGGCGTCGGTGAAACGGTCGCTCAACACCACGTCGCCACGCGCCAGTGCAGGCTCAATCACCAGGTTCAAATGGTCGCGGCGGGCGGCGAAGACGAGGAAGGATTCGGTCAGCGGATCCATGGCGTCGTTCAAAATCAATTGCCGCAGCTTTTCAGCCAAAGGCGTGCCGCCAGGTTCGCGGGTAAGAATCACATTTTTAGCAACTTTGCTTGCGCCGTACTGGGCTTTGAAGGCAGCAGCCAGTGCATCAATATGCGTGGATTTGCCCGCACCGTCGATGCCTTCGAAACTGATGAAGATAGACACTTATTTACCCCGGATGTATTTGTTCACGGCCTGATTGTGCTCTTCCAGCGTGTCGCTGAACTGGCTTTCGCCCGTGCCGTCACCCTTGGCCACAAAATACAGGGCGCTGCTGGGTTTGGGCAGCACAGCCGCCAACAGCGCTGCTTTGCCGGGCATGGCGATGGGGGTGGGCGGCAGGCCGGTGCGCCGGTAGGTGTTCCACGGGTTGTCATCTGCTTTTGCACTCAGCCAGTCGCCGTCATATTCTTTGCCTTTGGCAGGGCCTGCGCCGTAGGTGACGGTGGGGTCGGTTTGCAGCGGCATGCCGATGCGCAAGCGGTTGTTGAACACGCTGCCCACCATGTCGCGGTCGGCCTTGCTGCCGGTTTCTTTTTCGACGATGCTGGCCAGCGTCAAGGCGTCATCCATGGATTTGAGCGGTGAATCTTTGGCGCGCATCTCCCACGCAGCGTCCAAATTTTTGTTCATAGCTTGCAGAGCGCTTTTTAAAACGACCAAGTCGCTGTTGCCTTTGGTGTAGGTATAGGTGTCGGGGAAAAAGCGACCTTCGGGTTTTAAACCCGGTTTACCCAGTTTTTCCATGATTAAATCAGCCGATAGCCCGCGTGTTTCTTGCCTAAGATGCTCTGCTTTTGATAGTGCTTGACGCAGTTGACTGAACGTCCAGCCTTCGACCAAGGTGATGGTTTTGAAGGCTTGGTCGCCACTGACCAGTTTTTTCAACAAGCTGCGCGGCGTCACGCCAGCTTCTAGTTCGTAGCTACCTGCTTTGATTTTGCGGGCATCGCCTGAGAGGCGAAACCACAGTTGCAGCAAATTGGGCTGGGTTTGCACACCAGCTTCGACCACTTGCTGGGCGACAGTTTTGCCTTGGGATGCAGCGTTGGACTTGTCTAAGGTAAATTCCACTGTGGAATACGCCAAATCTAAGGGCTGATTCACCCACCACGCCAGCGCACCCGCGCCTGCAGCCGCAAAGATGGCCAGCAGTGCTGTTAGCGTTAGCAATCTCTTGAACATGAAAAATTGACCCTTATTTAGTAGGCAGGATTAACTGTACACAGAATAATTCCTCCGATTGACGATGATAATTCACCTATGCAGCTAGAAAACTCAAAACACACACAATTACCGTCTGGCGTGGCCCAGCTTGACCATTTAGGTGTGATTCGCGTCACGGGTGCGGATGCAGCGTCGTTCTTGCAAGGCCAGCTAACCAACGATGTCGCGCTTTTGGGCATGAACGAGTCGCGTTTGGCGGCTTTTTGCTCGGCCAAGGGGCGCATGCAGGCGTCTTTCACCATTTACAAGCGTCCTGCGCTGGATGCGGCGCAAACGACGCCAGATATTTACATGGTCTGCAGCCGCGACATTTTGGCACCGACTATGAAGCGTTTGAGCATGTTTGTGATGCGGGCGAAGGCGAAGTTGACAGATGTAAGCGCTGAATTTAACATTTTTGGATTGACTGGAAATGCTATTATTTCAATAGCTACTCAGGCAATAAATACGCCGGCTACTGTCAATTTTGGCACCTCTACAGCCATTGCCTTGCAGCCTGCCTTGGGTCAAAGCCGCGCTTTGTGTGTCACACCTGCGGGTGATGCCGCACCCATGGGAGAAGCACTCTCAACCGAGTTGTGGCACTGGGGTGAGGTGCACGCGGGCATCGCCACCATCACCGCGCCTATTGTTGAAGCGTTTGTGCCGCAAATGCTGAATTACGAGTCGGTTGGCGGGGTGAACTTCAAAAAAGGTTGTTACCCAGGACAAGAAGTGGTGGCGAGAAGCCAGTTTAGAGGGACGCTGAAGCGACGCGCTTATGTCGTTCAAATTGATACTGATGGCGTGCAACCCTTTGTTTCACAAGAAGTTTTTCACGAATCTGATGCAGAGCAACCTTGCGGCGTGGTGGTGCAAGTTGCTAAAAACCCAACGACTGATCCAAGCGGTGGTTACTCGGCGATTGTGTCCATGCAAGTCTCAGCAAGTACGGACGGAAAGCTGACTTTGGGGTCGGCAAATGGTGCAGAAATAACCTTGCTGCCACTGCCCTACCCTCTGCTAGAAGATATTTAAACTTAGCCCAAACCTGTCATTCCCGCGAAGGCGGGAATCCATACTGGCGAATGTGGATTCCCGCCTTCGCGGGAATGACGTTTCGAATAGATTGTCTCGTTACAGTCTTTTCACCATCTCAATGTGCGGCATGCCTTCGTCATCAAAAGGCTCGCCCTGCGCCGTAAACCCTTGTTTTGCATAGAAATTTTGCGCATTCCATTGTGAATGGAGCAAGACCTGCACATCACCCCGCGCTTGTGCTGCCGCGACAAGGCTGTTAAGGATGTCCCGACCCAGCTTGGAACCGCGCATGACGCGATGCACCGCCATGCGACCAATTTTGCTGATTTTGACACCATCTATCAAGCTGGTTGGTAGCAAACGACCTGTTGCCAGTGGTTTGCCAAGGCGGTTGTAAGCCACAGCATGCACGCTGGTGGCGTCGTAAGCGTCTTTTTCAATCTCTAAAGCAAAGCCTTGCTCGTTGACAAAAACCTCTTCGCGGATGACAAAGGCATCTGCGCCTAATGCTGTCACATCACCGGTTTTCAAACTTGTCATAGGCTCGCCTGCTTCAAACGCAGTCAACAGCTCGCGAAACGCAACCGGCACAGGCTGCGAGGTTTGGGTAGCAGGGTTGGCGTAGACGTAGATCAGCTCACAAGTCACCAACAGTTGGTCTGAGCGGAAGATAGCGCCGTTAAAAACGACGGATGAATTGCCAACTTTGGTGCATTTGAGCATCACGTCCAGTTGGTCTTCATAGCGGGCGCTGGCGAAGTACTCGACGCTGGCTTTTTTGACATACAAATCACCACCCCACTGGTGCATGGTTTCTTCGTAGGGAATGGCCATAGCGCGCCAGTAGTCGCTGATGGCGGTGTCAAAATACATCAAATAGTGGGCATTGAATACTATTTTTTGCAAATCAACCTCCGCCCAGCGTACCCGTAGGCGGGAGCTGAAGCGGAAGTCTTGTCGAGTGGGCTTTTGATTCATGTCACGATATTAGCAAATGTATGGTTTTAATCATGTGTTGGATCTAAATCAGCACGGACATCTGCTAGGCTTAGCGCCTACACCTCAGCCATGCCGCAGTTAATGTCCCAAGCCACCGTCGTCGTCGTCCTCGCCCTGCTCATGGGCATTCAGCCCGTCACCACTGACTTGTATTTGCCTGCCCTACCGGCCATTACAGAGGGTTTTGGGGCAACGATGGCGCAGGCGCAGTACACACTGTCGGCGCTTTTGCTGGCTTTTGGCGTGTCGCAGTTAATCTGGGGGCCGCTGTCTGACCGGTTTGGGCGCAAACCTATACTTTTGGCGGGTTTAAGTATCTACACCTTCGCCGCTGTGGGGGCGGCATGGGCGGATTCGATTCAACTGCTCATCACTTGGCGCATTTTGCAGGGTGTCGCCATGGGCGCGGTGGTGATGTGTGGGCGCGCGCTGGTGCGCGATTTGTACGACCCCATAGACGGTGCGCAGGTGATGTCAAAAGGCTTAACCGGCTTGGGCGTGCTGGCGTGTTTTAGCCCGCCGTTGGGTGGTTTTTTGTCTGACCACATCAGCGCCAAGGCTGCTTTGATGGCGATGGCTGTGTTTGGCGTGCTATCACTTTTTGTGGTGACCGTTTTTTTCAAAGAAAGTGTGCGGCATAAAAACCTGCGTGCGTTGGTACCGACTAGCCTTGTGCGCAACTGGTGGATGATTTTGAAAAACCCAGCGTTTTTGACCTATTCAGCCCTCTCATCCGCCTCTTTTGCGGTGCTGTTTGTGTTTTTGGCAACCTCGTCCTTTGTTTTTATCAAGCTGTTTGGGTTCTCTAGCGCCCAATACGGTTTGATCATGTTTGGCATGTCTATCAACTACATTGCTGGCACATTTTTGTGCCGCTGGCTGCTACCGCGCGGGGGAATGACACGCACAGTGGCTATTGCGGGCGGGATTTCACTTGTCGGAGGCACGCTGATGGGCGTGCTGTGGCTCGCGGGTATCCACAGCGTTTGGGCGATTTTGCTGCCGTTTTATTTGATAGCCGTGGGTCACGGCATCCACCAGCCCTGCGGCCAAACCGGGTCGATTGCGCCTTTTGGCAAAGCGGCGGGCACGGCGTCTGCCGTGAATGGTTTTTTGATGATGATTTTGGCGTTCGCCACGGGCACTTGGCTCAGCCAACATGTGGATGGCAGCGTGATGCCCATGGTGGTGGGCGTGTGGTTTTGGACGGTCTGCATCGCCGCCATTGCTTGGTTAGCGGTGCAGAAATATGGCCATCCATAAAGCTATGCGTCTAGTCGACCACCGTCCTGCTCTGCCCCGCTGCATCTGCCTGGCTGGCCCCACGGCTTCGGGCAAAACGGCGGCTGCGTTGGCGATTGCAGAAAAATTGACGCAAAAGTGGCCCGTAGAAATCATCAGTGTCGATTCGGCTTTGGTCTACAAAGGCATGGACATTGGCACTGCCAAGCCAAGCAGTGCTGAATTAGCCAGTGTGCCGCACCATTTGATCGATATTCGCGACCCGCTGCAGCCCTACTCTGCCGCTGAATTTGTCAAAGACACCACGCGTTTGATAGTAGAAATCACCGCTCGCGGTCATTTGCCGCTGCTGGTGGGCGGCACGATGTTGTATTTCAAAGCGCTGTTTGACGGCTTGGACGACATGCCGACGGCGAATGCAGAGATTCGCGCCGAATTGGAGCAAGAAGCCGCTCAGCTTGGCTGGCCGAGCATGCATGGCAAATTGGCTGAAGTTGACCCCGTAACCGCAGCCCGTCTGCAGCCCAACGATGCACAGCGGATACAACGTGCTTTGGAGGTGTATCGCATCTCTGGGCAGCCCATGTCGTCGTTCCACAAGCGATTGGATACGACGAATATTACATCAAATATTGTTATAAATAATATAGCTACTAAGGCAATAAATACGCTGGCTAGTGTCCAATTTTCTAGTCAAATTACTCACCCTGATTCCCTGTTTATTTCACTAGAACCAAACGACCGCGCATGGCTGCACCAGCGCATCGCACAGCGCTTTGACCTGATGCTTGCCAGCGGTTTTGAGCAAGAAGTCCGCAGCCTGCGTGCGCGGGGAGATTTGCACTTGGACACGCCGTCCATCCGCTGTGTGGGCTACCGTCAAATGTGGGAAGCTTTGGACACTACTGATGCTCAAATACTGGATAAAAATACAGACTCAAAAATCATGAACGAGATGCGCGAAAAAGGCATCGCCGCGACACGCCAGCTCTGCAAACGCCAGCTCACTTGGTTGCGGTCTATGCCGCAGCGGCAAGTGGTGGCCTGTGATGCGCCTGATGCCCTGGAGCAGGTTTTGACCGCTGTGGATGCGTGGGTTTAAATCGTTTTTTCATCTGAATGGCCGTCTTGTGCGTATGATGTGTATGAGAACCACTTTAGAAGGCCAGCACATGCGTTCATTCAATCGTCAAAAGTCACTTTTTACTATTAAAATAGTAGCTGTTCAGGCAGTATTTACAATGGCTACAAGCACATTTAGCTATGCTGCCAGTTTATCAGTCAATGTCGTGGACAAAGATGGCAAACCCACGCCGGATGCGGTGGTGATGGTGGTGACTAGCGGTGTGTCGTCACCCAAAACACCTTTGCCCATGGCCGCAACGATTTCGCAAGCCAGCATGCAGTTTATCCCCGCTGTCACCATCGTGCGCCCAGGTGCCAAGGTGACTTTTGTTAACAACGACGCTTGGGAACACCATGTACGCGGCTCTGCAGCGGGTGCCGCGCAGTTCAGCGGCAATGATGAAAACGGTTTTGTTCTGCGTTTGGCTGGCAAAACAGCGGGCGGTGCGGGTAAATCTAGCGTTGTATCACTAGACAGCGCGGGGGTTGTGCTGTTGGGCTGTCACCTGCATGGGTCTATGGTGGGCCATGTGGTGGTGAGTGACACGCCGTGGGCCGCAAAGACAGATGCCAACGGGGTGGCCACTTTTGCTGACTTGCCCGACGGTGCCGCAACGGTCAAAGTCTGGCATGCCGCCCAGTTTGTGGACCTAAAACCCGTGCAAACCCTGCTTAGCGCAGCGCCTGGTCAAGTCAACATGCAATTAAGCGTTACACCACGCCGCCGTGCAGCGTCTGTGCCTACTTCAACCGAAAAGCCCTCTTTTTACTAGCAAAACGAGTGCCCCATCACTTTCGATGCCCGACGTGATGGGATAATAGTGGTATGACGATTACATACAAAGACGAACAAGGCATCGCGGGCATGCGCGTAGCGGGTAAATTGGCCTCTGAGGTACTGGATTATTTGACCCCCTTCGTAAAGCCAGGCGTGACGACGAACGCGCTGGACAAGCTAGCGCACGACTACATCACCCAAGTGCAAGGTGGCATTCCTGCACCTTTGAACTACACGGGCGGCGGCGATATTCCATACCCTAAGTCGATTTGCACCTCAGTGAATCACCAAGTTTGCCATGGCATTCCGAACGACAAACCGCTCAAAAAGGGTGACACCGTCAATATCGATGTCACCGTCATCAAAGACGGCTGGCATGGCGACACCAGCCGCATGTTTGGCGTGGGTGAGTTGTCCATTGCCGCAAAACGTCTCAGTGCGCTGACGTATGACGCGATGTGGATTGGCATTGCGCAGGTGAAACCGGGCGCGCATTTGGGTGATATTGGCGCGGCGATTCAAAAATTTGCAGAAAACAACGGGTTCAGCGTGGTGCGTGAGTTTTGCGGCCACGGCATTGGCCGCATCTTTCACGAAGAGCCGCAAGTGCTGCATTACGGTAAGCCAGGCACGCTGGAAGAGCTGAAAGTGGGCATGACTTTCACCATTGAGCCCATGATTAATTTGGGCAAAAAAGAGATCAAAGACGGTCCTGAAAATGACGGCTGGACGATTGTGACCAAAGACCGTTCGCTGTCCGCACAGTGGGAGCACACAATTTTAGTAACGCCTACGGGTTACGAGGTATTGACGCTGTCTGCCGGCAGCCCGCCGCCGCCTGCGTTTATCAAGTCATAATCCAATTTTAGCTATATTCTTTATAGCAGCTTAGGCAATAAATGCGCCGGCTAGATGCCAATTTAAGAGACGTTTTTCAAACAAATAAACGCATTGTTTTAGACGCTTTGCAGCAGACGGGTGCGTCCACGCGCGGCATCAACAGCCACTTGTTGAAGCTGTCACGCATCGCCGACGAGACGCTGAAATCGCTGTGGGAAGCTGCAGAATTTCCAGCCACTTACGCACTCTTGGCCGTTGGCGGTTTTGGCCGCGCGGAGTTGTTTCCGCATTCTGATATTGATGTGCTGCTGCTGCTGCCCGATGGCGTGGTTCCTGAAATCGATGCGGAGGTCAAAACGCGGATTGAAACCTTCATCAGCAGCTGCTGGGATGTGGGTTTAGAGATTGGCTCATCGGTGCGTAATGTGGCTGATTGCGTCGCTCAAGCAGAAAACGACGTCACCGTACAAACCAGCCTGCTGGAATCGCGCCTGATTGTGGGCAACAAAGCCCTGTATATGCGGTTTGCAGCGCAATTCAGACTGGGAATGGATGCCAAAGCCTTCTTCGTCGCCAAAACACTGGAAATGCGCCAGCGGCATCACAAATTTGAAGATACGCCCTACTCGCTAGAACCCAATTGC
Source organism: Polaromonas sp. (assembly GCA_031424795.1). GTDB lineage: Bacteria > Pseudomonadota > Gammaproteobacteria > Burkholderiales > Burkholderiaceae_C > Aalborgiella. The sequence continues at coordinate 9,962 of JANPIC010000125.1, read as the reverse complement.
AAAGAATCGCCCGGTGGTCTGCGCGATTTGCAAATCATCTTGTGGGTGGCTAATGCTGCGAATTTGGGTAAAAACTGGGATGATTTGGCGCGCAATGGCTTGGCTACAGCGTTTGAGGTGTCACAAATCAAGCGCAATGTGGCCTTGATTAACCTGATTCGCGCGCGCTTGCACATCATCGCCAACCGGCGTGAAGACAGATTGGTTTTTGACTTACAAACGGCTGTTGCCGAGTCTTTTGGCTATATCACGGATAGCACCAAAGCCGGCAAAAGAGCCAGCGAGCAGCTGATGCGCCGCTACTACTGGGCTGCCAAGGCGGTGACGCAGTTGAACCAAATTTTGCTGCTGAATATTGAAGAACGCATTCAAGAACGGTTAGAGCAAGGCGCACAAGAAATTCGACCTATCAATGCCTATTTTGGCGAAAAAGCCGGCATGGTGGAAGTGCTCAGCGATGATGTTTACACACAGCATCCGCATGCGATTTTGCAAACGTTTTTGTTGTACCAAACAACGCCTGGGCTCAAGGGCTTGTCTGCCCGCACACTGCGCGCTTTGTTCAACGCACGGCATGTGATGGATACGGTCTACCGAAATGATTCTGTTAATCACGCCACGTTCATGCAAATTCTGCAGGAAAAAGATGGCTTGACCCATGCGCTGCGGCTGATGAATCAAACCTCGGTTTTGGGGCGTTACCTGTGGGTGTTTCGCAAAATTGTGGGGCAAATGCAGCATGATTTGTTCCACGTTTACACGGTGGACCAGCACATTTTGATGGTGCTGCGCAACATGCGTCGCTTCTTCATTGCCGAGCATGCGCATGAGTACCCGTTTTGTTCGCAACTGGCTGCAGGCTGGGACAAGCCGTGGATTTTGTACGCAGCAGCCCTGTTTCACGACATTGCCAAAGGCCGTGGCGGCGACCATTCGCAGCTGGGGCGGCTCGAAGTACGCAAGTTTTGCAAGCAGCACGGCATTGAAAAAGTGGATGCAAAGTTGATCGAGTTTTTGGTCTCAGAGCATCTGACCATGAGCCATATTGCCCAAAAAGAAGACATGAGCGACCCCGATGTGGTCGCTGGTTTTGCAAAACGTGTGGGCAACGAACGGAATTTAACAGCGCTGTATTTGCTGACCGTGGCAGATATTCGCGGCACGTCGCCCAAAGTGTGGAACGCATGGAAAGGCAAGCTCTTAGAAGACGCCTACCGCATGACGCTGCGTACTTTGGGTGGGCGTGCACCTGACCCAGATGCTGAGGCGCAGGCACGCAAGAACGAGGCATTGGTGAATCTTGCCCTCTTTGCGGAACCCTTTGAAGGTCACAAAGCGCTGTGGGATACGCTGGATGTGAGCTATTTCATGCGCCACGACGCGCAAGACATTGCTTGGCATGCACGGCAGCTATCGCGTTTGGTCGGCAGCGACAAGCCCATCGTTCGTGCCCGTGCATCACCTTTGGGCGAGGGCTTGCAAGTGGTGGTTTACACGCCCGACCAAAGCGATTTGTTTGCGCGTATTTGCGGCTATTTTGACCAAGCGGGTTTCAGCATTTTGGATGCCAAAGTGCACACGGCCAACGATGGCCATGCACTCGATACCTTCCAAATCGTTACTGCAACGCTGCCAGAGCATTACCGCGAGCTCACCAGCATGGTGGAAGCCGATCTCACGCGCACCGTTGAAGCGCAAGGCGCGTTACCGCAGCCTTTGCGCGGCAGAGTGTCACGCCGCGTGAAAAGCTTCCCCATCACACCACGCGTTGACCTGAAACCTGATGAAAAAGCACAGCGCTGGCTATTGAATATCTCAGCCAGTGACCGTGCCGGTTTGCTTTACTGCGTGGCACGCGTTTTAGCGAAGCACAAACTCAATTTGCAGCTTGCCAAAGTTACCACGCTGGGTGAACGGGTTGAAGATACTTTTTTGATAGCGGGTGCAGCCTTGCAGCACAACAAGGCGCAAATTGAAATTGAAACTGAGCTACTAGAAGCCATAGCGAATTAACGCTAGTTAACTTTAATTCAAGCGATTAATCATCATCTGTAGCATCTAAATCGGGAAAGAGCACCTCGGTAAAACCGAATTGCGTAAAGTCAGTCATACGCATGGGGTACAGCTTTCCCATCAAATGATCGCATTCATGCTGCACCACGCGGGCGTGAAAGCCATCTACCGTGCGGTCAATGGCATCGCCATACTGGTCAAAACCCGTATAACGAATACGCGCATGGCGCGGTACAAGGCCGCGCATACCGGGTACAGATAAGCAACCTTCCCAGCCGTTTTCCATTTCCGCATCCAAAGCTGTAATCACGGGGTTGATCAGCACAGTGCGGGGAATAATAGGTGCATCGGGGTAACGAGGGTTTACCGAGTCGGTGCCAAAAATAACCAGTTGCCGATCAACGCCAATCTGCGGCGCAGCCAAGCCAGCACCGTTAGCTGCAGCCATGGTGTCCAACATGTCAGTGATTAGCAAGTGCAATTGATCCGTATCGAACTGGGTTACTGGGGGCGCAATGCGCAGCAACCGTGGATCGCCCATTTTCAAAATTTCTCGCACAGTCATGAACTCTCTCCAACAGCCGTATCATTCAGCAAAGCAAGTACACCAGCCTCATCAAGAATAGGAATATCTAGCTCGCGCGCTTTGTCCAACTTGCTACCTGCATCACTACCGGCCACAAGGTAATGCGTTTTCTTGCTAACGCTACCCGCAACTTTAGCGCCAGCGGCTTCAAGCATCTCTTTCAACTCATCACGCCCCAAGGTCGGCAACGTACCTGTAATCACAAACGTCTTACCTGACAGCGCCAACAAAGCGAGCGGTGATGGCTCGCCCTCAGTCCAAGTCACGCCGCAAGCACGTAGCTGTTCAACCACTTCACGGTTGTGTGCTTGGTCGAAAAATGTTCGCAAACTCAGGGCAACAACCGGGCCCACATCAGCTACTTGCGTAAGTTGTTCCAGCGTCGCATCCATGATGGCATCCAGCTTACCAAAGTACTTCACCAACGCCTTAGCAGTCGCCTCGCCCACATGGCGAATGCCAAGCCCATAAAGAAATCTCGGAAGTGTTGTTTGCTTTGAATTTTGTAGCGCTACAAGTATATTTTGTGCCGACTTATCAGCCATTCGATCTAATTCAGAAAGCGCTGTCAAACCCAGTTTGTACAAATCCGGCAAACTGCGAACAATACCGGCTTCGACCATTTGATCAACCAATTTTTCGCCCAAACCATCGACTTCGACCGCGCGTTTTTGCGCAAAATGCAAAATGGCTTGCTTGCGCTGTGCGCTACAAAACAGCCCGCCCGTGCAGCGGTAATCAGCTTCACCTTCTTCGCGCACAGCCGCGCTATCGCACACTGGGCACACATGCGGCATGGTGAACATGGGCGCAGCGTTTTGACGCTTCTCTATCAGCACAGACACAACTTCCGGAATCACATCACCTGCACGACGAACGATCACCGTGTCGCCCACGCGCACATCTTTGCGCCTTGCTTCGTCTTCGTTATGTAAAGTGGCATTGGTGACGGTAACGCCGCCTACAAACACAGGCGCGAGCTTGGCAACCGGCGTTAATTTACCGGTTCTGCCGACCTGCACTTCAATCGCTAAAACGGTTGTCAATTGCTCTTGTGCAGGGTATTTGTGCGCCACAGCCCAGCGGGGCTCACGGCTGACAAAACCGAGCTGCTGCTGTAAAGCTAAGCTATTTACTTTGTAGACCACACCGTCGATATCAAATGGAAAAATATCTCTAAGTTTGCCAATTTTCTGATGATACGCTATTAATTCAGCAGCACCTTTGGCAATATTTACTTCGACTGCAACAGGAAAACCCCATACTTTAAGCGTCTGCAATAAATCGTAATGAGTCGTCCAAATTGCAGTATCGGAAGTTGAATAACTGACCTCTCCCACACCGTAGGCAAAAAAACTCAAAGGGCGCTGCGCTGCAATCGCTGGGTCAAGCTGACGCACGGCACCGGCTGCGGCGTTGCGTGGATTAACAAAAGTTTTTTCACCTTTAGCACCTGCCGCAATTTTGATGCGTTGGCGCTCATTCAAACCCTCAAAATCGTCGCGCCGCATGTAAACTTCACCACGAACCTCAAGTACGTCTGGCGCTGTTTCTGGTAGCTTGAGGGGAATTTGTCCAATGGTGCGAATATTGTGTGTGACGTCTTCACCATACTCGCCATCACCACGCGTCGCCGCTTGAACGAGAACGCCTTTTTCATAGCGCAAGCTCATCGCAAGACCATCAAATTTGAGTTCAGCGACATATTCGATGGCGGCATCGCTCTCTTGCAGACTTAGCTCTTTGCGAATACGCGCATCAAAGCTCTCGGCGCCACTGGCTTCGGTATCCGTCTCCGTGCGGATACTCAACATAGGCATCGCATGACGGACCGTTGCAAACTCTGCCATGGGCTTGCCACCCACCCGTTGCGTCGGCGAATCAGACGTGCGTAATTCGGGATGAGCTTCCTCTAAGCTTTGAAGTTCAGCAAATAATTTGTCATATTCTACGTCTGGAATACTAGGCTCATCAAGCACATAGTAGCTGTGCGCATGCTGATGCAAAGCAATATGCAGCGCTTTGACTCGTTCTTGAAGTCCAGCTTTTTGATGATCGTTGTTTTCGAACATCGGCAAGGAGAATTGCGAAACCATACTCAAGAGAACAAACGACGAGCAAGCATAGAGCCCGCGCTTAAGTCTCTCTCATCCAAAGCATCGTACAAACGCTCAATATCGACAGCCAAGCTGTCAAGTGCAGGCTCACTCATGAGATGCCCTTGGTCATCGCACAAACGACCTTCCATAGCAGTAGCCAATGCGTTGGCGCACTCGCGCATGCGTGCAAATGGTCGCTCAGTACGCGCCACATGGGACACTTCCAAACTCAAGGTCAACTCACGAATGGCAGATTGCGATGCATCTTCAGCCATGGCCGCCTGCGAATCAAATGTCAAAGTGATTAACTGCGGCAGCGTTGCAATGGGGTTGGGCAACACCATGCGGCCAGGCAATGCACCAGCCACAAAACCGATACGCGCTGCATTTTGCGCCACATAACCCGTGCTCCAAGCCACGCCAACCGCACGCAAAACGAATCGCAATTGCGCGTCATGCGCCGCGGCAAAAGCATCTAGTTCGCGCGCTCTAGCCACTTCCTCATGCATTTCAGGGAACTCTGGCTCACCCCCCACAGCGTCGGCAAAGGTTTGTGCTTTTATGACGAATTCCGAATATTCAATATCGTTCAACGCACCCGTTCGATTTGCTAGTTGCACACCTGCTTGCAGCGATGTGTAGCGCTGCCCAGGCCGGGGCACCTCCCATTCAAGCCCGTCTTCGCGCAAACCTTCTACAGCAAAAGGTTTGCTGCCCACGCGCCTAGTCACCGGCATGGCCGCTAAAATTGCGTCGCCAGAGAGCGGTGCGTCTAAATCTATCGTCGATAAAACGTCTATCAAAGGATCAAGCGATGGCTTCTTTTCAGGAATTGGCAAAGCAGCCAATTCCGCATCAAACTGCGCCGTATCAAATTCCGGTTCAACGGGTAAAGTTTGTCTAAGCTGTGCATGCAAAGAGGGTTCCACTTTGTCATCAGCGTTGAATAAACCAGACAAGCCAGAAGGTTCAGTGCTTTCGAGCTTTGCGCTTGGATTGCCATCCGCATCCGCTAATTTAGGGGCACTTTTTCGAGCTGTCCATGCGCCGTGCGCGATAACACCAGCGAGTACAACGCCACCTGCAATAGATAAACCCAACAATAAATTATTCATAACTTGCCTCTGCCAGTGCGACGACATCTTGCATATCAACCGCGACTATGCGCGACACGCCCTGCTCTTGCATCGTCACCCCAATCAATTGTTCCGCCATTTCCATCGCAATTTTGTTGTGGCTGATGAATAAAAACTGCGTCTCAGCGCTCATCGCTTTGACCAGTTTGGCATAGCGTTCGGTATTGGCATCGTCAAGGGGTGCATCAACCTCGTCCAGCAAGCAAAACGGTGCTGGGTTAAGTTGAAAAATTGCAAACACAAGCGCAATCGCGGTCAGTGCTTTTTCACCACCAGACAGCAAATGAATCGTTTGATTTTTCTTGCCGGGCGGTTGCGCGACCACTTGCACACCCGAATCTAAAATTTCATCACCTGTGATGACCAATTTAGCATTACCACCACCAAACAACACGGGGAACATTTTTCCGAAATGCTCATTGACAGTGTTGAAAGTACCTGACAATAACTCACGTGTTTCAGCGTCAATTTTCTTGATGGCGTCTTCTAGCGTTGTCATCGCTTCTATCAAATCAGCTGTTTGCGCGTCTAAGAACTGTTTACGTTCACGTGCGGCAGCCAATTCGTCTAAGGCGGCTAAGTTCACCGCACCCAAGGCAGCCACTTCGCGGTTAAAGCGGTCAATTTCAGATTGCAAACCCGTTAATCGAACGTTGCCCTCTGTGATGGACAGTGCAACTGCTTCCAAATCCGCTTGAACATCAAGCAACAACTGCGTATATTGTTCCAAGCCCAATCGCGCTGCTTGCTCCTTCAAAGCAAAATCGGTTAAGCGCAGACGCAGCGGCTCTAACTCACGCTCAAGTTGCAAACGGCGCTCGTCTGTTGCTCGCAGTTTTGTAGTCAAGTCGTCGTATTCGCTACGCTTGGCAGACAAAGCCGCTTCGCGATCAAGCTTGGTTGACAGTGCCGTTTGCAAACCCGTTTGCGCAGCTACGGCACTTAATCGACCCAATTCATCGGTAGCGATAACCTCTTCAGACGCTAGGGCCAACGCCTGCTGCGCTGCAGTTTCAATAGCACGCTGCAATTCGGCCAAGCGCGCTTGCAAGCTTCGCTTGGCAAACAACGCTTCTTGCGCCGAACGCTCTAAGCTGCGCTGCTGTTCGCGTGACTCGTTCAGCTTGCGCTCTGCGGTGATGACATGCTCATCCAACTGCGCATGGCGCTCTTGCGTATCGGCCAGCTGCATATCCAGCTCTTCAAAGCGACCTTCTGCGGTCACACGGCGCTCTTGCAAGTCTTCCAGCTGCGCATTGATTTCAGCCAAATCTGTGCTGATTTGATCACTTCTTGCCTTGGTTTGCTCGGCAATTTGCGACATACGCAAGGTTTCAACCTGCAAACTGTGGGTGCGGGATTGACCTTCCGCAGCTTCGCGGCGCAGTGAAGATAATTTGTTCGATGCCTCGGTATAAGCCGCTTCAGCACGAATCAACGCCGAGCGCGATTCCTCACCAATCAGCACTTGGGCACGCAGTTGTTTTTCTAAACTTTCAATTTCTTGCGCCCGCGCCAACATGCCGGACTGCTCAGAATCAGGCGAGTAAAAGCTCACACTGTGCAAGGTGATAGCATGGCCTGTTTTGACATAAATAACTTCTCCCGCTTGTAGCTTGCTGCGATTGGCCAGCGCTTCGTCAAACGATGGCGCGGTGTAACAACCATGCAACCAGTCGTTCAGCAAGGCTTTTTGACCGGCGTCGTGCAGTCTGAGCAAATCAGACAAACGCGGCATGGCGCTTTTTGCTTCTGGCAAGCCAGCTTGCGGCGGGCTGTAAAAAGCCAATTTGGCTGGTGGTGCATCAGCACCTGTTGCACCCAAAAAGCCGCGCACCATGTCCAAGCGCGACACTTCTAACGCACCCAGTCGTTCACGTAAAGCACCTTCTAGGGCATTTTCCCAGCCCTGCTCAATGTGAATTTTGCTCCACAGACCCGCCAAACTATCTAAGCCGTGCTTAGCGAGCCAAGGCTTCAGTTTGCCATCGGTTTTAACTTTGTCTTGCAGCGCTTTCAAAGCTTCCATGCGTGCAGCTAAACCAGCGTGTTTGGCAGATTCGGCGTTGACAAACTGCTGCTGCGCACGGCGCGCATCATCCAGTTGCGGCACGCTGTCTTGCAGTTCGTGCAAACGCGCTTCTGCGACAGTTTGCGCTTCAACGGCAGCTGCCAACTGGGTTTGCATATTGAGCAGGCGCTGCTCATCAGGGGCTGACAACGCATTTCGGTCAGCCGTCAATCGCTCATGCCGTGTGCTGAGCTGGCGCGATTGGTCCTCTATATTTCGCTGGTCGGCTGCCAACACTTGAATTTGCTGCTGCACTTGGCCAACTGTACTGCGCTGCTCATTCGCGATCCGCTGGGCTTGGCGCAACGCGTCTTCCAGTTCAGGCAATTGACCGGATTGCTCTTCAACTTGTGCGGCAATCAGCGTGTCTTTTTCTTCAGCTTCTAGGCTTTGCGCCGCCAAAGTCTCAGACTCTAACAGTGCGTCACCCTTGCGTGTTGCCCAATGCGTTGTTTGCTCTTTCAAAGTCGCCAAGCGCTGCTCAACACGCTGACGACCTTCCACCACGAAACGAATTTCGGCTTCTAAGCGACCCACTTCTGCGCTGGCTTCGTACAACAAGCCTTGCGATTGATTCACCTGGTCGCCCGCGCTGTAATGCGCTTGGCGAATGGTTTCTAAATCCGATTCAATATGCCGTAAATCCGCAATCCGGCTTTCTAAAGCATTTGTCGCTTGCAAAGCATCGGCCTTGACTTTGGTTTGTTCGGCTTCGCTCTCAGCGCGTTTTAAAAACCACAGCTGCTGCTGCTTCAACGTCACATCAGCTTGCAACTGGTTGTATTTTTGAGCAACTTCGGCTTGTTTTTCAAGCTTTTCAAGGTTTGCGGTCAGCTCGCGCATGATGTCGTCCACGCGCGTCAAGTTCTCACGGGTGTCAGACAAGCGGTTTTCCGTCTCGCGGCGTCGCTCTTTGTATTTAGAAACGCCAGCGGCTTCTTCTAAAAACAACCTCAACTCTTCCGGTTTTGACTCGATGATTTTGGCAATCGTGCCCTGTCCAATGATCGCGTAGGCGCGTGGCCCCAAACCTGTGCCCAAAAACACGTCTTGCACGTCACGGCGGCGAACCGATTGGTTGTTGATGTAGTAGCTGGAATTACCATCGCGCGTTAAAACACGCTTAACGGCGATTTCAGGGAATTGGCTCCACTGACCACCAGCGCGGTGGTCGTTGTTTTCAAACACCAGCTCGACGCTAGAGCGGCTGGATGGTTTGCGGGTGTTTGTGCCGTTAAAAATAACGTCTTGCATGGATTCGCCACGCAGCTCAGATGCCCTGCTTTCGCCCAACACCCAGCGCACGGCATCCATGATGTTGGATTTGCCGCAACCGTTCGGGCCAACTACACCGACCAACTGACCAGGTAGATGAAAAGTTGTAGGCTCAGCAAAAGACTTGAACCCTGAGAGCTTGATAGAAGAAAGACGCACTGAAATCCCTGTATTTTTTTGAATTTTACCTGAGGCTATAACCCGGAATAACCCAAAAACATTCAAAAATGCCCCGAAAAGTGCATCAAAGCCAAAAAGACCAAGCCTAGGCGGGATAATGGCTGGTTATGAATCCATTGCTTACAAAATTACAGCCCTACCCGTTTGAGCGCCTCAAGCAACTTTTTCAGTCCGTCACGCCCAATCCAGCCTTCAAACCCATCAGTTTGGGCATTGGCGAACCCAAGCACGCCACCCCAGAATTTATCAAAACAGCACTTTCAGGCTCTTTGAATGGCTTGGCTGCCTACCCAGCAACAGCCGGAGAACCCGCTTTGCGTGAGGCTTTTGCTGCATGGCTGCTGAAGCGATACGCGTTAACGGTTAACCCCACTACGCAGGTTTTACCCGTCAACGGCTCGCGTGAAGCTTTGTTTGCGTTTACCCAAGTTATCGTTGACCCAACAAAAGCGCCAATTGTGGTCTGCCCCAACCCGTTCTACCAAATCTATGAAGGTGCAGCGCTTTTGGCAGGTGCAGAGCCGTATTACGTCAACAGCGACCCAGCGCGTAATTTTGGCGTGGATTGGGACAAAGTGCCCACAGCCATTTGGGAACGCACG
>JANPIC010000124.1:0-12526 GCA_031424795.1 Polaromonas sp. | reverse complement strand
ATTCAACAACCACAAGGTAAGCTGGTTCGGGTGGTAAGTGGTGAAGTGTTGGATGTTGCTGTGGATATACGTCGCAAATCACCTACTTTTGGCAAATGGGTGAGTGCCTTGTTGACGGCTCAATCTCACCGACAACTCTGGATACCACCTGGTTTCGCACATGGATTCATCGTGTTATCAGACACCGCTGATTTTCTCTACAAAACCACCGATTATTACGCGCCCGCATTTGAGAGATGCATCGCTTGGAACGACATTAGCATCGGTATTGATTGGCAATTAAACGGCTTGATGCCTATGCTTTCTGACAAGGATACTCAAGGCAAATTACTCGACCAGGCTGAAGTTTTTGAGTAATCCAAACGTATCTACAGATCTAGAGTCGCGTAAATTGCGAGTTTTGCAGTTTGGACGCTTCAATAACGCTGAGCAAAATGGCGGTATAGAACGCCACATGCAATTGCTATGTGATGGATTGACTGCTTTGGATGTTGATGTGACGTACTTGGTTACAGGCGATTCTCTAACGAGCCAAGAAACCACAGTCGAGACACCATCAGGTAATTACAAACTTGTAGAGACTGCAACTTTCGGCACTTACTTCAGCACAGCAGCATCGCCTATGCAGATTCTCAAAGCACTGGCCATGCACCGCAAAGAGCCCTTTGACGTCGTGCATTTGCATTTGCCTAATCCTTTGGCGCACTTAGCTTCTGTGATGTTACCCAAAAGTGTCAAGCGCATCATCACTTGGCACAGCGACATCGTTAAGCAAAAACGCCTTCTATCGATTTATCTGCCGTTCCTGCGTAGGTTTACTTCTAGTGCTGATGCCCTCATTGCCGCCACGCCAGCGCATTTCACCTCTTCAACGCAAATCCCTGCTGACTATCCTTTGAACAAGCGTCATGTGATTCCTTATGGTCGTGATTTCACTGATTTAGTGTTAACAACAGCCACGACGCAACGTTGCGACGCACTAAAAGTAAACTCAAAACAAGTTTCTGCGACAGGAAAAATCATTTTTGCACTGGGTCGGCACGTTTATTACAAAGGCTTTGATGTGCTGATAGAAGCGATGCAGCATGTGGATGCACAGCTGATTTTGGGTGGAGATGGACCACTTAGAGCAGTGTTGCAGCAACAAGCGGAACGCCTTGGGATCAGCCACAAAGTAACTTTTACAGGATCTATTCCTGAGGAAGATTTGGCTGCTTACTTCAACGCGTGCGATGTGTTTTGTTTGCCCTCAGTCGCACAAAGTGAAGCTTTCGGACTTGTTCAACTTGAAGCTATGGCTTGCGGCAAACCTGTGGTCTGTACACAGTTGAACAATGGCGTCAATGTGGTCAATCAAGCGGGTGTCACGGGTCTGGCGGTACCGGTGCGGGATGCAACAGCTTTGGCTGGAGCACTGAACACGCTGCTCAACGATGATGCCTTGCGCTCAAAACTTGGGCAACAAGCAAAAGCGCATGCTGTCAGCGGGTACTCACTGACAGCGATGGCGAACAGCCACGTAGCGTTGTATCACATGCTGCTGTCAACTTGACGGTAGATGCCCATCGTTTGATCAACACAGCTATCCCACGAAAACTCAGCACTTCTAGCCAGAGCTTTTTGGGCTGATGCAGTGCGAATATCAGGCGCACTGATCATCGTTTCCATCGCTTTGGCGATATCGTCAATATCATGTGGGTTAACCAGCAAACCAGAATCACCCACCACCTCAGGAAGTGACGACACGTTTGACGCAATCACAGGCACACCACAGGTCATGGCTTCGAGCGGTGGTAACCCAAAGCCTTCATAGATCGATGGGTAAACCAAAGTCAAGGCACCCGCGATGACGACGGCAAGGTCTTCACGCTCCAAATATCCGAGTTGCCTAATTTCACCCGCAGCAACCAAAGGTGCCATCTGTTTTTCTAGCGCCGAGGTATGCCAGCCATTCATACCGACGAGCACCAATGGGTAATGCTTGCGAATGTCAGCGGGCAGTTGCATGTAAGCCAGTAAAACCGAGCTTAAATTTTTTCTAGGCTCCAAAGTACCAACCGCAAGGATGTATTTTTGATAACTCAAACCGTGCTGCTGCAATACGGGGGCAGATTCTTCTTTATTCAAAGGTCGAAACAAAGACTCTACGCCCAAAGGAATGCTTTTAATCCTATCTTCCGCAACGCCAAACATATCAATAATTTCATGTTTGATGGCTTGTGAATCAGTAATGATCATGGATGCACGTTCCATGCTCCTTTGAAAATGCTTGTTCATGTTCCGCACACGGTCAGCGGGGTGCATTTCGGGATAACGTATCCAAGACAAATCATGTACTGTCAACACCAAGGGGCCAGCATAATTAAAAGCTAAAAAATTAGGTTCATGGTAAATGCCACCTACTTTTTTAAACGATCGCTCATTAAAGTGGTATTGCTGAATCAGCCGACTAACTTCATACGTTTTCGGAATAAACGTTTTTAGAACAAACTTAATCGTTTTGATGCGGTTAATGGGCCTATCGCGCACCTCACGTGTCCAGCCGTTGGCATAGAACATGTCCAGTTCAAGGTCTTTGAATTTTTGCAGACCTTTGGCTAATTGGTAAGTATATTGGCCTATGCCAGTTAGGGGAGACAACAAAGATGTCGCGTTTAATCCAACTTTCATTACATTCCCTATTAAGCGGTTTCCAACATCCAGCGCAAAGTATCTCTCAAAGCGATTGAGCCACTAGCGCCAATTGTTTGAGTAAGCTTCGTTGCATCACCGCACAAACGATGTAACTCATTGGCTCTCACAAAAGCAGGATTGACCACGACATCAATCTGATGCCCAGTCAATCCAGTCAGTGCATCAATAACCTGATGCAAGGTGTACGTTTTACTTGAACAAATATTGTAAATTTGACCTACTACAGCTTTGTCTAATAGTTTTAAATACGCATCAGTCACCATGCGAACGTCGTTGTATTCACGCTCAACCGTCAAATTACCAAGCTCAACGGTAGTAGCTCGGTTTTTGAAATGTGCAACTATTTTAGGAACGACGAATGACTCTACTTGACCTGGCCCTGTGTAGTTGAAGGGTCGTACGACAAACAATGGCAACCGATCTGCATATGTTAGCGCCAAATGCTCCATAGCCAATTTACTCATGGCGTAATGGTTAAGCGGTGCAGGTGCTTGTGTTTCTAAGATAGGTGATTGTTCGCAATTACCATACACATTAGCGCTGCTTGCCAGTAATACACGTGAGGGCGGCTTAGGCAACTTAAGCAACGCGTCTAACAGATTGAGCGTGCCAATGACGTTGACTTCGTAAAAGGCACTCGCTTTATCATGCCCGACAAAGCTGATAGCAGCCAGATGAACAACTGCATCGGGAGCAGCAGCATTAACTTGGTTTTGAACAGCGAGAGTGTTGGTTAAATCTGCGTTAAATTCAAAAACGTCGTAACCAGCTTCACGTGCTTGCTTAACGAAATGTACACCGGTAAAACCGTCTGCACCCGTCACCAGCATTTTCAAAACGAAAATCCTTGCCTGTTTCGGCGGACATCTTCAGTCACCATCATCTGGCACAGTTGCTCTAGCGTCGTTGTCGGTGTCCAACCAAGAATATCCTTGGCTTTTTGTGGATTGCCGATCAACAACTCCACTTCAGCCGGTCTGTAGAACTTAGGATTGATACGCATGACCGTTTGACCAACTTTCAATGCCGCTCCAGAACCAGCAAACTCATTTTCAAAATCTGGTGCACATGAGGCAATCACAGCCGTTTCATTAACTTCAGCGCCTTTGAATTCAACGTTGATACCGACACCTTTGAAGGCCATTTCGACAAAGTCGCGTACGGTTTCTGTGCGGTTGGTCGCCAACACAAAGGTGTCTGGCTCATTGGCTTGCAGCATGCGCCACATGCCTTCCACATATTCTTTGGCAAAACCCCAATCACGCTTGGCATCAATGTTGCCCAGCTCTAAGCAATCTAATTTTCCCAAGCATATTTTGGCGACAGAATCGGTGATTTTGCGGGTCACAAACTCACGTCCGCGCAACGGGCTTTCATGGTTGAACAAAATGCCGCTGCTACCGAAAATACCATAGCTTTCACGGTAATTGACCGTCATCCAATGCGCATAAAGCTTAGCCACGCCATAAGGGCTGCGTGGGTAGAAAGGCGTGTCTTCTATTTGTGGAATGGCTTGCACCTTACCAAACATCTCGGAAGTGCTGGCTTGATAAAACTTGATTTTTGGATTCACCAAACGAATCGCTTCCAGCAAATTCAAGGCACCAATACCGGTGATCTGCGCCGTCGTCGTGGGTTGATCAAAGCTCACGCCAACAAAGCTTTGAGCTGCCAAATTGTAAATTTCAGAAGGTTGAACCTTCTGAACCAACGCTATGCTTGAGCCCAAATCGGTCAAATCATATTCAACCAAATGCAAATTAGGGTGTTTTTGAACGCCCAATTCGTCAATACGCCAAAAATTGACAGAACTTGTTCTGCGATAAGTTCCGTAGACGGTGTAACCCTTGCTTAAAAGCAATTCAGCCAAATAAGCGCCATCTTGGCCGGTAATACCTGTGATCAGTGCAGTTTTCATCAAAAAAAGGAATGTTTCAGTGACGCAAATTATAGTCTTGCAAGGGCCAAGTGCTTTGACTAAGAAATCAAGTCAAAAATAACTTAAAACCGCTCTAATTCAGGATGAGATAGCGCACCGCCACGTACCACCATTTTTCCGTATTCGGCACAACGCTGCAGTGTTGGTATCACTTTGCCTGGATTAAGCAGGCTTTGAGCGTCAAAAGCACGTTTAACACCAAACATTTGTTCGTTCTCAACAGCGGTGAACTGGACGCACATGGAATTGAGTTTTTCGATACCCACACCATGCTCACCTGTCACACTGCCTCCCATGGCGACACTGGTTTCTAAAATATCAGCGCCGAAGAGCTCGCAGCGGTGCAATTGATCAGCATCGTTTGCATCAAACAAAATCAAAGGATGTAAATTACCGTCACCCGCGTGAAACACATTGGCGCAGCGCAGTTGGTATTTTTTCTCCATCTCAGCGATGGCGATCAAAATATCGGCCAAGCGCTTGCGTGGAATGGTGGAATCCATGCACATGTAATCAGGACTGATGCGGCCGGACGCTGGGAAGGCATTTTTGCGACCACTCCAAAACCGCAAACGTTCGGCTTCGCTTTGGCTGATGGCAATGGCGCTAGCACCACAGTTTGTGAGAACCTGTGTCATACGCCCGATTTCTTCTTCGACCTCTTCAGGTGTGCCATCGCTCTCACACAGCAAAATGGCCTCTGCTGTTAAGTCGTAACCCGCATGAACGTAATCTTCCACGGCAGCCGTCATGGGCTTGTCCATCATCTCCAAACCAGCGGGAATGATGCCTGCCGCAATCACGGCAGCTACAGCGTCGCCCGCTTTGCGGATGTCATCAAAACTTGCCATGATGCATCGCGCCAATTGCGGCTTCGGAATCAGTTTAACGGTGACTTCCGTCGTCACCGCCAACATACCTTCACTGCCGACGATCAAACTGAGCAAGTCGTATCCCGATGCATCTAAAGCGTCGCTACCAAACTCAACTTCCTCGCCTTCAATGGTGAAGCCTTTGACTTTCAGCACGTTATGCACTGTCAGACCATACTTCAAGCAATGCACACCACCTGAGTTCTCAGCAACATTGCCACCAATCGTACAAGCAATTTGACTGGATGGGTCAGGCGCGTAGTACAAGCCCAGCGGCGCGGCGGCTTCCGATATTGCTAAATTGCGCACGCCTCCTTGCACCACCGCAGTTCTGCTCTTCGCATCGAGTTTCAAGATTTTGTTGAACTTTGCTAAAGACAGCGTCACACCCGTCGCGTGCGGCATCGCACCGCCGCTCAAGCCTGTGCCTGCACCCCGTGCCACGACTGGCACACCCATGGCGTGGCATGACTGCAAAATGCCCTGCACTTGCTCATAGGTTTCTGGCAACGCCACCACCATGGGACGTTGTCGGTAGGCGGTTAGGCCGTCACACTCAAACGGCGTAGTGTCTTCATTTTGCCAAAGTAAGGCATGTTTTGGCACCACAAAAAGCAAGGCTGCAACGACTTTGGCTTGCAAAGATGGTTGACTATTCAATTTCATTGTTTAAACACCCGCTCTAAAATTTACTCAAAAGCTCAATATTTAAACAATTCTATAGATTATTCAATAGCCTTGCCCATGTCTTCAACGACCTTTTTCGCATCGCCAAACACCATCATGGTTTTGTCCATATAGAACAACTCATTGTCCAAACCAGCATAGCCCGCAGCCATACTGCGTTTGTTGACAATCACGGTCTTGGCTTTGTAAGCCTCCAAGATGGGCATGCCGTAAATGGCGCTGCCCTTGACCAGAGCCGCCGGGTTGACCACGTCATTCGCGCCCAAAATAATGGCGACATCGGCCTGTCCAAACTCGCCGTTGATCTCCTCCATCTCGAACACCTGCTCATACGGCACCTCGGCCTCGGCCAGCAGCACGTTCATGTGGCCCGGCATACGCCCAGCCACCGGGTGGATCGCATACTTCACCTTGATGCCTTTGTGGATGAGCTTCTCGGCCAGTTCGTTGACGGCGTGCTGGGCGCGCGCCACGGCCA
The DNA here is from genome assembly GCA_031424795.1 of Polaromonas sp. Taxonomy (GTDB): domain Bacteria; phylum Pseudomonadota; class Gammaproteobacteria; order Burkholderiales; family Burkholderiaceae_C; genus Aalborgiella. The sequence goes on along the minus strand of JANPIC010000124.1, from coordinate 5,856 downwards.
AGCCATAGCCCGGCACGATGATCACGGTCTCGGCGTTGGAAAGGACAAAGGCGGCGTCGTCGGCACTGCCGGTTTTGACCGGACGCTGCTCCGCACCACCGGCCGCAGCGGTCACGGCTTCGCCGCCAAAACCGCCCAAAATCACACTGAAAAACGAGCGGTTCATGGCTTTACACATGATGTAGCTCAAAATCGCACCCGATGATCCAACGAGTGAACCCGCAATGATCAGCATCGCGTTGTTCAAGCTGAAGCCGATGCCAGCTGCTGCCCAGCCCGAGTAGCTGTTGAGCATGGACACCACCACAGGCATGTCAGCCCCGCCAATCGGGATGATGATGAGCACCCCCATCACAAAGGCGAGCGCCAGCATCACAAAAAATGCCGTCCAATTTCCAGTGAATGTAAATACCAAGCCCAATGCCAAGGTGATTAAACCCAGTACCAAGTTGATCTTGTGCTGACCTGAAAACTGCACCGGTGCACCCTGGAAAAGACGGAACTTGTACTTGCCGCTGAGTTTGCCAAAGGCGATCACCGAGCCACTGAAAGTCAAAGCGCCGATAGCAGCGCCCAAGAACAATTCAAGTCGATTGCCCGAAGGTATCGCCATACCTTTAGCCACAATGCCAAACGCATACGGCTCAGCCACCGCAGCCACGGCGATGAACACGGCTGCCAGACCAATCATGCTGTGCATGAAAGCGACCAATTCTGGCATTTTGGTCATCTCGACCTTGTTCGCCATATAGGCACCCAAACTGCCCCCCAAGACCAGCGCGATCAACAAATTGACCATGCCAGCCATGTTGCCGCTGGAGAGCTTGTAAATCAACGCAGCCGTCGTGACCGCCGCTATCGCCATACCAATCATGCCAAACAAGTTGCCACGAATCGACGTGGTCGGATGGCTTAAACCTTTCAGCGCTTGGATAAAGCAAACCGAGGCGATCAAATATAAGAGGGTAACTAGACTCATACTCATTTTGCAGCTCCTTCATTGGCAGCAGGCGCTACTTTTTTCTCTTTCTTCTTAAACATCTCCAGCATGCGCCGCGTGACCAAAAAGCCACCAAACACATTAACCGCTGCCAGCGCTACGGCTAGAAAGCCCATGGTTTGACCCAATGTGGTTTCAGTCAATGCAGCTGCCAGCATGGCACCCACAATGACGATGGCAGAAATGGCGTTGGTCACCGCCATCAGCGGCGTGTGCAAGGCAGGTGTCACCGTCCATACCACGTGGTAACCCACGTAGATGGCCAAGACGAAAATAATGAGATTGAGAATGGTGGGGGAAACGACATCCATGATTGTTCCTATTACTTGTGATTTTGTTTATTATTTTGAAATTATTTACGTTTGACTTCGCCGCCCTGCGACATCAAGCAAGCCGCCACGATGTCGTCTTCCATATCAACATGCAAAGTACCCTCTTTGTTGATGATGAGCTTCAGGAAATCTAGCACGTTACGGGCATACAGTGCAGACGCATCCGCCGCGACCAGCGCTGGCAAATTGGTGTCGCCCACAATCGTGACGCCGTGTTTGACGACTGTTTTATCCGCTTCTGAGATTGGGCAATTGCCTCCTCCATTCGGGCCTTTACCAGCTGCGATGTCGATAATCACTGAGCCCGGCTTCATGGACTTGACCATGTCTTCGGTAATCAGCGTAGGTGCTGCGCGCCCTGGAATCAGCGCGGTAGAAATGACGATATCTGCCAACGCGACCCGTTTGGCAACTTCGACCGCTTGGCGTGCCAACCAACTTGGTGGCATGGGCTTGGCGTAACCGCCCACACCGGCTGCAGCTTCTTTTTCTTCATCGGTATCGTATGTGACTTCGATGAATTTACCACCTAGAGATTCAATCTGTTCTTTCACGCTGGGACGTACGTCTGAGGCTTCAATCACCGCGCCCAAACGCTTAGCTGTCGCAATGGCTTGCAAACCGGCCACGCCCACACCCAAAATCACCACGCGGGCGGCTTTGACGGTACCGGCAGCGGTCATCAACATGGGGAAGAAGCGCTGGTATTTGTCGGCCGCCATCATCACAGCTTTGTAACCGGCGATATTGGCTTGGCTGGACAATACGTCCATGCTCTGCGCGCGCGTGGTGCGTGGTGCTGCTTCTAACGCAAAACCGGTCACACCAGCGGTGGCTAGGCGCTGCAGGCCATCAGCTTCAAACGGGTTCAGCATACCGACCAGTGTGCTGCCAGACTTCAGCATCTTGGTTTCTGCATCGGTTGTATTGCGGACTTTTAAGACCAAATCGCAGCTGAACGCGCCTGCCGCATCGGTTATTTCAGCGCCTGCAGCGGTGAAAGCATCATCGGTCACGCTGGCTGCAACGCCTGCACCCGACTGGATGCGCAGTTTGTGGCCTTGTGCGGTGAGTTTTTTGACCGTCTCAGGTGTGACAGCGACGCGGGTCTCGCCTGCCAAGGTTTCAGCGGGAATGCCTATCAGCATAAAGGGTCTCCTAGATAACGTAGCTTTACAAGTTGCTTTACAAAATTACCTCTAGCTTACAACAGTTTCAGAGCCAAACCGCCTAGGTCTAACACCAATGAGACAAGCTCACTAATATTAACAATTGCAATAAATTTAATAGCAATTTAGGCAATAAATACGCTGTCTACAGGAATAAATAACTCAAAAAACACCATTGGAATCATCAAATCAACTTAATTGACTTAATCCGCCCAGATCAATCTGCCTTGATTTGCGCCCGCTTCACGATGTCTTTCCAAATCTTCTGTTCACCTGCGATGAATTTGGCGTATTCAGTGCTTGGATAGCCGCCGGCAACCGCGTTGTCGGTCGCAAAACGCGTCGTCACGCCACTGGACGCCAGTGCTTTTTGCGACTCCTCTTGCAGCCGTTTGATGATCTCTGGCGGCGTGCCTGCAGGCACATGGATGCCGTACCACTGCGAGGTTTCGAAATTTGGGAAACCCATTTCAGCCACCGTCGGCACATCAGGCATAGAGGGAATGCGCTTTTGCGTGCCAACGGCTATGGCGCGTAGCTTGCCAGCCCGAATGTGCGCCCCCAGCGCTGGCATGCCCGCGGACGATGCCTGGGTGCGACCCGCCAACAAATCGGTCAACTGCGGACCGGTGCCGCGGTAGGGGATGTGCGTCATGAACATGCCGGTGACGAGTTTCAAATACTCCATCGCCAAATGCCCCGCGCTGGCGTTGCCGGCTGAGCCATAGTTCAGCTTGCCCGGATTAGCCTTGGCATAGGCGACAAATTCTTTGAAATTCTTAGCGGGTACATCAGGGTGAATGACGAACACATTGGGCACTTTGGCCAACAGCGTCACCGGTGCGAAATCTTTGTTCACGTCGTAGGGTTGGCTTTCCAGCATGTACGGATTCACCGCCAGCGTGCCCACGTGCGTCAAAATCAAAGTATGACCATCAGGTGCAGATTTAGCCACGTCCTGCATCGCCACCACACCCGCGCCACCTGGTTTGTTTTCGACATAGACGCTGACGCCCAGCTGCTTGGTTAACTCCACCGCCACCGAACGTGCCACTACTTCAGACGTGCCGCCCGGTGCAAAAGGCACAACAAAGCGAATCGGCTTGGACGGCCAGGATGATTGCGCTAAAACCGCCGGCGCAGCGATGCTGGCGGTCGCTGCGGCTGCAGCTTGCAAAACTTGGCGGCGATTTAACGTGCTTTTGGTTGTATTTTTTATCATTTTTTATCTCCTCTATCCTTTTCCATTCAATAAATCAAAGTTAAGAATTCAGCTTAATCCAAAACCATCAGAACTGGTATCGGCGCAAACCCCCATCCATGGTAATCACCAGCGCAGGCTAGCATCATATTTACCCCTGTAAATCACTGAAATCGGGGTTTTAAACTCACTCTGAGCCCAATTGCAGCCGATTCGGTTGCCGTTTCTCAATCGCCCACTTCAATAGCGCAGCACTGCGAAACATACCGTGGGCAAACTTGCCGTACGGCAGGGTGACGAACAGCGCCATCACCACCCCCAAATGCACTGCCAACAGCAGCGCTAAAAACGAAGTATCGCGCCACAACATCAGCGCCAAACCAGTCAAACTGGTTAAAAACAGCAAGGCGATGAAGCCTAAATCCATAGGTTTTTGAGTCAAATCCGACGTATTTGGGTCGCGCCGTAGGTTTAACCACAGCAAGCCAGCAGGACCGATAAGCAAGCCGATACCACCCAATGTGCCGAGTAACACCGGTAAACTGGTAAGTGCATAGGGCGCTTGCCATTTGAAAACATAGTGGTACACCGTTGCCACACTGGTGGAAGCAAGGCACAGCATGAAGCCGTAAAACGTGGCGTGGTGGGCGCGTTTGCGCCACAGCGTCCAAGCGTCGTCTTCGTTGTTGCAGCCTTCGCCGTGGCCGCCGCCTAGGTATTTCAGGCGCAGCACATCTGAGCTAGCTTCCACCGCTGTTTCACCAAATATTTGCCCAGTTCCATCCTGTGCGGTGACGTTTTTCCAAAATTGCCGCACGCCCATAGACAAAGCCAGCATCACGAAGCTGAAAATTGGCAAAAACATACTGACCAGCAGGTTGTGCGGGAAGATAGCGTAGAAATTCCCTGCAAGTGGCGCATGCAGCAGCGAACCTTGCATCATCACGGCCAAAACCAAAAACAGCGCCAAACCACCGGCCAGCGCCAAGGCCACCGTCAGCCCATTGCGTTTGTACAAAGCACCCAAAGCGCTTGGCCAGGCGTAGTCTGTGTAAGTTTGAGCCCGCACCTGCGCCATGCTTTGCGGCACGTTGACGGCAAACTCGTGCGGCGGCGCGTACTGGCAGGCGTGGTAGCAAGCACCGCAGTTGTGGCACAAATTGGCTAAGTAGTGAATGTCTGCCTTACCGAATTCCAGCCGCCGCGTCATGGCGGGGAAAACGGCGCAAAAGCCTTCGCAGTAACGGCAGGCGTTGCAGATTTGCAGCTGGCGGGCGACTTCAGCTTCAGCCGTGGTTTTAGCCTCTAAAATTAACTGATTTAGGACAAACGTACTCATATTTTTACTATATTATTCATAGCTGCTTCGGCAGCATTTACGCCGGCTATACGCCCAAATGCCGTCCCAATCGTCATTCCAACACCGGCTGTATAGCCCTTGCCCAGCACGTTGCCCGCCATCATCTCACCAGCGGCAAACAAGTTGCCCGATTCGACCCCACCAAAGCGCACTGCCGTGCTCTCGCCCACTTGCATGCCTAAATAGGTGAAGGTGATGCCTGGCTTCAAGGTGTAGCCGTAGAACGGCGCGGTATCAATGGGGCGCGCCCAGTGGGTTTTGACGGGGTTGATGCCTTCGGTATGGCAATCGTCCAGCACAGCGTGGTCGAATGTGCCGACTTGGCACGCCGCGTTGTAGTCGTTCATGGTTTTCATAAAAACAGCCACATCCAAGCCCAGCTTTCGAGCCAATTCGGGCAAAGAATCGGCTTTTTCACCGGCAAACACAGGCGGCATGAAGCGCCCGACTGCCTTGGCGTCAATGATGGAATGGGCGATTTGACCGGGCTGATGCGCCACCAAGCGCCCCCAAATGGCGTAGCGTTTGGGCCAAAAATCTTCGCCTTCGTCGTAAAAGCGCTGGGCGTTTTTGTTGACCACGACGCCCAAGGAGACGCAATCGACCCGGGTACAAATGCCGCCGTCGTACAGCGGTGCGCGTGCATCGATGGCGACGGAATGGCTTTGAGTTGGATCGCCCACCGTATCTGCGCCTTGGGCAATCAGGTCTTTGAGCAGCACACCCATGTTGAAACGCGTACCGCGAATCGCAAAATTGTCTGCCGGCCACTCGCCCGCCTCGTTTTGCCCCCA
>JANPIC010000123.1:0-5151 GCA_031424795.1 Polaromonas sp. | reverse complement strand
CTTACCACCCACGCCATCAACAGTCTCAACGATGCGGTTTTGCACAAAGCCACGGGAGAATTCCATGACGTGCACTTTGCCGTCGCGGCGTATGGTTAAGCGCAACATCGTCGACAAGGCATTCACGCAGCTGACGCCCACGCCGTGCAGACCGCCGGAGACCTTGTAGCTGTTCTGGTTGAACTTGCCGCCGGCGTGCAGCTCGGTCAGGGCAATCTCGGCCGCTGAACGTTTCGGCTCGTGCTTGTCGTCCATCTTCACGCCGGTGGGGATGCCGCGGCCGTTGTCGACCACGGAGACCGAGTTGTCGGTGTGGATGGTGACCAAAATGTCGTCGCAATGGCCGGCCAGCGACTCATCGATGGAGTTGTCCACCACCTCAAAAACCAGATGGTGCAGGCCGGTGCCGTCAGAGGTGTCACCGATGTACATGCCGGGGCGTTTGCGCACGGCTTCCAGGCCTTCGAGGATCTGGATCGAGCCTTCGCCATAGGCCTCGGTCGCGCCGGCCTGGTTGGTGTCGATGGTGGGCTGGTAGTTGGCGCTGTCGCCGCTGACATCGCCCAGGTTGACGCCTTCGCCGATGGCACGTTCCACGATCACCTCAGCAGGTGCTTCTACGGCAGTAACAGCAGGTACAACAGGTTTAATTTCTTCGGTCATGGCAATATTTCTCTAACTTAAAACAGGTTTTTATCGAACGACACAGCAAGCGATAGGTGAATTTCTTAATCTTTAGAATGACCAAACCCCCTGATCGTAGGGGGTTTTTAGTCGTCTAGCCGGTGTAATGATTGCTTACATAGCTATATTTTTTATAGTGAAATTCAACGTTTAAATCCGCATCGGCATCACCACGTATTTGAACGAGGTGTTGTCGGGAATGGTCAAAAGCGCCGAGCTGTTGCCGTCGGACAGTTCCAGCTTCACCATCTCCTGCGTCATGTTGCTCAGAGCGTCGATGAGGTAGGTGACATTGAAACCGATCTCGATCTCGTCGCCGCCGTAGTCGATGTCCAGCTCGTCCACAGCTTCTTCCTGCTCGGCATTGTTGGACGCCACGCGCAGGGTACCCGGCTCGATGTTCAGGCGCACGCCTTTGAACTTGTCGCTGGTCAAAATCGCGGTGCGCTGCAAGGATGCCAAAAACGGCACGCGACCCAGGATGATGGCGTTTTTGTGGTTTTTCGGGATGACGCGGTTGTAGTCGGGGAACTTGCCTTCGACCAGTTTGGTCACAAATTCCATGCCTTCAAAGCTGAATTTGGCTTGGTTGGCGGCGAACTGGAACTCGATCGCACCTTCTTTGTCGCTGAGCAGACGCTGCATTTCAATGACGGTTTTGCGCGGCAGGATGACTTCCTGTTTGGGCACTTCCACATCCAGCGTCGCGGTGGCGAAGGCCAGACGGTGGCCGTCGGTGGCGACGATGCTGAGCTGCTTGCCTTCAGCAACGAACAAAATGCCGTTGAGGTAGTAGCGAATGTCGTGCACCGCCATGGCAAACGCGACCTGGCCGAGCAGGTCTTTCAACACCTTTTGCGGCACGCTGAAGGCGGGGCCGAGGTTGGCAGATTCTTGTACGAGCGGAAAGTCTTCAGCCGGCAGCGTTTGCAGGGTGAACTTGCTCTTGCCGCCTTTCAAAATCAACTTGGACGCGCTGGATTCTAAAGAGACCGATTGATCGCCCGGCATGGTGCGCAAGATGTCGATGACTTTGCGCGCCCCCACGGTGGTGGTGAAGTCGCCCGCGTCGCCGTCAAACTCTGCACTGGTGCGGATTTGGATTTCCAGGTCGCTGGTGGTCAACTCAAGACGGTGGCCGATTTTGCGGATCAAAACGTTGGCCAAAATCGGCAGCGTGTGACGCCGCTCGACGATGCCCGCGACGGATTGCAGCGCGGCGAGTACTTTGTCTTGTGTTGCCTTCAGAACGATCATGTGAGCCTCTTTTTTTGACTTGAATGTTGTTGTTTTTGCTAATTTTTCTGCTTTTGCAGTGTCTGGCTGCAAACCCTCCTATTTTCCTCTTTTTTTGTGACAAAAAGAGTCAAAAAGGCTGCTTCTCGCGGTATTTGCACTTATTAGTTGTTTTAACCTTTAAGGGTTTGTTCTAGGACGTGCAGTTGCTGGTTCAATTCGCTCAAAAGCTGCCTCTCCGCCGTCATTTTGCGCACCGCGTGCAGGACGGTGGTGTGGTCGCGACCACCGAACAACTCACCTATTTCTGGCAAGCTTTTTTGCGTCAACTCTTTGGCCAAGTACATCGCAATCTGGCGTGGCCGCGCGATGCTGGCGGGACGCTTTTTGGAGTACATGTCGGCGATTTTGATTTTGTAATAGTCGGCGACGGTTTTTTGGATGTTTTCGACCGAAATCTGGCGGTTTTGGATAGACAGCAGGTCGCGCAGGGCTTCGCGCGCCAGCGCAATCGAGATTTCTTTTTGGTTGAAGCGGGAGTAAGCCAGGATTTTGCGCAGCGCGCCTTCCAGCTCGCGCACGTTGGAGCGCACGTTTTTAGCGACGAAAAAGGCCACTTCTTCCGGCATGTCGGTGCCTTCGGCCTTGGCTTTGTTGATCAAAATCGCGACGCGCATTTCCAGCTCAGGCGGCTCGATGGCAACGGTTAAGCCTGAGTCAAAGCGCGACACCAAACGTTCGTGGATGTCGGTCAAGCCTTTCGGATAGGTGTCGCTGGTCATCACCAGATGCGATTTACGCGCTAACAACGCCTCAAATGCGTTGAAAAACTCCTCCTGTGTGCGCTCTTTGTTGGCGAAGAACTGCACATCGTCGATCAACAACAAATCCAGCGAGTGGTAACGCTCTTTGAACTCGTCAAAGGTTTTGCGCTGGTAGGCTTTGACCACGTCGGTGACGAACTGCTCGGCGTGGATGTAGAGCACCTTGGCGTTCGGGCGGTCTTGCAGCAGGCGGTTGCCAATGGCGTGCATCAAATGCGTTTTGCCCAGACCCACACCGCCGTAGATGAAGAGCGGGTTGTACAACTGGCCAGGCGTGCCGGAGACGTGCAGGGCGGCAGCGCGCGCCATGCGGTTGGCCGTGCCTTCGATCAGCGCGTCAAAGGTCAGCGCGGTGTTGAGGCGGGGTTTGTTGCCCATGATGCCATTGGCAGCGCTGGCACCTGAGTCAGCCACCATGTCGATAGGTTCTGTCACGCTGCCGAACTCGGCGTTTTTCACGTCCATGGTTGTTCTGGGCGCGGCTTCGCGCTGCATCAGGGCCAGCTCTAAGGCAATCGGCTGGCCGTACATTTTCTCAAGCAGCACGCTGATGCGGCTGGCGTATTGCGCGCGCACCCAGTCGAGCTTGAAGCGGTTCGCGATGAAGATGGTGACTTTGGACAGGTCGTTGCTGCTTTGCACGACCAGCGGTTTGATCCAGGTGTTGAACTGCTGCTCGGGCAGCTCCTGTGCCAGCACGTCCATGCAGGCTTGCCACAGGCTTTGGCTGAGGGCTTGGTCGTCGTCTAAAGTAGTGGGAGGAACGGAAGAAGAGTGTCCAGCTTGTGAAGATGCGTTAGGGTTGCTGGCCGATGTCATGTTATTTTTCTTAGGATGCTGTGGATATTATTTTGTAGTTCTGAGCGTTCAGTGTAACTTATCCCCTGATTATCCACAATAATTTATAAGAACAAAGCACTCGGGGCGGCTCGCAAGCCAAAACGACAGCGTCAGCGGGTGTTTGCTGGGAATGCGTTAAAATAGAGCCATCTTAAGCGAAAGAAATACGATGTCAAACCCTACACCAGCCGCTCACGACCACGCCACTGACCAACCGGAAGATGTGATTGAAGCCGTAGCGCACAAAATGTCTTATATGCTGCCGATGGCTGGCGCTATCTTGATTTTCTTGCTCGCGTTCATCGCGGTGAATGTTGCTTAAACAGTTAAATATCTGGCAATGTCGGCCTTTAGCCGGCGTATTTATTGCCTATTTAGCTATTAAATATATAGCAAAACTCGGCCAAGTTAGATCAAATAAAATCAAGTTCGCATCGGCATGATGTGAACACTTTGCGGTGGAATGTACACATTCACCCTGTGCTGAGCGTTTTTGACAGCGTTTTTCGCACTTTCTGCGCTGATTCCCAGATTCCGAACATGCGCGCTAGACAGCGTGAGCGTTAAGCGCACATCTGCCAAATCTGGCCAGCCCAGCGGCGCCAAGGTGCAAATGCTGGTTTCACCGAGTGACAAAACTTCCAAAAATTCGCAGCACAAGGTATTCGCGGGCAAACTTTGTTCACAGGCTATTGTTGTTTCTGCTGGGCTGATGTCCAAATGCTCTGCCGCCAGCACCCAAGTGACGTGTGCGCCATCGTCAAGCTTGTTTTTATCGGGCACGGTGAGCGGGCAACCCTGCCAATCTAGTTGCCCCCATCCCGCTTGCTCTGTGACCTTCGCTTTGTAAAAACGACCTTTGAAATGGTTTTGAATACCTACCAATTCCGCCACGCGGGCATTGCGCGGGCGGCTGAAGACTTGCTCAGGCGGGCCGCTTTGCAGGGTTGCGCCAGCGTCCAAAATCACAACGCGGTCTGCCAAGCGACGTGCTTCATACAAATCGTGCGTCACCAAAACCATGGGCGTGGAGACGGAACTGCGCAAATTCGCCAGCTCGCGGTACAAACGGGTGCGGCTGGGCGCGTCGACCGCGGAGAAAGGTTCGTCCAACAGCAGCACCGCCGGGTTGCGTGCCAGCGCTCGCGCCAAAGCGACGCGCTGCTGCTGACCACCTGAGAGTTCGCTGGGCAGGCGGTGTTCAAGACCGTCCAAACCTAGGCGATTAAAGATGCTTTTTATGCCGTTATTTTTGGCATTAATTCCATCACTAGCCGGCGTATTTGCTTCGGATATGACTATGTTTTTAATAGCAGATAAATGCGGAAACAGGGCGTAATTTTGAAACACCAAACCGACACGGCGGTCTTGCGGGGACAGGTTGGTGCGTTGTTTTGAATCAACAGATTGGTCAAACCAAACCGTATCGCCGACGGTGATGCGGCCTTGCAAGCTGGGGGTTTTGAGCAAGCCCGCGATGGCACGAAGCACGCTGGTTTTACCACTGCCGGAGGGGCCGACCAGCGCGACCAGCTCGCCCGGGGCGCAGTCAAACTGCACGTTGAGG
>JANPIC010000122.1:0-3395 GCA_031424795.1 Polaromonas sp. | reverse complement strand
GGCTATCCCCCACTACCGGGCACGTTCCGATATATTACTCACCCGTTCGCCACTCGCCACCAGGATTGCTCCCGTGCTGCCGTTCGACTTGCATGTGTAAGGCATGCCGCCAGCGTTCAATCTGAGCCAGGATCAAACTCTATAGTTCGATCTTGAATGTTTTACTTGATTTCTCAAGTTACTCATAAATTGGAATCGACGTGATTTTCTTTGACTACGCATTTTTTACAATGCGCGGCTATTAAATTCACATCTTTTTTACTTCATGAGTGTTTGTAAGCCAATTAAGTCTTAGTTCCGAAGAACTTGGCAATCGCCTTCAAACACCCACGCTTATCGGCTGTATATTTTTAATGATCTTTGCTAAAACATTTACTGTTTTAGTAAGCTTGCTGTGATCAGCTGAGCCTCGAATTATAGCATGATTTTTTAACTTCATGCAACAGAAAAATTTTCTTTTTCCTTCTATTTAACTTGACAAACCATTTGGCTTATCTTGTTTAGCAGAGCCTCGAATTATATACCGAATTTTTAACTTCAGTCAACAATTTGAGAATTGTTTTCCGTATTAAAACTTGCTTTCTTCACTATGAAGTGTTGACTGCTTGTCTTAGCGCGGTCTTTGATTGTACATCGGGTTTTCCATTAGGAGCAACTATTTTTACGTTTTATTCAATTATTTGTAAAAACCATCCCATGGACGCTCCGTCATACCCGTGATTACACCAATGGCAAACTGCGATATCGCTTTTGCGTCACTGCAAACAGCGCATTGGCCACCGCTGGTGCCAATGGCGGCACGCCTGGCTCTCCTACGCCTGCTGGGACACGCTGACTTGGCACGATATACACATCCACCACAGGTGATTGCGCCAACTTGACCATAGGGTAGTTAGGGAAGTTAGTTTGCTGCACCACGCCCCCCTGTATATCTATCTTTGCATAGAGCGCTGCCGACAGGGCAAAGACGACTGAACTCTGCATTTGCTGCTTCACCGTATCAGGATTGACCACCGTACCGCAATCTACAGCGCAAACAACTTTATGAACCCTTGGTTTGCCGTCTTCTATAGACACCTCAGCCACCTGCGCCACGATGGTGCCAAACGACTCGTGCAGCGCTACGCCACGGGCACGACCCGCAGGCAAGGTGCTGCCCCAATTGGCTTTTGAGGCCGCCAAATCAAGCACAGCCAGATAACGGGGTGCTTCTTTCAACAATTGCCGCCTAAACTCAACCGCGTCTTGCTTGGCGTTCACTGCCAGCTCATCTATAAAGCTCTCTGAAAAGAACGCATTGTGCGAATGCCCAACCGAGCGCCAAAAGCCTACCGGCACGTCCATACGCGTTGCCACATGCGCCATATGCTGGTTTGTCACTCCATAGGGCAGATCAAACAAGCCTTCATTGGTGGTTTTATCGGGTGTATCAATAGGCGCAGCAAAACCGACACGCGCCATGACGCGAGGGCTGATAGCGTCACCCGCTGATTTGATGCGCAATGTGCTCACTGCGCCTTTAGCATCCATCACCGCGCTTAACTTCGCGACGTGCATGGGGCGATAAAAGTCGTGTGTCATATCCTCTTCACGTGGCCAAACCAGTTGTACCGGTCTGCCACCGCAATCCATCGCCACGCGCACAGCTTGGGCGACAAAGTCTGACTCCAAGCGGCGTCCAAAGCCTCCACCCAATAAGGTGACATGGATTGTCACATCCTCTGTAGCCACCCCAGCCACCCGCGCGGCCACCATCCGTGCGAACTGCGGCACTTGGGTTGGCACCCAAATTTCCACCTTACCCGCGTTGACCTGCGCTGTGCAGTTCATGGGCTCCATAGTCGCGTGAGCTAGATAGGGCGCGGTATAGGTACTTTCAATCACACGTTGGCCCGCAGATTTACCCGCTTCAGAGGCCGCTGCTGTCAACGCTGCCTGCGCATCTCCCCGTGTATAGAACGCAAAACCGGCGTTATCAGGATCATTCACCGCAGCCAACAGCTTATTTTGAATCTCAGCAGAATCCAAGCCACCCAATGGCCTTTGCTGCCACGTTGCATCAACCGCCAATGCACCTTGCCTAGCATGCCAAGACGTCTTACCCACCACGGCAAAGCCAGCGGTTGACCCCGCATAAGGCGGCAATAAAACCAAGCGCTCCACCCCAGGCATCGCCAAGGCTGCATTGGACTGTATGACGCCCGTCCCACCACCTAACATAGGGCACATGCGAATACTGGCAAACACCATGCCAGGCAGGCGCACATCCATGCCAAATTGGGCTGTGCCGTCGACTTTGGACGGTATATCCGTACGCGGTGCGTTTTTGCCAATCAGCTTCCAGTCAGCGCGTGGTTTCAGCTTCACCTCGCCCGGCGGTGTGGCCGCTGCGAATTTGGCAAACGCAGGGTATGGCGCTGATTTCCCCGACGGATGCGACACCACACCGTCTTTCACAGTCAACTCGTCCACCGGCAGCTTCCACTGCAACGAAGCCGCGCCTAATAAAGAGCCGCGCGCCGTGGCCGCTGCCAGACGCAATGGTTCCCAAGCGTCCGCCACGCTGGACGAGCCCCCCGTCGCGTTGACACCCAACTCACGCGCCAATTTGCCCACCACCCACTCACCCACTTTGACCTTGGTCGCCTTGTGTTCCCCCTCAGTTTCAGTCGGGTGAAACGGCAAAGACGCGACCAGCATAGCCACATTGCCATAAATCGTGTCTGACCCAGCCTGTTCAAGCCGCATGGCACTCAGCGGCACATCCAGCTCTTCGGCCACCAGCATCGCCAGCGCGGTGTGGATACCCTGCCCCATCTCGCTGCGGGGCATGGCCAAGACCACGATGCCGTCGGCGGCGATTTTGATCCAGCCGTTCAACGCGACATCACCCTCTTTAGGCAGCATCAATGTTTTAGCCCCCAAACGTGACCGTGCTGGCATGACGCCCCAGCCGACGATCAACGCACTGGTCGCACCCAAAGCGCTCAAAATCAGCGTACGGCGCTTCATTTGGACGTTACCCCCACGCTCGCCACTACGTGTGCTGCGCTGCCCCCCGAGGGGGCCTTCGCGCCTTGGGGCGGCCCAGCGTCGCTCAATCCCGCTGGCATGCCTGCCGCCCGATGAATCGCCGCCCGCACCCGCTGGTACGTCCCACAACGGCAAATATTACTCATTGCCTCGTCAATCTGGGCATCGGTCGGTTTCGGTGTTTTCTCCAACAGCGCCGCTGCCGCCATCAGCATCCCACTTTGGCAATAGCCACATTGCGGCACTTGCTCGGCAATCCAGACTTGCTGCAGCGCATGTGGTTTGTCCGCAGTGCCAAGGAACTCAATCGTTTGAATTTTCTTGCCCACCACGGTAGATACCGGCGTCACGCACGACCGCAC
>JANPIC010000121.1:0-7236 GCA_031424795.1 Polaromonas sp. | reverse complement strand
CCCCAGTTGAGGAGCTTTTGCGCTTCGTTGGCGCGGTCGTTTTCACTGGCTGTGCCTAAAACGATAGCCAATAAACGGCGGCTGCCTGGTGTGTTGCCCGCACCCAAACCAGCAAAGTCGCGCTTGGCTGTTGCAATTAAACAGTAACCAGCTGCTTCGGTATGGCCGGTTTTCAAGCCATCAACCGTCGGGTCGCGAAAAAGCAACAAATTACGGTTGCTGTCATTCGAAGTAGGCGTGCCTTGGTAACGGTATTTTTTGAGGGCGTAGTAGTTGGTATATTGGGGGAAATCGGCCATCAAGCGGGTGGCCAAGATGCTCAAATCGCGCGCTGTGGTGGTGTGGCCAGCTTCCGTCAAGCCTTCTGGGTTTTTGTAACCGGTGTTTTTCAGCCCCAGCAGTTTGGATTGCTCATTCATCAGCTGCACAAAGCGCTCAACACTGCCACCCACGCCCTCTGCCAACGCGGTTGTTGCGTCGTTACCGGATTGAACAATCATGCCTTTGATCAAATCTTCCACCGGCACTTGCATGGTGGGGTCGATAAACATACGGGAACCGGGCATTTTCCAGGCGCGGGTGCTGACGGGCAGCGTTTGTTTCAGGTCGATTTTCTTGGCTTTGAGCGCGTCAAACACCAAATAAGCGGTCATCAGTTTGGTCAGCGAGGCTGGCTCAATGGGCGAATCCACGTTTTTTGAAGCCAAAATCTGGTTCGCCGTCACATCGAGCAGCAAGTACGACTTGGCAGCGACTTCTGGCGCAGCCAGCACAGGTGGCACTTGTGCATGCGCTGCAAAGCTGACGTGCAAGCCAGCGAGCAAACTGACGATAGCCAGTGTTTTTGCCAGTGTTTTTTTAATTAAATGGGATAGGTTTTTCATAGGGACAGTGAAAAGTGACGTTAATCACAGATAAGTATTGCTATTAATTTTATAGCTAATTAGACAATAAATACGCCGGTTAGATGCCAATTTAGGCATGTATTTGGGGTATAAATTCGATTTATAAGGTGTTTCAGCGCCCCACACTGTCTGGCAGCCGCAGCCGTTCAACAACTTGGCCATTTTTCAGGTGTGATTCGACAATATCGTCAATATCGTGGTTGTCCACAAAGCTGTACCACACGCCTTCTGGGTACACCACCGCCACCGGTCCACCAGCGCAGCGGTCTAAACAGCCGGCTTTGTTGACGCGAACTTGGCCTTTGCCGCTCAAATCAGCTTGTTTGACCAGCATTTTGCAGCGGTCAAAGCCTTCTTGGGCATGGTGCTGGGCGCAGCTGTCTTCGCCGTTTTTGCGCTCGTTGGTGCAAAAAAAGATGTGGCGTTCGTAATAGGGCTTATCGGAGGGTTTATCAGCAGTCATGGGTACAAAGAAGTGAGGATGTTTTGTGGAGCATGCTCTATTTTAGTTACCGCAGCGGTCAAACCGCCTTTAACGAGGTGTCAACTGACATTTGGTTTCGAAATTCGCGCCATCACGTAACCAACTGCTGCAAATGGCCACAACCAGCCCAGCCACTGCACCACGCCGTGAAAGCGAATAAACCTGCCCTGCTCCCAAGTTTGCAGGGTTTGCGCAAAATACGGGCTAGCAGGCGCTAAATTCAGCATAAACAACTGCGCCACAAGCGCCAATAGCAGCACGGCGATGCAGCTTCGGGCTGATAAGAACAGGCACAACACCCCGGCAACCGCTGCGCCCAGCAAACCCAGCTGAACGGGTAGCGTTAACCACGCCATGGCATGCTCAGGGCCGTAGCTCAAGCCCGCAGAAATGGCTGAAACCAGCACTGATATTGCCAAAGCTGCTATCAAAAATATAACACGTTGAAAAGTTGAACGCAAAATCGAATAGGCCAACAACACCGGTATCAGCGCACCCAGCAAGACACACAGCAACTCCGCCCCAGGCAACAGAGGCTGCAATTCCATGGTGCGCATGGGCAACCACTCTAAAAACGGCGTGTCAGACAGCGCTTCGCCCAAGGCGGTTTCCACCCGTTCTAGCACTTGCCCTAAGCCCAAAGGCACAGCAGCGGGAAAGATGACCGCAATCGGCCACAAAGCCAGCAGCACCAAGCCGCCCCGCGCTTGTGGCACAAACCAAGTGCGCCTGAAATGGCTCCAGCGGTCAATCGCGCCCACTTTTTCAAGCACCCAAGCCGCTGAACCACCCAACAGCCCACCCAAACCGTTCAGCCACAAATCCACATTCGACGCCACGCGGGACGGCAAATAGCTTTGCAAACCTTCTAAAAACATGGCCAAGATGAAAATCATCATCGTCACCGGCAGCAAAGCTAATTTACCTTGCCCGGTGCGCAAGGCCGTTAAAACGCCCAAAAACCCCAAAGGAGCGTAACCAGCAATGTTGATGGCCACGTCAAACCACGTCCAATACTTGGGTAAAGGCTGTGTCAAATAAGCCCAAGGTAGCACCCCTTGGTTACGCCAATGGTCAAACGGGTACAGACTCGCATAAACAACCAAGGCGACATAGACCAAGGTCAATGGCCAAGCGGCGGTTTTTCTCTGGCTTGGCATGCTTGGTCTGGATTAAAACGGCTTCACAACAACCAAAATAACCGCGACCAACAGCAAAATCACCGGCACTTCGTTGTACCAGCGGTACCACACATGGCTGCGGGTGGACGCGTTTTTCTCGAACTTTTTCAACAAGCTGCCGCAGCTGTGGTGGTAGCCCATCGCCAAAAACACGACGAAGAGTTTGGCATGCAACCAAGCATTCCCCGGGCCTTTGCCAATGCCGTAATACAACCACAGCAACAAGCCAAATACCAGCGCCGGCACGGCCAATATGGTGGTGAAACGGTACAACTTACGCGCCATCAACAGCAAACGCGCACGCTCAGCAGTTGAATCAGCGGGCACCATCGCCAAGTTCACAAAAATACGCGGTAAGTAAAACAAACCAGCAAACCAGCTGGCAACGAAGACAATATGCAGGGCTTTGATCCAGAGCATGGGTGGGATTCCGAAATGTAGTCGTCGAGCCGTTAAGCGTGCGCTTCGTTCATGGCGGCATCTTCTAAATGCTGTGCATCGTTCCAGCCTACGAGGGTAAAGCCAGTCGGCGTCCACAGCAGACGGTTGATCACCGCATTGCCCAGCGACCAGGTGCGCGGCGCTTGGATGCCTTGACCCGTCGCGGCGCGGTACAGCACATCCATCACGCCACCGTGGGCGACGAGGGCGATTTGCTCGCCCGCGTGGCGCGCCGTCAGTGCTTGGCTGGCAGCCAAAATACGGTCACGAAACTGAGTGAGCGACTCGCCACCTTCGGGGCAAAAATGCGGGTCACGCTCGCGCCAGCGTTGGGCCTGGTCTGGCCACAGCTTGGCTATTTCATCAAACGTTTTACCTTCAAACACGCCAAAACCGCGCTCGCGCAGGCCTTCGTCAGACACGATGGGCACGCTGGTAAATTTGGAGATGGACAGCGCCGTGTCATACGCCCGCCACAAGTCGCTGCTGTAAATCGCGGCTATCGGCTGTTGCACATGGCTTTTGGCCAAGGCTGCACCCAAGCGCTCGGCTTGGCTGCGGCCGTTGTCGTTCAGACCAATGTCTAGCTTGCCCTGAATGCGGGTATCCACATTCCACGCGGTTTCGCCGTGGCGAATGGCTAAAACTCTGGTCGGTTGTGCGTGGCTCATAGGCTCACCACCTGCAAACTTGGCATTGAGGCAGCAAACGAGTTAGTAGTTGGAAACTCTTCCGCATCAAACGCTTTGTCGCCCTCAGGGTCAGCCACGCCTGTCGCTTTCAACCCTTTGAAGTCAAACTTGCTGCCGTCCATCAAGTGCGAGGGCACGACGTTTTGCAAGGCGCTGAACATGTTTTCAATCCGCCCTGGGTACTTGGTCTGCCACTCGCGCAACATATTACCGACCTGCACGCGTTGCAGGTTTTGCTGGCTGCCACACAGCGTACACGGAATGATGGGGAACTGCTGCTGCGCGGCCCAGCGGACGATGTCTTTTTCATTTACATACGCCATGGGGCGAATGACGATGTGTTTGCCCGAATCGCTGACCAACTTAGGCGGCATGCCTTTGAGGCGACCGCCGAAAAACATGTTCAAAAAGAAGGTTTGTAGCATGTCGTCGCGGTGATGACCCAGCGCAATTTTGGTCGCACCCAACTCTTCGGCCACGCGGTACAAAATACCCCGGCGCAGGCGGCTGCACAGGCTGCACATGGTTTTGCCTTCGGGGATGACGCGCTTGACGATGGAATACGTGTCCTGGTTTTCAATGTGGTACGGCACACCCAGCTTTTTCAGGTAATCGGGCAGGATGTGCTCAGGGAAGCCGGGTTGCTTTTGGTCCAGATTCACCGCAATCAAATCAAAATGGATAGGCGCGCGCTGCTGCATTTTGAGCAAAATATCCAGCATGGCGTAGCTGTCTTTGCCACCCGAGACGCAAACCATCACCTTGTCACCTTCTTCAATCATGTTGAAGTCCACAATCGCCTGGCCAACATTGCGGCACAGGCGTTTTTCTAGCTTTTGGCTTTCCAGCTCAATCTTGCGTTCGGCTTTTTTGTCAATGACGATGTCATCCATATCGTCAATTTTTTCCCATACTGCACTCATAAATTACTCCAAAAATCTTGTTTTCAAACCTACCGAAACCTACCATTGGCCGGTTTCAATGCGAATCGCCACTTCGCAGTCGTCAAATATCTCTAATTTCGCTATTTTGACCCGCACACCCAGCACGCCGGGCAGCTGCATCAAGCGGTGGCTGAGTTTGCCGATCAGACTTTCCAGCAAATTCACATGCTCCGCCGTGCACTCGCTGATGATGATTTGCCGCACCTTGCGGTAATCCAGCACATGGTTGATGTCGTCATCACCCGGCAGAAGCGGCTGCA
Source organism: Polaromonas sp. (assembly GCA_031424795.1). Classification (GTDB taxonomy): domain Bacteria; phylum Pseudomonadota; class Gammaproteobacteria; order Burkholderiales; family Burkholderiaceae_C; genus Aalborgiella. Next base: position 2,329 of record JANPIC010000121.1, on the reverse strand, counting down.
AACCCTGATTCAGCTCGGCATCGACCTGAATCGGCTGCGGATCGCGTTTTTCGTGCTCCAAAATGCCCAAATTGGCGTCAAACCGCAAGCCGGTCAGCGTCAAAATTTGCTGACCACGGGTGTGAAGGCTAGGTTGTGTGGTCATTTAGGGCTATCCATCAAAGAAAAATCACGCGCAAAACGCATCAAATGCTGACCGCCATCCACCAACAGCGTCGTGCCGGTGATGGAGCGGTTTTCCAGCGCAAAACGCACGGCGTCTGCCACGTCTTGCGCGGTCGACGAGCGCCCCAGCGGCGATATTTTGTGCAGTTCTTGAAACTGCGCATCGCTGATCATGTGGCTGGTCAGCGTCAACCCCGGTGCCACGCCGATGACGCGAACCAAGGGTGCCAACTCCATCGCCAGCATCGTATTGGCGGCTTCTAAGGCGGCTTTGCTGAGGGTGTAACTGAAAAAATCGGGGTTTTGGTTCCAGAGTTTTTGGTCTAGCAGATTAACCACCGCGCCCTGTACATCACCCTGCGCTTCCACTTCTCCCGCTTTTTTGCGCTCAGAAACATGTTCATGCAGCGCCTGCGACAGCAGAATCGCCGCGCCAGTGTTGGTCGCCCAGTGTTTGTGCATCGCGCTGTAGCTGAAGGTAGCTGCCGCGTCGTGTTCAAAAATCGCAGCGCTGTTGACCACGGCATCAACTCGGCCGAAGTGGGCAATCACCTGCGGCAGCAAAGCGCGCACAGCGACTTCATCGCTCAAATCGCACTGAAATCTAGCATGATCTGGTTGAAAAACATCATTTTCAGAGACATTTTCGCCTCTAGCCGTCGTATTTAATGAAAAGTCAGCTATTGTATTTATAGCATCTTGCTCGCTGGAGCGATAATGTACCGCCACCCGCCAGCCGTGTTTTGCCAGCGTCAGCGCGATCTCGCGCCCCAGCCGCTTGGCTGCGCCGGTGATTAAAACCACGGGGTGTTGATGGGGGGATGACATGCGGGACAATACGGGCTGTTTTGAAAATACCTTCCATTTTAACGATGCACCCTGCTCCAGCGCCATCCGTCCTGCAAACCCACATTGAAACCGCCATCAAAAACAACGGTGGGTGGTTGCCGTTTGACCGTTTTATGGAAATGGCACTGTATGCACCCGGCTTGGGCTACTACGCCAATGATTTGCGTAAATTTGGGCTTTTCCCGAGCAAAGATGTGGCTTCTGGCAGTGACTTTGTAACAGCGCCCGAGTTAACGCCGCTTTTCGGCCAAACCCTAGCCAAACAAATCGCCCAAGCGCTGCAACTGACCCAAACTTCTGAGATTTGGGAGTTTGGTGCAGGCTCTGGGGCGCTGGCTTTGCAACTATTAAGTGCTTTAGAGCAACTCGGTCAACCCATAACCCGTTACACCATTGTGGATTTATCAGGCTCGTTACGGCAGCGGCAGCAAGAAACGCTGTCGATTTTTGGCGACAAAGTACAGTGGGCAAACGCGCTGCCTAACGCGATGCAAGGCGCTGTGGTGGGCAACGAGGTGCTGGACGCGATGCCGGTGAAGCTGCTGGCACGCGTGAAAGGCAACTGGTACGAGCGCGGCGTCATCGTCAATTCTGAAGGTGTTTTCGATTGGCAAGACCGCCCTAGCGAGCTGCGCCCGCCGCTGGACGTGGATGGCGAGCACGACTATTTGACCGAAATTCACCCTCAAGCCGAGGCATTTATGCGGACTTTGGCGCAGAAGTTGACATCAAGTCCCCTCGGTGGCGCGGCGTTTTTCATCGACTATGGCTTCCCAGAAGCCGAATATTTCCACCCACAGCGCTACATGGGCACCGTCATGTGCCACCAAGGCCACCAGGCCGATGGCGACCCGCTGGCGCAGGTGGGGCGCAAAGACATCACAGCCCACGTCAACTTCACGGGCGTGGCTGTGGCAGCTCAAGATGAAGGCTTATCAACGCTAGGCTACGCCAGCCAAGGGCGTTTTTTGCTGAACTGTGGTTTGCATTTGGCTTTAGAAAATGCCGATCTACCCAATAGAGCCAATGCCTTGAAACTCATCAACGAGCATGAAATGGGCGAATTGTTCAAGGTGATCGGCTTTTGCACGGGCGAGCCGTGGGATGCCATCGGTTTCAGCGCGGGTGACCGAACGCATACTTTATAAAGAGCTTGCCATGATGTTCCGCTGGATTTTCTTCGCCATTCTCACTGTGCTGCTGGTCAGTTGGCTGTTTTCCATGCGCCTGCCGTGGCTGCAGACATGGTTGAAGAGGCTGGGTTTGACCAAGTTGAACAGTAATTTGTCGTTTCGCGCGTTTGGCAAAGTGAGAA
>JANPIC010000120.1:0-9765 GCA_031424795.1 Polaromonas sp. | reverse complement strand
AGTAATATCACTGGAAAACTAACAATTAAAAATTGTTTGGAGAGTGATAGGCGGCGAAATGAACTTTTCATATATTGGGCTCCATTGTTTGAAAGCGTCATATAAAGTTACTTCTTTAACGTTTACTATAACAATATGAATAAAAAACACCATAGACCAAAGTCGCAAAGTAATCATATTTACTTACTTCAAATGATCTGATCACCATGTACCAACCGCCTCAATTCCAAGCCAAAGACCGCATCCAAGCGCTGGACATCATGCGTGCGCATCCGTTTGCGTCGCTCATCAGCGTGGACGATGCGGGTTTGCCGTTTGTGACGCATTTGCCGCTGCATTTGGAAGAAAACCCCTCGACAGGCTCAGAGAGAACGGATGTGGGTTTAACGCTTTTGGGCCATTGCGCCAAGCCGAATCCGCACTGGAAGTACTTGCAAGCCCGGCCGCAAGCAGTGGTGACATTTCTAGGCCCAAACGCTTACTTATCGCCGCAAATTTACCCCGATTTAGCGCGGGTGCCGTCGTGGAACTACCTCGCCGTGCATTGCACGGTGCAGGCGACGCTGATTGAAGACCCTTTGGCCAAAGACCGGCTGCTGAAGAAGCTGATTGGCGACCACGAGCCGCGCTATGCGCAGCAATGGCTGGATTTGGGTACTGAGTTTCAGCACAAAATGCTGGCAGGTATTGTCGGTTTCGAGCTGCAAGTGCTTGATTTGCAATGCAAAATCAAGATCAACCAGCACCGACCCGAATCGCACGCAGCGCTGCACACCATGTATGCGACGGGGAATGACGACGAGCGGGCTTTGGCGGCTTGGATGGTCAGGCTGGGGTTGAAGGGCAATAAACCCGCCTAAATACCTCAGAGAAGCAAACCATTCATACTCTTTGAAAGGAAACAAACCCATGCGCATGATTTTTAGCCTTATCGGACTACTTATCGTCGTCGCCATCGTTGGCTTTTTGGCGAAAAGCCAGTTGACTACGGTAACTCAATTACCCAATTCAGCACCTTCAAGCGCGAATTCTACCGCCACCCCAGCCAACATCGCCGAGCAAAGCAAGCAGATGCAAACGCAGGTGAGGGACCAAGTCAATGAAGCGATGAAGGCGGCTGCAGAGGCGCAGCAGAAGGCTTTAGATGGCGGAAATGTAGACAAACCGGCTGAAAAAACAGGTTCGGCTTATTGATAGTCGATAAAAGTGCCATTTTTAAGATATAAATAGCCTTTAGCCGGCGTATTTATTACCTAGACAGCTATTAAAAATATAGCGATTTAAAGCTGCAATTGTCCAAATTACCCAACTTTAACTGGCAAATCCCACCACGGCAGCACTTTGCGCAAAGACAGCACGTTGCCGCTTTTGGATGCCGCGTAGCCTGGAATATTGGCCATCGCTTTTTGCCATTGTGGCGTTTGTAGCAAAGTTTGCAGTGCCACGATGCCGGGTTGTGTCAAGGCAGATTTGAGGCACACCAAGTGGTAGTTTTCTTGTACCAAAGGAACAAAATCCAAGCCCGCTTGCACGGCTGCGGCGGCTATGCCCAAGCCTGCATCGGCCTGACCCGACAGCACAGCGTGGGCGACGGCCGCGTGCGATGGCTCTGTGTGGTCATAACCGGTGATGTCAGAGGCGTTTAACCCTGCCGATGCGAGTAATTCGTCCAACACAACGCGGGTACCCGTGCCCAAAGCGCGGTTGGTAAAGCGTATGGTTATGTCATTTTTTGGGTGGGTTAAATCTGCCAAACCCTTTATGTTCAAGGGGTTGCCGGGTGCGACCATCAAGCCCTGGGTGCGGCTGGCAAAGCCTATGATTTTGTGCAAACCGGGCTTCAACAGTGGCTTGTAAATGCGCTCGGTCAGGGTGTTTTTGCCGATATTGTCCAGTGTGTGAAACCCCGCCATCACGCAACGGCCTTCGTTCAGGGCGCGAATGGCGTCTACGCTGCCGGTGAAGCGGATGTCCAGGTGAAGCTTCGTTGATGGGGGAATTGACAGAGTGGTGGCTGCCTCGCGCAACTGGCTCAATGCATCGTCGTGGCTGGCGTAGAGGGTGACCACGTGGGCGCTGTCGTCAAAAGCCACGGCAAATGAGCGCTCTAGCTCCGCACGCAAGGCTTCAATCTGCGGCGCAAGCCGCGCTTGGGCTTGGCGTTCAGCCCACATCAGCTTGCTGCCAAATTCGCTCAAGCGGGCAGATTGTCCTTTTTCCCAAATCAGCAGCTCACCGCCCAGCTCAGTCTCCCAGCGCTTCAGCTCGCCCCACACGTGGCGGTACGACAAACCCAGCAACCTTGCGCCGGCTGAAATCGAGCCTTGGGTGGAGACGGCTTGCAGCAAATCAATCAGCGGGTTGCGTACCGTCGCTGGGCTAACGTTTTTGCTGAGGGTGTAATGGAATTGGAGCCTATGCATGGCGTTTCATATCGCTGAAAAATGGATTAGTCGATACCATAACTCATCTTTGCTCATCTTTCATCAGCGTCATTACTTTTCGATCATTAAACTTTAAAAATATGCAATTTCACTCCTCATTTAAGCATCTAACCGGTGTATTCATTGTTTCTGTAGCTATTAATAGTATAGCAATTTCGAGCGTATCGGCACAATCGATTGTGGTGGCGTCAACGACGTCCACTGAGCAATCTGGCCTGTTCAGCTACTTGCTGCCTGAGTTCAAAAAAGCCAGCGGCATTGATGTCAAAGTCGTCGCTCTAGGCACAGGCCAAGCGCTGGATATGGGGCGCAGGGGCGACGCGGATGTGCTGTTTGTGCATGACCAAGCGGCAGAAGACAAAATCGTGGCCGACGGCTTTGCGGTGAAACGCTTCCCTGTGATGTACAACGACTTTGTGCTGATCGGCCCAGCGGCTGACCCAGCCAAGGTTAAAGGCAAAGACATTGTGGAGGCGCTGAAAAAGGTGGCTGCTGCGAACGGCAACTTCATCTCTCGCGGTGACAAAAGCGGTACGCACGCTGCGGAATTGCGCTATTGGAAAACGGCAGGATTGGACAACAAAACTGCAATGGGTACGGGCTACAAAGAATGCGGCTGCGGCATGGGTCCTGCGCTGAACATGGCGTCTAGCTTGGGCGCTTACGTGCTGGCTGACCGTGGCACGTGGCTGAGCTTCAAAAACCGCGCAGATTTGGCCGTGCTGGTCGAAGGCGACAACCGCCTGTTCAACCAATACGGCGTCATGCTGGTCAACCCCGCCAAACACCCGCAAACCAAGGTGGTGGAGGGGCAAAAATTTGTTGATTGGGTGGTGTCGGCCAATGGTCAAACCGCCATTGCCAGCTACAAAATTGGCGGGGAGCAGTTGTTTTTCCCGAATGCGGTCAAGTAATTAATCACCTCAAAATTCCTCATCAATTGGCATAAAGTCCATGTAACATTGGGCACATGTATTTAGTTCCCAAAGACCGCGAAGACGACTCGTTCATGGCGCTGGCCTTGCAAGAGGCGCAGGCCGCTGCGGCCAAAGGCGAAGTGCCTGTGGGCGCAGTGGTGGTGAAGGACGGCGTCGTGATTGCGGTAGGGCGCAACTCACCCATTGCCGACCATGACCCGACGGCGCATGCCGAAATTGTGGCTCTGCGTGCGGCGGCGAAAGCGTTGGGCAACTACCGCTTAGAAGGCTGCGAGCTGTTTGTGACGCTGGAGCCGTGCGCTATGTGCGCGGGCGCGATGTTGCATTCGCGGCTGAAACGCGTTGTTTTTGGTGCAGCAGACGCCAAAACGGGTGCTGCAGGCTCTGTCACCAACTTGTTTAACAACGTTTCGCTGAACCATCAAACCGAGGTGGAAGGCGGCGTGCTGGCGGATGAAGCAAGCGTGATGTTGCAAGGCTTTTTTCAAGACAAACGAGAAATCAACAAACAAGAAGCTGGGCTGAAACACCCGCTGCGCAGCGATGCCTTGCGCACGCCTGACTCGGCTTTTGAGAATATTCCCGATTACCCGTGGCAAGCGCATTACGTCAGCAATTTACCGGCTTTGCAAGGGCTGCGGCTGCATTATTTGGACGAAGGCGAGTCGGATGTGGCCATTGAAGCCTCGGTTCAAACCACTTATCTGTGCCTGCACGGTAACCCCGCTTGGAGCTATTTGTACCGCAAGATGATCCCCACTTTCTTAGAAAGTGGGAGTAGGGTGATAGCGCCAGATTTGATCGGTTTCGGCAAAAGCGACAAGCCGAAAAAAGACGCTTTTCACACCTTCACCTGGCACAGGCAGGTGCTGATTGAGCTGATTGAGCGCCTGGATTTACAAAACATCGTGCTGGTAGTGCAAGACTGGGGTGGCATTTTGGGTTTGACGCTGCCACATGAGTTTCACAAAAAATCCAACAGAATCAAAGGTTTACTGGTGATGAACACCGCTTTGGGTACGGGCGATGAGCCTTTGACTCAGGGCTTTAAAGACTGGCGCGAGATGTGCCGTAAAAACCCAGAATTCAAAATCGACAAGCTCTTTGCACGCGGCAACCCGCAAATGAGCCCCGCCGAGTGCGCGGCTTACATGGCGCCTTTTCCAGAGAAAGGCTTTCGTGCCGCTACCCGCGCTTTCCCGCCCATGGTGCCAGAAGTACCCCAATCTGATGGGGCAGAAGTGTCCTGCAAAGCCAGAGATTTTTGGGAGAACGATTGGGAGGGCCCCACGCTGATGGCCGTTGGTGCACAAGATCCCGTGCTGGGTTTAGAAGCCATGCGTAGCTTGCAAAAATCGATCAATGGTTGCCCTGAACCTTTGATTTTGGACCATGCAGGGCATTTTGTGCAAGAGCATGGTGAAGAGATTGCTAAACTTGCCGTTCATGTTTTTAGATAATTTATGAGCCATATATACGTTTATTCCCCCTCAAGCCGCGTTATCGACAAAGCGGCGTTCAAGCGCGGCATCAAGCGGCTCACAAACTTGGGACATGAAGTTGAAATCGACACCGATGCGTTGACAGGGCATTTACGCTTTGCAGGCGACGACACCACCCGTATTGCCGCTATTCATCGCGCGGCTGCCAGTGGCGCAGACGTGGCGCTGACCTCGCGCGGCGGCTACGGAATCAGCCGGATTTTGGGCGGCATTGACTACAAAACCATTGCCAAAGCTATCCATCCCAGCAAAGGGCAGGGCACGCTTTTTGTGGGTTACAGCGACTTCACGGCCTTGCAGTGTGCACTGTTAGCCAAAACCGGCGCAAGCAGCTGGTCTGGCCCATCGGTGTGTGGTGATTTTGGGCAGATTGTCGAGAAAGACGGCTCGCCAGACTGCATCATGGAAGCCTGTTTTGACGATTTACTGGTCGGGCAGGGTGAGGGGGCAGGGTGGCGAATGCCTTTGGAGAAGCTTCAAAATACTATAAAAAATATAGCTACTCAGGCAATAAATACGCCGGCTAGAGGTATATTTAGCACTCAAAATGAGAGTTTTAACATCAACAATGCCACGCTGTGGGGTGGCAACCTCAGTGTGCTGACCAGCCTGGTCGGCACGCCGTATTTGCCATCTGCAGCGACCGATAAAAGCGGTATGTTGTTCATCGAAGACGTGGCCGAACACCCCTACCGCATCGAGCGGAATTTGACGCAACTGCTGCATGCTGGCGTGCTAGGCAAACAAAAAGCCATTATTTTTGGGCAATTTACCAATTACAAACTCTTCCCGCAAGCCGACAAAGGCTACAAACTTCAAAGCGTGGTCGATTGGCTACGCACGCAGGTGAAATGCCCTGTGTTGACCGGTTTGCCCATGGGGCATGTCGCGACAAAAGTGGTGCTGCCATTTGGTGAAAAAGTGACTTTGGCGGTCGACGGGCGCGATGCTTTGTTGGTTTGGGGGTGATTTTGAAACGTTTATTACTATCTTTAGCGCCTCTTTTATGTGCACTATTTACTACTAATTCAATAGCGCAACAGGCAATAAATACGCCGGCTACCATCGAAATAAAGGCTGAAAATGCCTTTTTCTCAACGCAAGAGTCACCTTGGGTCATTTTGGGCGGTTTGGCGTACCACAGCTGCCGCACCTGCGAATTCAGAGAACGCAATCCGGGCTTGGCTTTGCAGTGGAAGTCGCCTTGGTTTGAAGAGCTGACTGGTTTAGAAAACACGCGACTGACCGCTGGCGGCTACATCAACAGCAACAACCGCAACAGCGTTTACGCCGGTGCGCAGTGGCTGCCATACAGCTATGGGCCGGTCAAACTGGGCATGCAAGCCGTGCTGATCACGGGCTACTTAGAAGCAAAAATCACACCCGTGCTGCTGCCGTTGGTGTCGGTCGAAACTCAGCACGTCGGTTTAGATATCTACGCCGTACCCAAAATAACCAAAGTAAGCGCAGCAGTGTTTGCGACGTTTAAAGTGCGGTTTTAAGAGGCTGTCCCTCATGAGACCAAGGCATTCCCATGAAGCAACCTAAACTGGACGATTCAACCTCAAAAGGAGATGCGTATGAAAAGCTTTTGGAAACTGGGACTGCTGGTAACCAGCTTCGGTTTGGCCGCTTGCACGGCAATGTCACCGATGCGTCCTGCCGCTTGGGCGGCTCCTGAAGTACTGGTCGCACCATCTTCTTTTCATGGGGTACACGGGCTGGCGGTTGACGCTAAAGGGCGTTTGCTCGCAGGTACGGTAGTCGGTAGCAGCATGTGGGAAGTGGATCGCATAACGGGGGCGACCAAAGTCTTCATCGCTGCACCCGAAGGGGAGGCGGACGATATTGCCATTGGCCCGAATGGCGAAATGGCCTGGACCTCGTACCTGCAAGGCATCGTTCGCTACCGTGAAAACGACACGGCGCCGATTCGCATTTTGGCCAAAGATTTGCCCGGTATCAATTCATTGGCTTTTGATCAAAAAAACGGCAAGCTGTATGCCTCACAAGTCTTTTTAGGCGATGCGATGCATGAAATCGACGTGGCAGGGGTCAAACCGCCACGTTTGATTGCCAAAGATATAGGCGGTTTCAACGGCTTTGAAGTCGGGCCAGACGGTATGATTTATGGGCCGATTTGGTTCAAAGGCCAAGTGGCCAAGATGAATCCGGCAGATGGTGCTATCACCGTGATCAACAGCGAATTCAAAATCCCCGCCGCCGCTAATTTGGACGGCAAAGGCAATTTATGGGCTGTTGATACCAACACGGGTGAATTGAGCAAGGTCGATTTGGCAACGGGCCGCAAAACGGTGATGCAGAAGCTCAACCCAGCCATTGACAACCTGGCGATTGCACCCGACGGCATGATTTATGTCTCCAACATGGCAGACAACTCGGTGCAGTCGTACAACCCTGCGTCGGGTGACGTGCGTTTGCTGACAGGCGGTAAATTGTCCGTCCCAGGCGGCATCAAGCTGGATGGCGATACGCTGTGGGTGACTGATTTGTTTGCTTTTCGTGAAGTCAATGTCAAAAGCGGTGTGGTGAAAGACGTGTTTCGCATGCAATCGTCGGACTTGGAGTACCCGTTTTCCGTAGGCTTGTCGGCCAAGCAATTTGCCTTGTCGTCATGGTTCACAGGCTCTGTGCAGGTGGTAGACCGCGCAACGCGAAAAACCACGGCTGTGATTCATGGCCTCAAAGCGCCTATGGATGCCTTGTTTTTAAACGATGGCAGCTTGGTGTTTGCGGAAATAGCGACCGGCGAAATCACCCGCGCCAGTGGTGCAGACTTCAAAGAGCGCACCGTCGTCGCTAAAGGCTTGGCTGGCCCCGTACAGATGATACTGGGCAAAGACGGTGCTTTGTACGTGACGGAAGCGGCTGGCAATTTGACCCGCATCAACCTGACCGATGGCAGCAAAACCGTGGTAGCCGACAAACTGGTGTTGCCTGAAGGCGTGGCGCAAACGCCATGGGGCACCTTCATCGTTGCCGAAGCGGCTGCGCGTCGTTTGGTGGAAATTAACGTCGCTGATGGTTCACGCCGTATCGTTGCAGAAAACTTGCCGATCGGTTTAGAAGCCGGCCCAGGTCTGCCACCGCCCAATGTGCCCACAGGTGTGGCCGTGGGGACAGATGGCGTGATTTACATGAGCGCAGATCGCAACAACGCCATCTATAAAATCAAGCCGCAGCGTTAATTTACACGACGTCTACACGACGACGGCTCGCCGATTCTTCAGCCATTTGTCCACAATGCTGGCGCTGTAATGGCTGGCGACTTCACTTAAAAAATGGTTGAAATCAACTGTAGCATCGTCGTTTGCACGGTCTGAAATGGTGCGGACGGCGGCGAAGGGCACCTTGTAATCATGACAAACTTGTGCAAACGCTGCGCTCTCCATTTCTACAGCCAAAGCTTGCGGCAAGTCTTGCTGCAGTTTTTGGCTCTCCGCCGTCGTTGAAACAAAGCGGTCACCGCTGATGAGCAAGCCATGGTGTAATTGCGGGTTTGCCAAGTTAAAAGCGGTTCTAGCGTCAATTGTCAACACAGTGGCTAAATCGCCTAAAACGGCAAAGCAGGCTTGTTTCAGTTCCTTCGCCAAAGTGCTATCAGCTTGAAAAACGGCAAAACCGTAGCCTGGAACCTCGTATTTGGGGAAAAGTGGCGAAACATCTAAATCGTGCTGCATAAAGTTAATCGCAACCACCAAATCGCCCACGTTGACGTTTTTGCCCAAACCCCCAGCCACGCCAGTAAACACGATATGAGACGCCTGAAAGTGCTCAATCAGCAAAGTTGCAGTCGTTGCTGCAGCCACTTTGCCAATACCTGAAAGTACCAACACCACGTCATGCCCATGCAAATGCCCCAACCAAAACTCCCGTCCAGCGCGGATTTGCTTGTGTTCATCAGGCATGAGGGCGAGGAGCTGGGAGAGTTCGTCGTGCATGGCACTGACAATGGCGATAGGGCGTTTAACTGTCATGTGGTCAATGTATTATTTAACATAATATACATCGTATAAAGTCCCGGTAGTTTATTGTCTGTTGCGTTTAATATTGATTAACGCAACACTAGAGATATGATAACGGTAGTTTTAACTGTTGCGTTTCTATGCTCTATACACTTCAATCTCGTACCGATGTTCTCGTTGATGATTTAAGCTTGCCGCGCTATTGGTCCGCAGTTTGGAGCATGTTCCATGGTGCCAACCTCGCACCGTCCACTTTGCGTGAAAAGCTTAAGCATATTGATGCCATGTATCAGCACACCGAGGAAATTGGCGGCATTCTTGATGACTCACTTAGCGTTCTTGACTTTGACGCGTTAAGTGCTGTCCTTGAATCATTTTTTGTTACTTTACGAAATGTTCCTCACCCAACAAACAAAGCACAGGCTCGATGGAATACTGCATTCCATTTTATTAAGGACACCTGCGAACGAATTGAGCGCAATCCTTTGATTTCAAATCAAATGTCAGACATTCGAGAGCGTATTGGACGACTTGATAGGCTGTATATGGGACTACGGCCATTTCGTAAGCGACTTGGTAATCAGCTTAGAGCAATCCCGCGTTCGGTGGTGATTGAAATGCTTGATTCAGCGATCCCTGGCTCGACGAAAAATCCTTTTGAATTGGAAACAACCCAGTGGCGCGTATACAGTGTTGTGACTTTGTTATTGCTTCAAGGACTACGGCGAGGGGAATTACTCTCTCTGCGAGCCGATTTTCTAAAGTCCGAACACGATCCTATTTCAGGTATTCTTCGCTGGAGAATGTCTGTGAAAACAAATGAAACTGAGGACGACCCTAGGGCATCATTGCCTAGCATAAAGACTTCAAATGCTATACGTACAATTCCGATTAC
>JANPIC010000119.1:0-3689 GCA_031424795.1 Polaromonas sp. | reverse complement strand
CGATGATGTTTGTGGACGAAAGCCTCGTCACCATCGGCCAGTTTGGCGCGATGTATCTGGGCGTCCGCTCGCGCTAATCGACACTGGTTGAATACTGCTTTCGGCTCCCGAGCGCCATGGACAACCGGCCACTCAAGTTTGCCGAGTTTGAGACCAAAATGCGCCAGGTTGTGCTGGTCTCGGCCACGCCGTCGAATTGGGAAAAAGAACACGCAGGCCAGGTGGTCGAGCAGGTCGTGCGGCCTACCGGCCTGGTTGACCCCGAAGTCGAAGTGCGTCCCGCGACCAGCCAGGTGGACGATGTGCTGCAGGAGATCCGCATCCGTGTTGAGAAGTCAGAGCGCGTATTCATCACCACGCTGACCAAACGCATGGCTGAGCAGTTGACGGATTACTTGTCTGACAACGGCGTCAAGGTGCGCTACTTGCACAGCGATATTGACACCGTGGAGCGGGTCGAGATTTTGCGCGACCTGCGGTTGGGCGCGTTTGACGTGCTGGTCGGCATCAACTTGCTGCGCGAGGGTTTGGACGTGCCCGAGGTGAGTTTGGTGGCGATTCTGGATGCGGACAAAGAGGGCTTTTTGCGTTCTGAGCGCAGTTTGATTCAAACCATAGGCCGGGCGGCACGTAACCTGAATGGTCGCGCTATTTTGTACGCCGATAAAATCACCGATTCCATGCGCCGCGCCATGGATGAAACCGAACGTCGCCGCAACAAACAAATCGCGCACAACGAAGCCAACGGCATCACGCCGATGAGCATCAACAAGAAGATCAAAGACCTGATAGACGGCGTTTACAGCACCAAAGCGGGCTTGGAAATGGAGCGTTTAGAGAACGACGCCATGAACCGTGCCAAGGTGGAAGACATGTCCGAAAAAGACATTGGCCGCGAAATCAAGCGTCTGGAGAAGCTGATGATGCAGCACGCCAAAGACCTGGAATTCGAAAAAGCGGCGAGGGTGCGCGACCAGTTGCACATCCTGAAAGAGCAGGCGTTTGGCGCGCCGGGGATGGACAATATTGTGTCGATTTAACAATCCACACTTGACCGCTAAGTTATTTATTGAACTAAACAGTATCTATTTCGCTCATAGCGGTGTAGAATGATTTCGTCGGGAACTTATCTGCGTATTACCCGACTAATTAACTCTACTTCTGTTATACTTGACTTAATTACTCGGCAAAGACCTGCATTTTCATGAAAAGCAAGGGTTTCTACCGAGCTAACCACTAGGAAACTGTTATGAGACTCACCACAAAAGGCCGATTTGCCGTTACAGCGATGATAGATTTAGCACTGCGCCAGACCAATGGCCCAGTGACTTTGGCGACGATTAGCGAGCGCCAGCACATTTCCCTGTCTTATTTAGAGCAACTTTTTGGCAAATTGCGCCGTGCGCAATTGGTCGAATCCACCCGTGGCCCAGGCGGCGGTTACACCTTGGCGCGTAACGCGGCGGATATTTCTGTCACCGACATCGTTATTTCTGTGGATGAGCCACTAGACGCCACACACTGTGAAGGCCGCGAAAATTGCCATGGAGAAGGTACGGGCAAATGCATGACGCACGACCTGTGGACCTCATTGAACAGTAAAATGACGGAGTTTTTAGACTCTGTATCGCTACAAAAACTGATGGACGACCACCACGCCAAGGGCGGGGTTGAAACAGTCAGCGCCCCTATTTCTAAACGCGGTATTTCCAGCATGCCAGTGCAAAAGCCAATTCGTACAAACGCGCCAAATTCGGTGTTTGCACTAGGTGCTATGTACGCGGCAAAGGTGTAATCGTTGGTTAAGTATTGTTTAATAGCTGCTATAATATTTATAGTAAACTAATCAATAAATACGCCGGCTAGAGGTAATTTTTATATAAATTTAGTGTATTTTGACTCATTTTAGTCAGTTTTATTGAATATTGAGTACCAACATGGAAGCTACCCCACATTTCCCGATTTACCTAGACTACAGCGCCACCACACCGTGTGATGGCCGCGTGGTCGACGCCATGATTCCTTGGCTGCGTGAGCACCACGGCAACCCAGCGTCTCGCAGCCACGCTTGGGGTTGGGAGGCAGAAGCCGCTGTTGAAACCGCCCGCGGCCATATTGCAGATTTGATTGGCGCAGACCCACGCGAAATCGTTTGGACATCTGGTGCAACCGAGTCCAACAACCTGGCTATCAAGGGCGCTGCGGGTTTTTACAAAACCAAGGGCAAGCACATCATCACCGTGAAAACCGAGCACAAAGCCGTGTTGGACACCTTCCGCGAGCTGGAGCGCCAAGGTTTTGAGGCGACTTACCTTGACGTGAAAGAGGACGGACTGCTGGATTTAGACGTGTTCAAAGCCGCCATTCGCCCCGACACGATTTTGGCCAGCGTGATGTTTGTCAACAACGAAATCGGCGTGATTCAAGACATCACCGCGCTTGGCAATATTTGCCGCGAAAAAGGCGTGATTTTCCATGTGGATGCCGCGCAGGCCACGGGTCGTATCGATGTTGATATGTCCAAATTGCCGGTCGATTTGATGAGCTTGACCTCACACAAAACCTACGGTCCAAAGGGCATAGGCGCTTTGTACGTGCGTCGTAAGCCGCGCGTTCGCCTGGAGGCGCAAATGCACGGCGGCGGTCATGAGCGTGGCATGCGTTCTGGCACCTTGCCGACACACCAGTGCGTGGGCATGGGCGAAGCCTATCGCATTGCCAAGCTTGAAATGCATGCTGACAATGTGCGTATTCGTGCCCTGCACGAGCGTATGTTGAACGGTTTGAAAGACATCGAGCAGGTGTTTTTGAACGGCCATGCCGACAAACGCATTCCGCACAACTTGAACATGAGCTTTAACTACGTCGAAGGCGAGTCCTTGATCATGGGTATCAAAGGCTTGGCGGTGTCGTCAGGTTCAGCGTGTACGTCAGCGTCTTTAGAGCCAAGTTATGTGCTACGCGCCCTGGGCCGCAGCGACGAATTGGCACACAGCAGCTTACGTATGACGATTGGCCGCTGGACGACCGAAGAAGAAATCGACTACGCCGTAGAAACCATCAAACTCAATGTCGCGAAATTGCGCGACCTGAGCCCGCTGTGGGATATGTACTTAGAAGGCATAGATATCAGCACCATTCAATGGGCAGCCCATTAACCCAGTAATTAATGTAATACTTTAATTTATCGTTATAACCATATGATAAATAACAGTATTTAAAGTAAGTTTAGAAATTTAGAGGTAACGATCATGGCTTATTCAGACAAAGTAGTTGACCACTACGAAAACCCACGCAACGTCGGCAGCTTTGAAAAAGGCGACGACTCGGTTGGCACTGGCATGGTGGGTGCACCTGCTTGCGGCGACGTGATGAAGCTGCAAATCAAGGTCAACCCGCTCACTGGCGTCATTGAAGATGCACGCTTCAAAACCTATGGCTGCGGCTCGGCGATTGCGTCCAGCTCACTTGTCACCGAGTGGGTCAAAGGCAAAACTTTGGACCAAGCGGCAGCGTTGAAAAACAGCGACATCGCTGAAGAGCTGGCTTTGCCTCCGGTGAAGATTCATTGCTCCATTTTGGCAGAAGACGCCATCAAGGCCGCTGTGGGTGATTACAAGGCAAAGCACGGTTTAGTGGCTGCCACCGCGCATTGATTTCCCCCGTTCGCCCTGAGCTTGTCGAAGGGT
>JANPIC010000118.1:0-24322 GCA_031424795.1 Polaromonas sp. | reverse complement strand
CCAGCATGCGCTCAACCAAGCTGACCAAGGCTTCCTCTTTGAAAGGCTTTTGGATGAAATCCATCGCACCTTTTTTCATGGTGTCCACCGCCATGGGCACGTCGCCGTGGCCAGTGATGAAAACGATAGGCAGGGGAGATTGGCGTTCGATCAGTCGGTTTTGCAAGTCCAAACCCGTCATACCACCCATGCGGATGTCCACAATCAGGCAAGCCACTTCGCGGGCATCGTATCGGCTTAAAAAGGTTTCCGCTGAGTCAAAACAGCGCACGCGGTAGTCTTTGCCTTCTAACAACCATTGCAAGGAGTCGCGCACGGCCTCGTCATCATCCACGACGTACACAGTGCCTTTTTTCGGAATCAAACTCATGCAAATACTCCTGCTTAATATAAATTCAGTTACACCGTGCTCGGCGAAGTGCTGCTTTCCGGCAAACTCTCCAGCTGCAAAGGCAGCCAAAACGCAAACCTACAGCCTACGACATCCGCCCCATTGTAGATGTTCTCAGCGGCAATTCGCCCCAAATGCGACTCGATGATAGAACGGCATAAACTCAAGCCCATGCCCATGCCCTCTGCTTTGGTAGAGAAAAAGGATTCATACAATCGCGCCATCACTTCAGGTTGCAGGCCTAAACCGGTATCAACGACTGCAAATTCAATCACTTGCCGGTCTTCAACCTTCTTGGGTGTAACGCGCAACTCCACACTTCGGTTGGCAGAGTTGCGCTGTGCTGCGTCGACTGATTCAGCTGCATTTTTAAGTAAATTGATCAAGACCTGTTCAATCAAAATCGGGTCTACCAGCAAATCTGGCAAACGTGCCGCAACGTAGGTACTCAGATGGACGTTTCTGCGCCGCATTTCAATTTCAGCCAGTTCTTTGGCAGCTTCCACCATCGCCAACACGTTTGACGCGGTTCGATTCGGCGCACTGCGCTTCACGAAGGAGCGAATGCGTTGAATAATCTGCCCCGCACGTTGCGCTTGTTTGGCTGTTTTATCCAGTGCATTCAGCATGTCTTCTTCCGTGATTTGCTTAGATTTGATGCGCGAGACGATGCCATTGCAATAGTTGTTAATAGCGGTCAGCGGCTGATTCAGCTCATGCGCCACACTGGAGGCCATTTCGCCCATGGTGATGAGTCGGCTGGCACTTTGCGCACGCTCAGCTTGCTGAAGAGCCAGCGCCTCGGCATCTCGACGCGATGTGATGTCTGTCGCAATCACCATCTGCGCCAACCGGCCGTCGACCCATGTTAGATAACGTGAGCGCACTTCCAGCCATTTCGACAGCTCTGGAATGAAGATTTCAAAGTTCTTAATCTGCGACGTGCTGAGCTGGTCTAGTGGTAGCCCCGCCAAACTGTCCACATCGTCACCCATTTCCTCTAGGGGAATATCTGCAACAACGCCAGCTTGGGCAATCAGCTGCAAATGACCAATGGTGTCAGCGCCAAACCACTGACGGTACATTTTGTTGGCAAACAGCAAATCTGAACGACCCAAGGGTGCGACGGAAACTGAAGCGTCCATACCTTCTAAGACGGTGATGAAGCGGTCTTGTGACTCTAAAAGTTGTTGACGCACGCGGTTGGGTTCGGTGATGTCTGTGGTTGATGTCATCAAACCAGTTTGCTGACCTTTGGCGTCAATCAATGGCGACACATACATACGCGCATCAAATAATTTGCCGTTTTTACGTTTCACGCGAATTTGAAAGCCGCCGACTGGGGAACGTCCCGCCAGCTCATCCTCAAGCTGCTTGCTTAGAATTTCATAATCTTGTGCAGGCCAGTAGGGGAAGGGCGCTGTTGTACCAATCAACTCTGCTTCTGACCAACCCGTCATGTCACAAAATGCGGGGTTCACGTAGGTGATTTTCCCTTGCATGTCCAATGCCCGCATACCTGTGAGCATGGAGTTTTCCATCGCGCGGCGAAAGTTGGTTTCACTGATCAAGGCTTGCTGGGTTCGCATACGTCTGCGGGTGTGGCGCCAAGTGGCAACCAACATCCAGACCGTCAAGGCGCTTAGCGCAGCGGTTAACCAAAAAAGCCCGCTTCCAACCAAGCCCAAAGAAGTACGGTAGGCTTGTGCACGCAAAACCAAGTCATTTCCCACGGGTGAAACGGGGATTTGGTATTCATTCGGCGCTGCGGCCCAAGGCAGTAATTTGGTGGCAACATTGCGAGGTTTGATGGCTTGACCCGCCATCACCGTGTTTTTTCCATTGATCAGCGATACCGCATACTTAGCAGTAATTTCACTTGGAACGCCATATCGCCACACACCATCCACCGAGTATTCGCCCATGATGACGCCTGCGAATTTGCCTTTTTCGGTCATGGGTATATGCAGTTGCAAAATCGGCTGGGTACCGGCCTCAATCACGGGACGCGAGTAAATGGGTTGCGCTAGATCTTTGGCTAAATTGAAGGCAAACGAGCCCTCGGCATCTTTGAAATTGACAATGCTGCCCACACCGCGCAGTTGCGGGCTTGAGGCGCTGGACGATGCATAAGCTGCCTTTACCCGTTGTTTGTTGTCGATCCAGGTGATGGCATAAAGCTCTGGGTAGTTGTTGATCAGCGTTTCGGCTTGCGCTGTGAAGTCTTCAGCATCCATTTCTTTGCTTGAGACATCACGCGCTACACGCATGAGTTGTTCTTGCCGTTCTAAAAGACGCAATCGCAAGCGTTGCTGCGCGTATTCCACATCGCGTTTGATGGTTTCATGCTCTCTGTCGATTTCTTCTAGTCTTAAATAAGAAAACGACGCAATGATGGCGGCCAAAAACAACAGTACGGTTACCAGCGGGGCAATACTGGCGTAACGATCTTGACGTGTAGGCGACTGTTTTCGCCACCATGCGCGTAACAACGCGGGTAGTCCGTTTATAGAAAATTTAGGGTTTTCTTTGCTCTTAGATACATCCATACCTAGAGTGTATGGGTTTATGGATGGCGTCTTTATATTTCACAATATAAAATTGTAAATCATAATTTGATATTTAAGAAAATTTATGCAACAATAGAGAACTTGACCTAATTTGCGTTTAAATTCGATGTAAGTTCCGTGTCAACAAAATCAGAAATCGTGCCTTTTAAACCAAGTGACAACACTAAAGCAGAGTCACTGAATTAGAAATCTAAATTAACAGGAGACAAACCATGTCAGCAGTTCCGACAAACTTACAAGGCCTCATACCGCAAGATGCCGATAGCCAAGAAACCCGCGAATGGATGGACGCTTTGTCCGCCGTTATCGCTTCAGAAGGCCCTGAGAGGGCACATTTCCTTTTAGAGCAATTGCTAGAGCATGCGCGCCAAAGCAGCATTGACATGCCGTTTTCAGCGACGACGGCTTACGTCAACACCATAGAGCCAGATCAAGAAGTGCGAGCTCCAGGCAATTTGGCCATGGAAGAGCGCTTGCGCGCCTACATGCGTTGGAATGCCATGGCCATGGTGGTCAAAGCCAACCGCCATTACCCTGCAGATGGTGGCGATTTGGGGGGGCACATCGGCTCATTCGCGTCGCTGGCAAGCTTGTTTGGCGCTGGTTTTAACCATTTTTGGCATGCCGAATCTGAAAATCATGGCGGCGATTGTCTTTACATTCAAGGCCACGTGTCACCTGGCGTTTACGCCCGTGCTTACCTTGAGGGCCGTTTGACAGAAGAGCAGTTGCTCAATTTCCGTCAAGAAGTCGATGGTAAGGGCTTGTCTAGCTATCCGCACCCTAAATTGATGCCAGAATTTTGGCAGTTCCCGACGGTTTCCATGGGTTTAGGGCCTTTGATGGCGATTTACCAAGCCCGTTTCTTGAAGTATTTGCACGCACGTGGCATTGCGAACACTGAAAACCGCAAGGTTTGGGTGTTCTGTGGCGACGGTGAAATGGATGAGGTTGAGTCATTAGGCGCGATTGGTTTGGCCGCCCGTGAAGGCTTGGACAACCTGATTTTCGTCATCAACTGCAATTTGCAGCGTTTGGATGGCCCAGTTCGTGGCAACAGCAAGATTGTGCAAGAACTGGAAGGCGAATTCCGTGGCGCAGGCTGGAACGTCATCAAGCTGCTGTGGGGCAGCGGTTGGGATCCACTTTTGGCGCGTGACAAAGACGGCGCTTTGAAGAAACTGATGATGGAAACCCTGGATGGCGATTATCAAGCCATGAAAGCCAACGACGGCGCTTACGTGCGTAAACACTTCTTCGGCCGCGACCCGCGTACCTTAGAGATGGTCGCGCACATGAGCGATGAAGAGATTTTTGACTTGCGCCGTGGTGGCCATGACTCGAAAAAGGTTTACGCTGCGTACCACAAGGCTGTTAACCACACCGGTCAACCAACCGTGTTGTTGATCAAAACCGTCAAAGGTTTTGGTATGGGCAAATCGGGTGAAGGCAAAAACAACGTCCACCAAACCAAAAAACTGACCGACGAAGACATCAAAGCCTTCCGCGACCGTTTCAACATCCCAATTCCAGACAGCCAGTTGGCCGATCTGCCGTTCTATAAACCGGCAGACGACACGCCAGAAATGCAATACCTGCACGAGCGCCGCAAAGCCTTGGGCGGCTACCTGCCACATCGCCGCACCAAGGCGGACGAGCAGTTCACCGTGCCAGCGTTGGAGACCTTCAAATCTGTGATTGAGCCGACCGCAGAGGGCCGTGAAATCTCCACGACCCAAGCCTATGTGCGCTTTTTGACAACGCTCTTGCGTGACCAAGCCCTTGGTCCCCGCGTCGTACCGATTTTGGTCGACGAGGCACGTACTTTTGGTATGGAAGGCTTGTTCCGTCAAATCGGTATTTACAACCCCGCAGGTCAAAACTACACGCCGGTCGATAAAGACCAAGTGATGTACTACCGCGAAGCGAAAGACGGTCAAATTCTGCAAGAGGGCATCAACGAAGCGGGTGGTATGTCCAGCTGGATTGCTGCGGCAACGTCGTATTCGACGAACAACCGCATCATGATTCCGTTTTACGTGTATTACTCGATGTTCGGCTTCCAGCGCATTGGCGATTTGGCTTGGGCTGCAGGCGACATGCAGGCGCGCGGCTTCTTGTTGGGCGGCACGTCCGGCCGTACCACGCTGAACGGCGAAGGTTTGCAGCACGAAGACGGTCACAGCCACATCATGGCCGGTACGATTCCGAATTGCATCAGCTATGACCCGACCTTTGCACACGAAGTGGGCGTAATCTTGCACCACGGCATGAAGCGCATGGTGGAAAAACAAGACAACGTGTATTTCTACCTGACTTTGCTGAACGAAAACTACGCCATGCCAGGCTTGACCGCTGGCACGGAAGAGCAAATCATCAAAGGCATGTACTTGTGCAAACCAGCTGCTGCAAAATCTGCTTTGACGGTGCAATTGCTGGGTTCAGGCACGATTTTGCGTGAATCCATCGCGGCACAAGAGCTGTTGGAAAAAGACTGGGGCGTTGCCGCCAACGTATGGAGCTGCCCAAGCTTCAACGAATTGACCCGCGATGGCCAGGACGCTGAGCGCCACAACTTGTTGCACCCAACCGATGCGCCACGTGTCTCTTTTGTCGGCAAACAACTTGGCGAGCACGCTGGCCCAGTCGTCGCATCAACCGACTACATGAAAGCCTACGCTGAGCAAATTCGCCCGTTCATCCCGAACTACAAAGACGGCAAACACCGCGCTTACAAAGTGTTGGGAACTGACGGCTTTGGCCGCTCAGACTTCCGCTCCAAACTGCGTGAGCATTTTGAGATCAACCGCCATTACATCGTGGTCGCCGCACTCAAAGCCTTGAGCGAAGAAGGCAGCGTGCCAGTTGCCAAAGTTGCAGAAGCCATCAAAAAATACGGCATCAAAACCGACAAAATCAACCCGCTGTATGCCTAAGCTTTTCGCTTAAGCTGTACAAATACTTAGAAACTATACAAAAGACATCGGGAGAAAAACATGGCATTAGTAGACATCAAAGTTCCAGATATTGGAGACTTCGACGAAGTAGCCGTCATTGAGTTGATGGTCAAAGTGGGCGACAGCATCAAGGTGGATCAATCCGTCTTGACGGTGGAAAGCGACAAAGCGTCGATGGAGATTCCCTCCAGCCACGCTGGGGTCGTGAAAGAAATCAAAGTCGCGGTTGGCGGCAAAGTCAAAGAAGGCTCAGTGGTTTTGTCGTTGGAAGTCGCGGGTGAGGCTTCTGTAGCTGCACCTGCTGTGGCGGTATCTGCACCAGCCGCCGTCGCACAAGCAGCAGCACCAATAGCTGCAGCGGCAGCAACCCCTGCAGTTGCCTTGGGCCCAGTAGAAGTCAAGATCCCAGACATTGGCGACTTCAAAGACGTGTCGGTGATCGAAATTTTGGTCAAAGTGGGCGATGCCATCAAAGTTGAGCAATCTTTGATGACGGTGGAGTCCGACAAAGCGGCGATGGAGATTCCTTCCTCTGCCGCTGGCGTGCTTAAAGAACTCAAAGTCAAGCTGGGCGACAAAGTTAATATTGGCGATTTGATAGCGATTTTGGAAGGGTCAAGCGCAGTTTCTTCAGCTGCTGTTGCACCGGTAGCCGCAGCCACTGCACCAGCCGCCGCACCGCAAGCTGCAGCGTCAGCACCCGTTGCGGCTGCGATTTCAGCACCGGCAGCAGCCGTGCCAGCACATGCGCCTACGTCCAACACCTTGAACTTGCCACACGCTTCGCCATCCGTTCGCAAGTTCGCACGTGAGCTGGGCGTACCTTTGGCAGAAGTCAAAGGCAGTGGTCAAAAAGGCCGTATCACTGAGCAGGACATTCAGCAGTTCACCAAGTCGGTGATGTCAGGCGCTATACAAACAATAGCTGCTCAGGCAACAAATACATCGGCCAAGGGCGGATCTGGTGGCGATTTAGGCGGTATGACCTTGCTGCCATGGCCAAAAGTTGATTTCACCAAGTTTGGCACGGTTGAGCGTAAAGATTTGTCGCGCATCAAAAAGATCAGCGGCGCTAATTTGCACCGCAATTGGGTGATGATTCCACACGTCACCAACCATGACAACGCAGACATCACCCAGCTTGAGGCTTTCCGCGTTCAAATGAACAAGGAAAACGAAAAAGCGGGTATCAAAATCACCATGCTGGCGTTCGTTATCAAAGCCGTCGTCGCAGCACTCAAGAAGTTCCCTGATTTCAATGCGTCCTTGGATGGCGATCAACTGGTTTACAAGCAGTACTACAACATTGGCTTCGCTGCCGATACGCCAAACGGCTTGGTTGTACCTGTGTTGAAAGACGCTGACAAAAAAGGCATTTTTCAAATCTCCAGCGAAATGGGTGAATTGTCCAAAAAAGCGCGTGATGGCAAGCTGGGCGGTGCAGATATGCAAGGTGGTTGTATCTCCATTTCGTCACTCGGTGGCATTGGTGGTCGTTATTTCCACCCCATCATCAACGCACCAGAGGTAGCTATTTTGGGCCTGAGCAAATCGGTGATGGAACCAGTTTGGAACGGCAAAGAGTTCGCGCCACGCCTCATGCTTCCGTTATCCCTCAGTTACGACCACCGCGTGATTGACGGTGCTTCTGCTGCTCGTTTTAACGCTTATTTGGGTCAAGTTCTGTCAGATTACCGCCGCATTTTGCTATGACCACGGTTGTTGTCGTTAAAAAAGGCAAGCAAATCGTCATCGCCGCAGAAACGCTGGTGACGTTTGGTGACACGCGTTTGAGTAATCGGTTTGAAAACAACACCAAAATTTTCAAATTTGACACGGCAACAGGACCTACCTATGTTGGCATGGCTGGCACAGTGGCGCATTTTCCGGCGCTGCGTAAAGCCATCAACGCCTTGTCGAAGGCGGAGCGCTTATTTGGCAATAAAGATGAGGTGTTTGACACTTTTTTGAAGCTGCATCCCATGCTCAAAGACACCTATTTCCTGCAAACCAAGGAAGAGGACAACGACCCCTACGAGTCCAGCCAGTTCAGCGTCGTGATAGCTAACCAGACCGGCATTTACGGCCTGTACAGCTATCGTGAGGTCTTTGAATTCAAGGAGTTCTGGGGCATTGGCTCAGGCCGTGGTTTTGCACTGGGTGCCATGCATGCCACCTACGGCAAAGCCAAAACAGCGCGCGAAGTGGCTGAGGCCGCGATCAAAGCGGGCTGCGAGTTTGATAAAAATTCCGGTGGATCTATGGATATTTTCACCATCAAAATGAAGTAAGTTCATTCGTAAATAATTTAGAGACAATTTGGAGTAATAACAACATGGCAAATATAGACATCAAAGTGCCCGATATTGGCGATTTCGCAGAAGTAGCCGTCATCGAGTTGCTGGTCAAGGTGGGCGATACGGTCAAGGCCGAGCAAAGCTTGATCACCGTCGAATCCGACAAAGCGTCGATGGAAATCCCGTCCAGCCATGCAGGTGTGATCACCGGTTTGAGCGTCAAAATCGGTGACAAAGTCAAAGAAGGCTCTGTCATCATGACGATGGACGTCGCTGGTGCTGCAGCGGCATCTACGACACCTCTTGCAGCGCCTACGGCGGCTACAACACCTTCAAATACAGCATCAGCCGTGGTATCTATTGCTTCAACAGCTACAAATACAATAGCGTCAAGTTATGCTGGTGCGGTTGATGTAGAGTGCGATTTGATGGTTTTAGGCGGTGGCCCAGGTGGCTATTCTGCGGCTTTTAGAGCGGCAGATTTAGGTTTAAAAGTTGTTTTGGTAGAACGCTACGCCACGATTGGCGGCGTGTGTTTGAACGTGGGTTGCATCCCTTCCAAAGCCTTGTTGCATGTTGCCGCTGTGATGGATGAAGTGTCTCATCTGGGCGATTTGGGCATTGATTTTGGCAAACCAGCCGTCAACATCGACAAACTGCGTGGCCACAAAGACAAGGTCATTGGCAAGCTGACTGGCGGCTTGGCTGCTATGGCCAAAATGCGAAAAGTCACGATTGTGCGTGGCTACGGCTCGTTTGTGGGCGCGAACCACATTGAAGTCGAAGAAACTGCTGGCGCTGCGCAAGAAAAAACCGGTGCTAAGAAAGTCGTCGCTTTCAAAAACGCCATCATTGCCGCTGGCAGCCAAGCCGTTCGCCTGCCATTCATGCCCGAAGACCCGCGCGTGGTCGACTCAACGGGTGCTTTGGCGCTGAAAGAAGTGCCGAAACGCATGCTGATTTTGGGCGGCGGCATCATCGGTTTAGAGATGGGAACCGTCTATTCCACATTGGGCGCACGCTTGGACGTGGTCGAGATGATGGACGGCCTGATGCAAGGTGCAGACCGA
Organism: Polaromonas sp.; assembly: GCA_031424795.1. GTDB lineage: Bacteria > Pseudomonadota > Gammaproteobacteria > Burkholderiales > Burkholderiaceae_C > Aalborgiella. The sequence continues at coordinate 15,037 of JANPIC010000118.1, read as the reverse complement.
GACTTGGTCAAAATCTGGCAAAAAATGAATGCGCCACGCTTTGACAACATCATGCTCAAAACCAAAACCGTGGGTGCGAAAGCCACGCCAGCGGGTATCGAGGTGACGTTTGCTGCAGCAGAAGAGGGCGGCACAGCGCCTGCGCCACAAACTTACGACTTGGTGTTGCAAGCCGTGGGTCGTACGCCGAATGGCAAAAAATTGGCGGCAGACAAAGCCGGCGTTGAAGTGACAGACCGTGGTTTCATTCCTGTCAATATCCAAATGCGCACCAACGTGCCCAATATTTTCGCGATTGGCGACATCGTAGGCCAACCCATGCTGGCGCACAAAGCAGTGCATGAAGCGCATGTGGCGGCTGAAGTCATCGCCGGCGAGTTGCAAGGCAACAAAGAGCTGGCAGCAGCAGCGTTCAACGCCCGCGTGATCCCAAGCGTCGCCTACACCGACCCTGAAGTGGCCTGGGTGGGTTTGACCGAAGACGAAGCCAAAGCCAAAGGCATCAAGGTCAAAAAGGGCTTGTTCCCATGGACAGCCTCTGGCCGCGCGATTGCCAATGGCCGCGACGAAGGCGTCACCAAACTGCTGTTTGATGATTCACCCGAAGCGCATGGCCACGGCAAAATCTTGGGCGGCGGCATGGTCGGCACGCATGCGGGCGACATGATTGGTGAGATCGCCTTGGCGATTGAGATGGGTGCAGATGCCGTCGATATCGGCAAAACCATCCATCCGCATCCGACACTGGGCGAAAGCATCGGCATGGCGGCGGAAGTGGCGCATGGCAGTTGTACGGATTTGCCGCCGGCAAAGAAGTAATTTAAGAGCGGCTGGATGTTCAGGTGTTCAGCCGTTGCCTGTAAAAAGGTCGGACATGGTTTTGCGCAGCCAGACATTACCAGCGTCTTGGTTGTAGCGTTCGTGCCAATGCTGTTTGACCTTATAACTGGGCAGCAGCATGGGCGGCTCTAGTACCTTTACGTTTTCTTGTTGCTCTAGCGCATGGCCTAGCTGGCGTGGCACGATGACCAAAAACTCTGTTTGCGACACGATACGCGCCACGCCCAAGTAGCTGGGCACGCGCAGCACGATGCGGCGGTCTATTTTGTTTTTTGCCAATACTTTATCCACAATCGAATGACCCGTGCCAGACGATATGACTTGGATATGCCCCTCGTTTGAGAATCCCTTGAGTGTGAGTTTGTTGCCAATACGTGGGTGGTTGCCAGATGCGAGACAGACAAAGTTTTGCGCAAACAGGGCCTGCTGGTAAAAACCTGCTTCCAAATCTGGCGTAAAACCTACCGCCAGATCTACATCGCCAGACTCCAAGCTGTGGCGGCTGTCTAGCGAAATCTTCTCACCCGCGATGACGAGGTCTGGTGCTATGGTTTGTAGGTGGTTGATGAGTCGAGGCAGCAAGACAATTTCGCTGATATCGGTCATGCAAATCCGAAACTCGCGTTTGGACTCTTGGGGCAAGAAAGCGCTACTGCTTCCGCGTGACTTCTCTAACCGCTGCAGTGCCTCCAACAAATCGGGATAGATGGTTTGTGCACGTGGCGTAGGTGACATGCCGGCCGAGGTACGGCAAAAAAGAGGGTCGTCAAAATGGCGGCGCAGCTTATTTAAAGCAATGCTAGCGCTGGCTTGCTCCATGCCCAAGGCCTGTGCAGCGCGTGAAACGCTTTGGGTTTTGTAGATTTCTACAAAAACGCTGAGCCAGTCTAAATCAAGTTTTGCCATGGCTCGAGTGTACCTGTGTATATAAAAAACGCATACACATCATTCTAAAAATCGCTTTGACGGAATAGTACAACTCTGCGACAGTTACTGCACTTCAAGCAATGGGTAACAAAAGAAGGATAAAAATGCAATTTCACCTGAACGGATTTCGTACTGGAGACCCCAGTCTTTTAGATGCTTCAGCATCAGCTGCTTCATCAGTGTTGGCGACGACGGCCCAAGGCGCTTTGGAGCGCAGTCTGCCAGCAGAGGCCGATGTGCTCATCGTGGGCTGCGGCCCAGCTGGACTGACTTTAGCGGCCCAACTGGCAGCATTTCCAGACATCCGCACGGTGATCGTGGAACAAAAACCTGGCCCTTTACAGCTGGGTCAGGCTGACGGCGTCGCCTGCCGGACCATGGAAATGTTTGAGGCCTTTGGTTTTGCTGACCGCGTGTTGAAAGAGGCTTATTGGGTGAATGAGACCACCTTTTGGAAGCCAGATGATGCCAAGGACGGTGATCGCAAGCGCATTGTGCGCAGTGGGCGGGTACCTGATGTGGAGGAAGGCCTCTCCCACATGCCACACGTGATTCTCAACCAAGCACGTGTCCATGACTTTTATCTGGAGCTCATGCAAAAGTCGGCATCGCGCCTGGTACCGCGCTATAGCCGTCGCCTTGCTAAGCTTGAACGTGACGCGGATACTTCAAACCCATATTCTGTTACGGCGCAGTTTGAACGGCAGGGCGATGGTCACGATGGCGCCATAGAAACCATCCGCGCGCGTTATGTCGTGGGCTGCGATGGTGCGCGCAGCGCTGTACGCCAGTCCATTGGGCTCACACTGAAAGGCGATTCTGCCAACCATGCTTGGGGCGTGATGGACGTGCTGGTCGTGACCGACTTCCCAGACATCCGGTTCAAATCGTTGATCCAGTCGGCGGACGAGGGCAGCATCTTGATCATTCCGCGAGAAGGTGGATATTTGGTTCGCTTGTATGTAGAGTTGGACAAGCTTAACCCGAATGAGCGCGTCTCCAGCCGCAACATCACCATTGAGCAATTGATTGCAGCTGCCAAGCGCATTTTCCACCCCTATAACTTGGATATCAAAGAAGTCGCATGGTGGTCAGTTTATGAAATTGGCCAGCGGCTGTGCGACCGTTTTGATGATCTCCAAGCCGACAAGGTCACGACCCGTCTGCCGCACATCTTCATCGCCGGCGACGCCTGCCACACCCACAGCCCGAAAGCGGGGCAGGGCATGAACGTCTCGATGCAAGACGCGTTCAACTTGGGCTGGAAGCTGGCGGCGGTCTTGCAAGGGCGCAGCCCTGCAAGCCTGTTGCACACGTACTCTGCTGAACGGCAGGCCGTTGCCAAAGATCTCATCGACTTTGACCGCGAATGGGCGGCTATGCTCAGCGGTAGCTCAAGTGGGGGAGCGATCAGTGACCCTAGCGCCGTGCAGCGCTACTTTGTTCAACATGGTCGCTACACAGCGGGCACGGCTACACGTTACCTGCCTGCCTTGCTTACTGGCGCATCCACACATCAATACTTGGCGAAAGGGCTGACGATTGGGACTCGTTTTCATTCCACACCAGTTCTGCGCGTGGGTGATGGCAAGTTGATGCAACTCGGCCAAACTTTACTGGCAGACGGGCGTTGGCGCTTGATTGCATTTGCCGGGAAAAGTGATAAAGCACAGGCTACATCGCCCACTTATTCCCCGCTGCTCAAGCTGTGCAACTACCTGAGTGAGTCCCCACAATCTCCGCTCAAACGCTACACGCCAGCAGGTGCGGACGTAGATGCCGTTTTCGATGTGCGTGCCGTGTTTCAGCAAAGCCACCATCAGCTGGCTATCACCGATATGCCCGATCTTTTGTTTCCGCACAAAGGCCGCTACGGTCTGCGCGACTATGAAAAAGCCTTCTGCGCACTAGATGATGAAAGCCAAAACATCTACAACCTGCGCCAGATCGACCGCCAAAACGGCTGCTTGGTCATCGTGCGCCCCGACCAGTACATCGCCCATGTTTTGCCGCTAGACGACACGGATGCCTTGGCCGCATCATTAACCACGTTCTTTGACGGTTTCATGATGAATCCTTGATTGCAACCAACCCTTTTTGCCCCTTAACCTATTTTTATAATCGCTCGGAAATAATTTTGAAACTCCTTAAATCTACAACACTCGTTTTGACCGCAGCTGCCCTTTGTCTACCCGCCTTAGCCCAACAAGCTAGCTTCCCGACCAAACCGGTGACCATATTCACAGCATTTCCTGCTGGAAGCGGCCCAGATGCCGTCTTGCGCCAAGTGTCTGAAAAACTGTCCAAACTCTGGGGTCAACCGGTGCTGATCAACAACAAACCAGGTGGCGGTGGCTTTATTGCTATCGAAGCCTCGCAACGCGCGCCGGCTGACGGTTATACCTTGGTGCAGTTTGACAGCGAACATCTTTCCGCCTTGCCGCTGTTGTACAAAGCCAAAGGTTACGTCACCTTGAATAACTTTGACCCAGTCGCACCGTTGTTCCGCACCCCGTTTTTCGTCGCTGTCCCCACCGATTCCAAGTGGCAGAATATGAAGGACTTGATTGGTGCAGCCAAAGCTGCGCCTAACGCTGTCAACTTCGGCTCATGGGGCATCGGCAGTCCTGGCCATCTGGGCGGCGAGCAATTGGAACTGCTCAGCGGCATAGCGATGACACACGTTGCCTTCCGTGAAACGTCACAACTGTTCACGTCGATTGGCTCGGGTGAGTTGCAATGGAGCTTTGGCAGCATTCCTTCCAGCCAAGGCATTTTCAAGGCCGGAAAACTGCGCTACATCGCCGTCGCTTCAGCCAAGCGCGTGCCACAAATGCCCAATGTACCCACCATGGCCGAGGCCGGTGGTCCAGCCGGTTTTGAAGTCAATTCTTTCGTGTCACTACTTGCGCCCAAAGGCATTGCGGCCGACGTTAAGGCCAAAATCCACGCCGACGTGTTGAAAGTGCTGGCCGACCCAGACGTCAAAGCCAAGTTTGACACCTTCGCCTTCGAGACCATCACTTGGTCACCCGACCAGATTCGCCAGAATGCCGAAGCTAAGGGCAAAATCTACCAAGAACTGGTCAAGCGGAAAAATATCAGCCTCGATTAGAGGTGTAGCCAAATGATCTAAGCTTCAAAGCAAAGCCCGCACCTCATAGGTTCGGGCTTTTTGCTTTTTAAAAGGGAAAACACCAATCTCAAAGTCACTAGCCTCACTTTAAACTCTAAGTACTTTGAACAAAAACGGAACATAAGATGAAGCTTTTAACAATGAAGTTTTTGGGTGCACTTGCTGTTGTTGCAGCCCTAACTGCTTGTGGCACAGCACCACAAAAAGCAGGTTATTCAAGTGCTGATGGCGCGCCAAAGTCCGTGTTATGGGTTGGCAACAGCTTCTTTTATTACAACAATTCCATGCATGGCCACGTGGGTAACTTGCTCAATGCGGCAAAGGTGACGGGAATTCGGCAAACCTCGGCCACCATCAGCGGCTCAGGCATCAATTGGCATGATGTGTCAGCGCATTTCAAGCCGGGCGGGGTTGGCAGTTATTCATTTTTGCCTGGAAACGTGGTTAAGTTCAATACCTTTGACCGTCCGTTTGACGCGGTAATCATGATGGATTGCAGCCAATGCCCTATTCACCCACAATTGCAATCAGTGTTTTATGAATACGCAAAAAAGCACAGTGCAACCGTGCGAAGCTATGGTGCTGAGCCTGTCTTGTTTTCATCTTGGGCATACCAAGATATGCCAGAAATGACGCAGCAATTGCAAACCGAATATGTCAAAGCAGGCAAGGCAAACAATGCGCAAGTGATTCCGGCTGGCTTAGCGTTTGCAAACTCCATCAAAATCAAGCCAGAATTGAATTTGTATGTGGAGGACAAGCGTCACCCAAGTTTGGCGGGAACTTACTTAGCAGCTAATGTTGTACTGGCGTCGCTGTTCAAGCAAAACCCGGTTGGCAATACCTACACAGCAGGTTTGCCGGCTGAAACGGCGAAACACTTACAACAGGTGGCTTGGGATACGGTGCAAGGTTTTAAAGATTAAGCGCCAGGCGAAGCGTAAGAATAAGCATAAACGCAAGCTTGCTCAATTCGACTTGGTTTTACCCAAGCCAACGCGATATTCCTCTAACTTAGCCTCATAGTCAGCCGCATCGCCATAAGCCAAAAATCGGTTGTAGTGTTTGTGCGTACCCAAAATCTTGTGGGCATGTTTAATAGGGCAAAAATATTCTTCAGTGCGGGCAAGGATTTCGCTCATATAGCCCATCAAACCGTTGCCGTATTCGCAATAAGTGCAGTGGAATTTTTCGATAAAGTTGAGGTAGCCTAGCTGATGGCGGTCGAAAACCATGTAGTCTGAACGTTTGACTTTATCGATGCCATAAATAGGGAAGCAGGTGACTTGGTAGAAGCTGACGCACAAGTCAAACAGCACCATCGGGAAAATCATGCTGTAGATGATGGGGCCCGTGATCAAGTTTTGCGGGCGGTTGGTGACCAACCAGCGAAAGAAGTTGTTTCTTAACTTGCGATGTGCGGCTTTGACGGTGCTTTCAAACTCGACACGCTTGCCTTTGATGACAAAGAATATTTTGCTTTCTTGTTCATGAACGGCGGTGCGCAATTCATCTTCTAGCTCAGCCATTTGGCTGAGTATTTTTGCTATATTTTCATTCATATAAATTTACCTGTTAAATATGCCTTTAGCCGGCGTATTTATTGCCTCAAATGCTATTGAATGAATAGCGTAAAGATGTGCTTAACGGGTCGCCGTGTCGGCTGTTTTCAGCGTTTGTATGATGGATGCATCCATCGTGTCGCCTTGCACACGCCTAGCACCATCAAAGCGCACATTCCAATAGGGAATGCGCATGTCTTCAATACGCACGCTGGAGCCAGAGCGGGGTGAATGGATGAATTTACCTTCACCCAAGTAGATACCCACATGGCTAAAAGTGCGCTTCATGGTGTTGAAAAACACCAAATCGCCTGGTTTTAGCTCGCTTTTGTCGATTTTTTGGGTGGCGTTGGCTTGCTGGTCAGCACTACGAGGGAGTACCAATCCTATGGTTTCTTTGTAAATGGCGCGTACAAAGCCGCTGCAATCGAAGCCAGTTTCAGCGCTGTTGCCGCCGCGCAGGTAGGGAATGCCTAGAAAACCGATGGCAGCGCTGACCAAGTCGCCAGTGCGTTCACCGACTTGACCAACTTGTTGAACGACAGATTGCGTGACACTTTGGCCAACGTTGACGATTAGTTCGCCTTTTTGAGCAATTTGCCCGCCAATTTTCGACAAAATGCCTTTGCTGACCAAAAGAGCCTGCATGTCATCAACAGGCGCAGGCGTTTCGGAATTGAGGGCAAAGGCGGGCTGAATAGCGCCAAGACCCAACGTCAATATGGCAGAAGCCAGCAGCTTTCGCAGCAGCAGTCTCGGTTTTATAACTTGTTTTATTTGTTGTGCGGAGCTAAACATTGCGTGCAGAGTAACCTGATTCAGCAAAGAAGTCAAGTTAAACAAATCATGTAAGTCATTGAGTGATATAGACTATTGCTGAAAAGTTTGAACTGTTACAGATACATCTAGCTTTTCTGTCAAGCCACCTTCGCGAATACCGCGTATCGGACAGGCATCTAGATAGTCACGCCCAATGGCTAAACGGCAATGTGAATCACTCGCAAAAATGCTGTTGGTCACGTCCACACTGACCCAATGTTTGCCCAACCAAACATCCACCCAAGCGTGGCTGGCAGCTTCGTGGCTGTTGCCTGGGTCAACATAACCGCTGACGTAACGGGCGCTAATGCCCAAGCTGCGGCAGGCGGCAATCATCACATGCGCATGGTCTTGGCAGACGCCGCTGGCTTGGTTAAAAGCTTGCTTGGCAGTGCTGGTCACGTCAGTATCGCCCGTGACATAGGCGATTTTTGAGCAAATGGCGCTGGCAAGCACCAGTACGTCTTGTCCATTTTGCAAACCATTGGGCAATATTTGGTGCGCAAATGCATCGAGCTCTGCAAAACCGGCTGTCAAAGTGGTGGGTACCATGTAGGCAATCATCGGCACGGTTTGGCCGTTACCTTCATATCCCAAAACGCCGTCGACCAAGGGAACAAGGTCAACGGTGCCTTCAACCAAAATATTCAAATCCGATTGCGGCGTGTTGACGACATGGCTGTGGCTCAGGTTCCCAAACGCATCGGTAAATCCCGTTATCTTGCCCGGCGAACTGATGCGCCAATCAACCATACGCTGGTGTGCGTCCAAACGCGGCGTGAGGCGCAGCAGTTGGATCAAATGCTTGGGTGCATCGTCATAGTGGTAATGCGTGTTGTGCTTGATGATGAGTCGCATAATAAGATCGATTTTAGGTATTAAATAGGGTTGTAGCCGGCGTATTTATTGCCTAAGCAGCTATTATTTTTATAGTGAATATCTTTATAAAAAATTTAATCAAGCAACCAAAAAATCTTGGCTGATGCCGCGGCCAATCAGGTTGATGCTGACCAAAAATTGCGTCAAATACGCATGCAAGCCTTGCTGCAAAATATCGTCAATATGTGTAAATTGAATCTGTGCTTGTAGCAAGCCAGCGGCTCTGAGCGTCTGTGAGCTGCGTTTGTTGGCAAGCTTTTGAAGCTGGTTGCACAGCGCATTCACGGCTGCCATGAGTGAGCGCGGCATGTCGGCCCGCAAAATCAACAGCTCAGCCACGCGTGTGGGGGTGATGGTGTCGCGGTAGGTTTTGCGGTAAATCTCAAAACCCGACACACTGCGCAAAATCGCCGCCCAGTGGTAATACTCGCCCTTGGCTTCCCAGTTTTGCAGCTCTGCGGCAGCGCCTTCAAAGAACTTCACATCTAGCAATCGGGCTACATTGTCGGCACGCTCCAGCGCCGTGCCAAGCGCCACAAACCGGTACGCATCATCACGCGGCATGGTGCCTGCGGTAACACCACGCGTCAAATGCGCACGGTGTTTGACCCATTCGAAGAACGCGGGCATGTCTTTGACCCAGGCATCGTTTTCTAAACGCACTTGCAATTCCAGCCAGGTCACGTTGATGGTTTCCCACAGTTCGGTGGTGATAGCGCCGCGCACAGCACGTGCATTTTCACGGGCGGAGTAGATGGCGTTGTAGATGCTGGAGCCGTTGGTGGTGCTGGAAACCATGAATCGCAAGACCGATTCGCTGCTCAGCCCACTGTGTGCCGCTTCGTAAGCAGGCACCAGCTCTGAAATCAACAGCACAGCGCGAGCGGCTTGCCCACGCTGCAGCTCGCTGCGGCCACCTGCCAGCAAACTGCTTTGCAGGTGAATATCCAGCATCCGAGCGGTGTTTTCGGCGCGCTCTGTGTAGCGTGCCATCCAAAATAAATGATCTGCCGTTGAACTTAACATGTTGATTTTCCTATGCTTTTTGCAATTTTTGTTTGTTATGCTTCAAGCACCCAAGTGTCCTTGGTGCCACCACCTTGCGACGAGTTGACCACCAAAGAACCTTCTTCTAGAGCCACACGGCACAAACCGCCTGGCACAAGTTTGGTTTCTTTGCCGCACAGCACGTAGGGTCGCAAATCGATGTGCCTAGGTGCAATGCCACTTTCGACAAAAGTAGGGCAGGTGGACAAAGCCAGCGTTGGTTGCGCGATATAACCTTCTGGTTTGGCGATCAGTCGTGCGCGGAAATCTTCGATTTGTGCTTTGCTTGCAGCAGGGCCCACCAGCATGCCATAGCCACCCGCACCGTGAACTTCCTTCACCACCAAGCTGGATAAATTAGCCAGCACATAAGATAACTCTTGCGGCTTGCGGCATTGGTAAGTTGGCACATTGTTAAGAATCGGGTCTTCACCAAGGTAAAACTTGATCACCTCTGGAATAAAAGGGTAAGTCGATTTATCGTCTGCAATGCCCGTACCTACTGCGTTTGCAATGCTGATGCGACCCGCACGGTAGACGGACATCAAACCTGGCACGCCCAAAGTAGAGTCCGCTTGGAACACCAAAGGGTCTAAATAATCATCGTCAATTCGCCTGTAAATCACGTCAACACGCTGCGGGCCTTGGGTGGTTCGCATGTAAACCAGCCCATCGTCAACAAACATGTCTTTGCCTTCAACCAACTCCACACCCATTTGCTGCGCTAAAAAAGCGTGTTCGAAATAGGCCGAGTTGTACATGCCTGGCGTTAAAACGACCACATTGGGTTCGTCCACACCCATGGGTGCGCTGGCTCGCAGCGTTTCTAGCAACAAGTCTGGATAGTGCTCAATCGGTGCAATCGGCATGGCCTTAAACACCTCAGGAAACAAACGCATCATCATTTTGCGGTCTTCCAGCATGTAGGACACGCCTGATGGCACACGCAGGTTGTCTTCCAAAACGTAAAACTCACCTTGCCCCGCACGCACAATGTCGACCCCAGCAATATGGCAATAGTTATTGCCCGCCACATCCACACCTTGCATTTGCGGACGGTATTGCGCGTTTAAAAAGATTTGCTCAGCAGGCACAACGCCCGCTTTGATGATGTTTTGGTTGTGATACACGTCATGGATGAACATGTTCAGCGCCTGCACACGCTGAATCAAACCTTTTTGCAAGGTTGTCCACTCTTTGGAGGGAATCACGCGCGGAATCAAGTCAAACGGAATCAGTCGCTCGGTGCCAGCGTCGTCACCATAGACAGCGAAGGTGATACCCACTTGCCTAAAAGCCGCATCAGCCTGCGCCCGCTTGCTGGCCATGGCTTCTGGCGAGTAGCTTTTCGCCCAGCTTTGGTAAGCTTGGTAATGTTCCAAAGGCTGCTTGCTAGATCCATTCATCGGGGCATTCAAGCCATACATCTCATCGTAAAAAACCATTGCAACCTCTAGCTATAAAATGAACATTAATATAAATGTGACAAAAACATTGTCTCACTAATAAAAAGCATGTTTAGCGAATAAAGTCGCGTAAATCACACCTAAAACCCTAATTTAAACCCTTATAAAACCCCTATGTTATTAACCAGCACAGAATCCCAACTCGTCCTTATCGACTACCAAACACGTCTTCTGCCTGCTATTCACGAAGGCAACCTCGTGATGGCACAAGCACTTAAACTAGCCCACATCGCCAAACTATTGCGCGTGCCCACTATCGGTACAGAGCAAAATCCTGACGGCTTGGGACCTAACGACCCAGCGCTCAAAGCATTTTGCCTACAGACTTTAGCTAAAACGCATTTCGACGCCTGCGCCGAAGGTTTGGGCGATTTGCTGCGCGATATTGGCACACCTAAGCCATCACCTAACGCAAGAAGCATGCCTAAACACATGCAGAAGGAGCCAGAAAACCAGCGTCCAACCATTGTGCTGGCCGGTATGGAGACGCATGTGTGCTTTTTGCAAACAGCGCTGTCGTTGATTGAAGAGGAATTTGATGTTTGGGTGGTGACCGACGCTTGTGGCTCGCGCACCGAGCGCAACCGCGATGCTGCTTTTGACCGCTTGGCTGGCAACGGTGCAGAGCTGGTAACCGTTGAAATGGTTGCTTTTGAGTGGCTAGAGTCGTCTGACCATCCGCAATTCAAAGCTGTCTTAGATTTGATTCGCTAAGCAGCTAAAAAGTCTAAATAGCTTTTTTTTATTGATTCACGCGGCCTAATTTACACGACGGTAGAGAAGCACGTCTTCGTTGTCATCGGTAGGTCGGCGTACCTTGGTCACAAAGCGCCAAGGCGACATATTTACGTTGGACAAGCTGCTTTCGGCATCAGCATCAACAATCAGCCAAGTGCATTTTTCGTCAGACTTAAGCGCTTGCAATTTCATAGACCCATGGTAAGCAAAAGCAGCAGCTTGGCCAGGGCTCAAACCATGTATCTGCACGCAAGGCTGCTTGCCAACGGTTTCAGCCACACGCTGCACCAAGGGTGCGTAGCTTCGTGCGAAGTCCAACATGGGCAACCACAAAGTCATTAAAAGCAACCAGCACAATGCCGTGCCACCCGCTGGCAACACCATGCTTTTCCACATAGCTGTGCGGTGTCGGCCTACGCGCCAAAGCACCAAATACACCCAGGACAAGGTGCCTAAAATGGCCACCAAAAACGGCAGCCACGAAAAGCTAGGCTCGTAACCGGGCACCAGCTTATTCACAAGCATGATGGATTGTGACGACGCACCCGTTTGCATCGCAATCCAAATGCCCCAAATCAACAAACCCACCACACTGAAGAAAAACAGTGTGAACCAATCTATCAGGGCTGACAAACGCCTCTCAAGCGTTGGCAGCGCAAAAGCGGCTAAGGTGGCCATAGCCGGCAAACAGAGTAGCAAAGCACGGTCAGAAGTACGCGTAAACAGCATCGAAACCACTGCAATACCGGCGAATAGCAAGGGTAGGGCGACATGCAAGCTGCTGAATTGCCTACGCCAGCGCCACAGCGTCCAAATCGCCAATGGCCAAGCTGGCCATGCAAACCACAAAAGCAAACGGCTCGCAATTTGCGCCTCTTGCCAAGTCGCACTTGGCAGTGCAGCTGTGAATCGCCAAAGGTTTAAGCCAGTCGCAAGCAAACCAGCGCAAACCACGCAAAAAAGCATCCACCAACTGTAATGCACACGGTCAACGCGCTCAATGGCATCGTGTTTGTTGTCTTCAAACTGTGCATCAGTGGCAAAGATCAAAACACTGCCTAAGCCCAAGGCCATAGCAACACTGGGCGCACCACTGATGGTTAAACCCAGTAAACCAAGCAAATACGCAATTGCAGCAGCCATGCGGTGGTACGGCATGGCTGACACCGCGTAGAAAATAATCGCAGTGAAACAAACTTGCGGCAATGCTGGTGTCGTTTCATGTGAAAACTGGGCTAATCCTAGGCAAGCGATCAACGCTAGCAAACCACCATCTGCAATGGTTCTGGCGTAATCTTTGGGTTTGGCTTCGCCGCCAAAAGCAAACACGACGGGCAGGGCGCGTGGGCTTCGCGCCAAGTAATAAACACCGTGCCAAGTTGCTAAAAAAGTTAATACCAACAGCAACATGAAAGGTAGGCGCACTGCAAAAGCAGGCTCCACCCAGCTAGGTGCTAGTTGCATCGCCCACACGCCTAACCAGTAGGGTAACAAGGCAGATCCATCAGCCGCTTGCCCAAACGATTGAGGGGCAAACCAACTGCTTTGCCCATTGAAAATCTCCAACATATAGCCAAACGCAGAAACATCCGCGTTTTTCCAAGGCTCACGCCCCACGAAGCCTGGCAAGATGTACGCCAAACAGAACAGCCAAAGTACGCGGCGCGACAAGCGTTTCGTCACGCTTTGCGCAACGATGGCTGGGCTTGGAATCGACGTCATAGGTTGGACAGTGAGGCTATTGGGAAGTTTTTAGGCAAAAAAAAGCAGCACGATAGCGTGCTGCTTTAGTTTAAACGATGCAAAAATTAAGCTGCAGCAGCTTCAGTCTTAGCAGGCGTTTTGCCGAAACGGTTACGGAAGCGCTCAACGCGGCCACCCATGTTGTCGACAGATTTTTGTGTGCCCGTATAGAACGGATGTGACTCGCTTGATGTATCGAGTTTGTACAATGGTAGTTCGCGACCGTCTTCCATTTTCACCATTTCTTTGGTGTTAACGCATGAACGAGTCACAAACTTGAAGTTGTTGGACAAGTCCAAAAAACAAACTTCGCGGTAATTTGGGTGAATGCCGTCTTTCATTTTCTATTCCTTATTCTCTTATCGAGATCAATGTGGCCAGCCACGAAACCCTATGCTTCGCACTTGTCCGGTTAGCCTTTGATTATCGCATGAAATTTGAGAAAACAAAAGGCCATATTTTGAACCAATACAATTATTGGCAGCAGATTGGAATTATTATGTATAATACGAATCATTCTCATTAAACGAAAGACTTCCATGAAAAAGCAACTTGCCTTAGCCATCCTGTCTTTGGCTGTCCTCAATGCGTTCGCTGCGACAGACGAATTCACATTGACCATCAAGAACCACGCGTTTGAGCCCAAAGAGCTTAAAGTACCTGCGGGTAAGAAAATCAAGCTTATTGTTGTGAACGAAGACGCAACACCGGCTGAATTTGAAAGCAAACCGCTTGGCCGTGAAAAAGTCATTCCTGCCAGAGCCAAAATCTCTATCAATCTCGGACCGCTCAAACCTGGACGCTACGGTTTTGTTGAGGAATACCATGAAACTGAAGCTGCTGCCCAAGGCACTATCGTTGTCGAATAATTTATAGGAATAACCGCCATGTTCGCTGCAGCTATCATTGTATTTCGTGAGTCGTTGGAAGCTTCGCTCATCATCAGTATCATGATGGCCGCCACGCGAGGAATTCCTTTACGGGGGCGTTGGGTATGGGGCGGTGTTCTACTCGGTTTGGCGGGTTCCGCGCTAGTCGCATCCAGCATGGAAATGATTGCGAACCTTGCAGATGGTATTGGCCAAGAGCTATTCAATGTTGCCATCTTGATCGCCGCCATTGGCATGTTGGCCTGGCACAATATCTGGATGTCCGCACATGGCAAAGAGTTGGCTCTGCAAATTTCCAACACCGCTCGCGCAGTCACAAATGGAAGCCGTGAGCGTTCCGTGATCCTGTTTGTGGTGGCTCTTGCGGTACTGCGTGAAGGATCAGAAACGGTTCTTTTTCTCTACGGCGTTGCGACCGGTGGTGAGAATGGCATACGTGACACCTTGATGGGTGGTCTGATGGGGCTTAGCTCTGGTGCGGTTGTTGCCGCTCTCTTGTATGCTGGTCTGTTGAAAATCCCCGTGAAGTGGTTCTTTGCTGTAACCAGTGCTTTTGTGCTTCTATTGGCTGCCAGCATGGCATCTCAAGCTGCCCGTTTGCTGATCCAGGCAGACTTATTGCCAAGCTTAGCATCGCCAATCTGGGATACCTCGGGAGTACTTTCACAAAACACCGCGTTAGGAACCATACTTCATGGCTTGGTTGGCTATGAAGAGCAGCCTGCAGGAATGCAAGTTCTTGCTTATATGGTGGTTTTTACGGCCATTGCGATTGGTATGAAGTCGGTTTCATTGAGGTTGCGACCTGTTCGGTAGTACTCTAGCAGTAGTTCTAAGTGTCTGTCCTCGACTTGGATAATGGTGGCAATCTAGCTATTGCACTAGAAAATCGATCTAACAAGTTGGTGTGGAAGTTTGAGTACAGTTAGCACAACTTGCTTTGTGATTGGAATGATTATTGCAAAAAATAGAAACCACATATACTTTATA
>JANPIC010000117.1:0-10154 GCA_031424795.1 Polaromonas sp. | reverse complement strand
GTGTTTAACAGCAGCGGCAGTTTTTGGCGCTACGTGGCTTGCTGGGTGTCGATTTATGCAGGCAACACGCTGATGATTGCTTTGATTCGTGACTACACTGGCGATTACTGGGCCCAAATCATTTTGCTGCCGTTCACCACGGCATTGTCGTTTTATTTGATGAAAAAACTGGTGTATCGCAAATAAATCAGTTTTTTGCCTTGAATATGGTCTAAATTTGGTTCCAGCCGGCGTATTAATTGCTTTAATAGCTATTAAAAATATAGCAAAAATCCATCATTGATCGCTTAGCTTATTCCAGCAAAGGAATAAGTTTTGCCCATAGGTTATTCAACATGAATGGTTGCGCTGCTTCGTTTTGGTGAAAACCATCTTCTAAATAGTAAGCGGGGTTGCCCGCTATGCCGTTCAAAATAGGGACGTAAGTTGCGCCCGTCTTTGCCGCGGTGTTGAAAACCATTTGCGAGTAAGCATTTGCGTAATCTGTGCCATAACGCGTAAACGTCACATCCGCCAGCAAAGGCTTGGCACCACTGTTGTAGACCATGTTGATCATGGTTGTGAAGTTGGCTCCGATATACGAGTTGGGATAGCCTGAGCCAGAATCATTCGTACCATGTGCTAAAACGACATGCGTGGGGCGATAAGCGGCTAAAAGTGCCGGCAAGCGGTCAATCGCTTGGCTGGTGAATTCCGAGCCCAAGCTGGCATTGACGACTGTGATAGGCGCAAATTCCGCGATGTTTTCATCACGCAGTCGGTTCAGCAAAAGGTCGGCGTAGATGGTTCCGGGGCGAACATTCTCATAATAAGTGCCCAGCATTTCTATACCGTAGCCTTGCGATGTGGAATCACCAAAAATCATAATGGTGGTCGCTTGTTTGGGCTTGTTAACAACCGTTGTAGCACTTTCACTATCGGCACATGCTGCAATAAACAGTGTCAGAGCAAAAGTGAACACTAATTTTGAAAGAGTTTTAAATACACGCATGGGCAGCCAATATCAATGTTGAGGGGATGACGAAACAGTTTCGGGGGCAAAAATAAGCGGTGCGATGCGTTTCAGGTAGGTCTGCGCAGCATCGACGGTTAAGTGCCCATAATCAACGGAGGCTACTTTAACACCGTCTTCACTGTCTCTGGTTAGGCAGCCGTCTGAGTTGCATAAAAAGTCCAGCCCAGAAATGTAGCTGATATCTAGCCGCTTGGCGATCTCACGCATTTGTTTGTCGTAAAGAGGCAACTCTTTGACCAAGCCAAAATCGCCGTAAGACATGTAAAGCGGTGGTTTGGCAACAGTTTTGGTTTTTTTCCAAGTTTCTACGATGTTGTGCGGCAGCGAGTTTTTCCAATACGGGCTAGGTCCCATCAAAATAACTTTTTTCACCCCAGCTTTTTTCAATTCCACAACGGTGGCGTTCAGCTTGGTTAAATCATACAAACCGGCAAAACCGCCTTTGCCGTCCAGTCCGTGCGACCAATAGGCGTACATCATGACGATTTCGGGCTTTAGCTCCTGAATCAGTTTGAAGCTGCTGGTGTTGATCTCGTTGCACCACGGTCGGGCATCGCCAATAATCGGTGGGCAAACGGCAGCTGTGCGTTGCGCCACGCCAAAGCTGTAGGCGCCGGTGTCTTGCAAATGCTTCAAACCAGGGTACAAAGCCGCTGCGTGGGAGTCGCCCCATAAGAAGAGCAGGGGACGTTTGGCGGTGTTAGCGATTTTGTCCACGCAATCGGGCGAGAACTCGGACGACGGGTGGCCTTGGTCCAAAATGCAGGTGCCGCTGCGCCAGCCTTCGTCTAGCTTGGGTTGGTTGTGTAGCAAAGCTTGGATGAATTTGGGGAATCTAAAATCAAACCCGTTACGCTGGTAGGTGTAGCCGCCCAATATGGCAGTAGCCAGCAAAACGCCGCACAAAATGAGGCTGATGTGGGGCAAGTTTTTATCAAACCGAATAGGCCGTTCAACCAAACGGTAGGTCAGCCACGACAGCAAGATGCTCAAGGCAATCAAGCCCAGCTTCGTGGCGGTATCCAGTGTGCCCAGTTTGATTTCAGCAAACACCAGAAGCGGCCAATGCCACAGATACAGCGGAAAACTGATCAACCCGACCCAAACGAACAAGCGGTTTGACAACACATTTTGGTTAAACCAGGCTTTCGGCCCTGCTTTGATCAACAAAAATGCCGCAATGGTAGGGAACAGCGCCCAAAACCCAGGAAAGCGACGCTCGGGGTTGATGAAATAAACGCCAATAGCCAACAGCAAGATACCAGCCCAAGCCGTCAAATTATTCGCTTTTGACGGATTTTGAAGCTCTGCACGCGGGGCTGTACTGAACTTGCCAGCCGCTAGCTGACGCCAATTCAGCGGGTGCAGCTTCATGTAGGCCAGCATAGAGCCAACCAAAAGCTCCCAAAAACGCGATGCAGGCGAGTAAAAAGCGGCGACAGCATTGCCTTTTGCAGTCGCGATATTGATAACGAAAGAAACCACGAACAGCGCTACGCAAACTTTGAACAAATTAACTTGTCGCTTCCACAGAAACCACGCGATCAAAGGCCAAAAAATATAGTATTGCTCTTCAATACCCAGCGACCACAGGTGCAGCAAGGGTTTGAGCTTGGAGCCGCTGTCGAAGTAGCCAGATTCGCTCCAAAAAGCAAAGTTAGACACAAATGCAGCGCCAGCAGCAATATGTTTGCCCAATTGTTTGTAGTCTGCGGGCAACAGCACAAACCAGCCGCAAGCAAAACTGGCCAAAAGCACCAGGCTAAGCGCCGGAAAAATGCGTTTGACGCGCCGTTTGTAAAAATCTAAGAAGCTGAAGCTGCCTTGTTCTAAGTTCTGAAAAATGATGGTGCTGATTAAAAAACCAGAAATCACAAAGAACAAATCTACGCCAATGAAGCCGCCTGGCAACAGGGGCGGAAATGCATGGTGAAAAACCACCAATAAAACTGCGACAGCACGTAGCCCGTCTATGTCCGGACGGTATGTGGGATGAGCCATTTGTATAAAAATACGACCGCAGCAATCAGGCTGGGGAACAGTATGAAAGTAAACAGATGCAAAGTTGTCGCAAAAGCCAGCGCATGCTCTGCTGAGATTTGTGCCGTTGCAACGGTAGCCATTTTAACCAAGTAGTGAATACTGCCAATGGAGCCAGGGGTTGGAATCAGCGAGCCCACCGAGCCAATGGTGAAGATGATCAAACACTTGGTGGCGTTGATTTTGTCTTCCAAACCAAAAGCAAACACCATCAAATAAAAATTCAGCCAATAGGTGAACCAGATCAGCACGCTTAACAGCGCAATAAACGGGTAGCGCGTGAAACTGCGCAGCGCACCCGCACCTTGGTCAAATTGAAGGGCTAATTCGGCAAGTTTGGAAGAAAACTTGGCAGGAATATGGCGCTTTAGCATCGGCGCATTCAGCATTTTTTGCGACATATTGCCAAAAACAGGCAACAAGCAAAGCCCGAGCAACGCTGCCGCTAACAGCACCAAGCCGCCTGTGACCAAGCCCGGCATGATGCTCATCACCTCACTGGGCAGAAAAAGCAAGGTCAAACCCAGCAAAATAGCCAAGAGCGCAACATCAAGCATGCGGTCTATCAGCATGGTGGCCAGCACCCCAGCCCAAGGCAGGCGCTCCGTTTTGCAGATGGAGAGCAACCTGACGACTTCGCCACCTCTGGGCAGCACAATGTTGACGGCGTAGCCCATCATGACGGCATAAAAAGCGTTGAACTGTCCAACTGGTTTTTCAGAACCTGTGCGCAGCGGGGCAAGTAGCAATGTCCAACGGTAAGAGCGAAGAAATGTACCGATCAATACGGACACAAGGATGGAAAACACAGGGATGGGTTTGACGTTATGAGTATGCTGCCAGATGTCTGAAAAAGAAATACCACGAAACGACAGCCATAGAAAAGTCAGCGCTGTGACAACGGCCAGCGCGTACTTGATGGCGTTGTTTGATGTTGAAGCTGGGCTATCGGTGTCTGTCACGGTATCGTAAGGGTAACGGGGTTCGTCATGAAAAATTAGACGTAAAAAAACTGACTCTCGGCCAATCCTGCGATTAGACCGAAAAAGTCAGTTGTTGTGCGGCTAGACCTTAACTAGCCATGAAATCAAATTTTACCATTAGGTGTAAACGTACCGCTGATCACACCGTACACAAAATTGTCAGGGGCAGGGTGGAAAAACTGACCAGAGATATTGTTGTTAGCGTCAACTTGACCTCTCATATCGCCTTGAGAGCCTTGACCTGACCAAATGAGGTTAAACGAGCCATCTCTGTTCACGGTGCCACTGATGCCGTATTCATACGCATAGAAAATCATGGTTGTGCCCGCGATAACGTTGCAGTTGCCATCGGTTTCAAAGGCATAGCTACCACCCATCCAAATACCACCGTCTGGCGCACCGCCGCCAGCATTGGCGTTGTCAATATCATCATTACCTGTGACCGCAACGCCGCGGCCAGTCAGAGACAAGTTGCGCAAGCGGATGCGCTCGTCATGATCTGGCGGGCCATAGTTGCCAATATAGGAGCCCATGCAACCAGCCTTCGTCGTGGTTGTCGTTGCTTTCGTGCCGCTAGTTGTTGTGGGCGTCACCGTGTCCGTCTTGCCAACGTTGCAGCCGCTAGCAACCAAAGCAGCCAGTAAAGCTGCTGAGAGCATGAAGGCACGTTTGCCCTCGATTTTTGAATGTAATGTATTTAGCCATGCCATGATGTTGATTCCTTAAGAATGGATTGAAGTCCCGATTTCAGCATTTTTATTCTTTTGTAACAATCACTTAACGTGAATTGTTAAAGTGTCAGCCATCTGACTTAACGTGATTTTGCATGAATTATATTGAGAATAACGTATTAATTCGTAACAACGCTAAACTACGCTAGAAACTAGGGAGATGACGTTAGAAATGTTGTTAAAAACCATCGCAAAATCATATTCATATTCACATGCCATGGCAAAGCAATAGCCATTGTCAGGGGCGTTTACTAAAGGTTCGCCGCTGTAAAAGTCTTTGATGCCATAACTTTGACTCTCAACAACATGGGGCATGTCTAAAATGCCCCATTGTTGTTTAATAGTGAAACCTGCAGCTGTCAGCAACACTGCAAACTCTTGCGGCGTGTATTCTCGTTTGTGGTCGGGGTCGATATAGCGGCCCTCGCCGGTTTCGAAGCGTGTTATCAAACGGTTTGGTGTGTCAAAGCAAAATTTCCCTCCTGATGCCAGGTGGGTTTTGATCCACAGCAAGACACTGGGTAATTTGTCTTCAAATATGTGCTCGACCACTTGACCCATGTAAATCATGTCGAATTTTTGATCTCGCAGTTCGTCGTTGCTCAAAATATCTTCCGCGTAGCCATGTATGTATTGCACCCGCCCCCATGGCCGGGTAAGGGTGTTGGCTTGCGAGTAATTGGGCGTACCCCAGTATTGTTCGTGGGGTGGCTTATCAAAAATGATGAGTTTTTCAGGGCGATGCGGATAACCCATTTCAATCAATGCGCCTTCAGGCACGTTGGGGCTGCTGCCGCCAATATCCAAAATGGTTTTAGCTGAAGGCAATTGTTGTACCCAAATCATGCGTGCACGGTGCAATTGTTGCAAAGGTGTGCGTCGGAAATATGGTTTTTTGAACTCGGCAGACATCATCAGTCGCGCTATCAAAACCCAAGGGGAAAATATGCCTTTGGCAATCTGTTTTTGACAGCTTTGTGCGCCTAAATCATCGATGTCACGATTCAAAATGAAGCGATAAATCAACTCGCTTTGCTGCGTGGGCGTTGCCTGCTCCATTTTTAGCAAACTCAGCATTGATAATGTTCGACGTAAGCGCTCAGGTCGATGGATGTTGTCAAACGTGACCAAAAACTCTTCTGATTTTGAAATGAGTTGCAGTTGTTTGTAGCGCGAATACTCACCTTTTTCAACCACATCTGCCCATGTTGCTCGGCCTGCAGGGTCAATCTTGCGATTGAGCAGCAGCGGGTACAACGCTTCCACTGTTTGCATAGGGCTGAGGTTTTTATAGTTAAGGCGAGGAAGTTTCATGGGCTTTATTCTATTTTGTTGGTTTGCCTAGCAGTTTTTGTAAATCGTCTTTTGCTGCGCTGGCTAAAAATCGACCACCAAAGATGCTGAAATGTTCGTGGTCAACATAATAAATCCGTGTGCCGTCTGTCACTTTACAGCTGGTTTCGTCGCACAGGTACTTGAACGGGTCAAAAGTATCTACTTTGATGTTTTTAAGAGACGCTGCAAAGTAAGCGCGGTAGATGCCATCGTTGCGCAAAGCTTCCGCCAAGGTGAGGTTGCAGCTGGATTTATCAGAAAGTCGAATAGGCCGTGTCAAACAAGCGCGCGGGTTTGCGCCTACGGGTGGGGCTAAGAAAACGATGACACGCTTGCCCAAGCCTTGGTAGTAAGCCACATTTTTCTCAAAAGCGGTTTTGAATTGCTGGCTGCTGACTGGCGTAGAGCCTACGCGGTCAAACCCGTTGAAATACAAAGGCCAGTTGGCTGCCAAAATAATGGTGTCTACACTGGGCGTTTTTTCGATATAGGCGCGCGTTGCATTGACCAGTTCTTGGCAATTTTCGTAAGCGACTTCTGGGAAGCCGTGGCATAAACCGCGACCATACTGTCTGAATACAAAAGCCGAATCTCCAGCCTGTTCCGAATAACTTTGCAACATAGGTGCGAAGTTGTTGCCCACGCTGTCACCAATCAGTAGCGTTGTGGGCGGTTTATCGGGGGCGTTGCCGATATTGCACCAATCGTCAAGGTTTGGTCCATGGGTGATGAAGCTGCATGGCGTTGCAAACGTCAAATTGTCCCAAGTATTGACGCCATCAATTTTGGCCGCTTGTCTGCTTTGAACACCGTTGTTTTGATAAATAACCAACCCCGCCGCACCTAGCAAAGCGACCGAACTCGCTAAAACCACGATTTTGAGGTTATTTTTCCCGCCAGAGCGAATCGGTTTTTCAACAAAATAATAAGTCATCCATGCCAGCACCACGCTTGCGATGACGGCTAAATTGCGAAAATAAGGTGCAGGGGCTTCGCTTTCGATAATCCGCATGAACGACAACATCGGCCAATGCCACAAATACAGCGGGAAGCTGATGAGCCCGACCCAGACCAGCAGCCGGTTAGACAGCACAAAACGGTTAAACCATGCCGTAGGGCCCGCAAAAATCAGGCAAAACGAGCCCAAAATCGGCAAAAGTGCCCACGTACCTGGGTAGGGGCGGCCTTTGTCGATGCGGTACAGACCAAAAGCGAGCAGCGCCACGCCCAAGGTGGACGCCACCTGCAACTGCCGCTGCGAAGGTTGCCAAGTAGTTGGTCGCACCTTCATATAAGCCAGCAAAACACCGGCAAGCAGTTCCCAAATGCGCGTCGCAGGTGAGAAAAACGTGGCCGTAGGGTCTAGGCGAACAAGATACACGTTGTAGGCGAATGACGCCACGCCTAAGCTGATAAAAACGCTTAAAAACAACCACTTACGCTTCCACGTCAGCCACACAATGAGCGGCCAGACGATGTAAAACTGCTCCTCAATCGCCAGTGACCACAGGTGCAACAACGGCTTGGTTTCTGCCGCGTTGTTGAAGTAACCCGACTCTTGCCAGAGGAAGAAGTTAGACACAAAGCCCGCACCCGCCGCCATGTGCTTGCCCAATTGCTTAAACTCATCACCCAACAACCCAAACCAGCCAAAAATAAAACAACTGAGTAAAACCAGCGTGAGCGCAGGGAAGATGCGCTTGATGCGGCGACCGTAAAATTGACCGAAACTGAAGCTGCCACGGTCAATATTCTCAAAAATTATGCTGCTGATGAGGTAGCCGGAGATGACAAAAAAGATGTCCACCCCCATGAAACCAGACTTCAACGCGTTTGGAAAGGCGTGAAAAATGACCACGCTGAGCACCGCAACGGCGCGTAGCCCGTCAATATCGGGGCGGTATTTGGGGTGTGACAGCGCCAATTCAGCAGGCGAACCGTTGGATGCCATCAGCTCAGCGACTCCCAGCGTTCCATGGCGGCTAGCAGCAGCTCGTCTAACTCCGCGTCGCGCTGCGTAAGCTGCAAAGCCAGTGCAGGGTCGCTGCTGTAAATGCTGCCATCGGCCAGTTTTGCGCGTACTTGCGCTTGTTCAGCCTCTAAAACTTCAATTTTCTTCGGCAATTCGTCCAAATCGCGCTGTTCTTTGAAGCTCAGTTTGCGTGCTTTGGTGAGGTTTTTCAGTGCGCCAGTCGATGAATTTGTGCCAGTCGCAGGTGCATTGAAGACGTTGATTTGCTCTGAATGCTCATTATTTGATAGCTGCTTAGGCAATAAATTCGCCGGCTTGAGTGCTTTTTTGGCATCTAAAGTGGCATTTTTAGCCGCAATCTCTTTGGCGCGCTTGCTTTGCACCAGCCAATCCTGCACACCGCCTTCGTACTCGCGCCACTGGCCGTCGCCCTCGTAAGCGATGGTGCTGGTCACAACGTTGTCTAAAAACGTGCGGTCATGGCTGACTAAAAACACAGTGCCTTCGAAGTTTTGTAGCAAATCTTCCAGCAATTCTAATGTGTCAATGTCCAAGTCGTTGGTCGGCTCGTCCAGCACCAGCACGTTGGCGGGGCGGGCGTAGAGTCGGGCCAGCAGTAGACGGTTGCGTTCGCCGCCGCTCAAGCTGCGCACGGGGGAACGGGCGCGCTCGGGGCTGAACAAAAAGTCGCTCAGGTAGCTTTTGACGTGTTTGCGCTGGTTGCCAATCTCAATCCACTCGCTGCCGGGGCTGATGAAGTCTTCCAGCGTGGCGTCCAAATCCAAATTGTTACGCATCTGGTCAAAATACGCCACGTCCAGCTTGGTGCCTTGTTTGATTTTGCCGCTGTCGGCTGCCAATTCACCCAAAATCAGCTTCAACAGCGTGGTTTTACCTGCGCCATTCGGGCCCAGCAGCCCAATTTTGTCGCCGCGCAGAATCGTACCTGTGAAGTTTTTGACGATGACTTTGGTGCTGACAACCTTGCCATCCGCGTCCAAGGTGTCAAATGATTTGCTCACATTCTCCAGCTCGGCGACGATTTTGCCGCTGCTCTGCGCCGAGGCGACGTCCATTTTGACGCTGCCGACCACGTCACGGCGTGCTTCTCGGGTGCTGCGCAGCTCACCCAAGCGGGTGATCCGGGCCGTGGCGCGGGTGCGGCGGGCTTCGACGCCTTTGCGGATCCACACCTCTTCTTGCGCCAAGAGCTTGTCGGCGCGGGCGTTGATGACGGCTTCTTGGGCCAATTGTTCTTCTTTTTGCAGCAAATACTGCTCAAAGTTGCCGGGGTAGGACAACAGCTTGCCACGGTCCAGGTCGACAATGCGGGTCGCCACGCGGTTCAAAAAGCTGCGGTCATGGGTGATGGTGATGACGCTGCCTTTGAAGGCGATCAGCAGGTCTTCCAGCCACTCGATGGAGTCCAAATCCAAGTGGTTGGTCGGCTCGTCTAACAGCAGCACATCGGGCTGCGACACCAAGCCCTGCGCCAAGGCGACGCGTTTTTTGTTACCGCCCGATAGCGTGCCAATGATGGCGTCGCCATCCAGGTGCAGGCGCTGCAGGGTTTCCGTGACACGCTGCTCCCAGTTCCAGCCGTCCACGGCCTCGATTTGGCTTTGCAAAGCGTCCAAATCGCCCGAACCCGTCATATATTCGTCCATCAAGGCGATAACCGGCGCAATACCTGCCTGTACCGCTGCAAAAATTGTAGCATTTTGGTCTAAATCAGGCTCCTGCGACACGTAAGCCATGCGCAGGTTGTTTTGCAGTTGCAGGGTGCCGTCGTCCACTTTTTCAAAGCCGGCGAGGATTTTGAGCATGGACGACTTGCCCGCCCCGTTGCGGCCGATGATGCCGACGCGCTCGCCGGTCTCCAGCGCGAAATCTGTGTGGTCGAGCAGCGCAACGTGGCCAAAAGCGAGTTGTGCGTCTAGGAGGGTAATCAAAGCCATGGGTAAATATCGTTCCATCTAAAAAGCAAGGGAATAACCCTAGATTGTCCTTCATTGGGCTTACCCCTAAGACGGCATGCCGCTATAATGTCAAATTCATGCCAAATATCTTCACAGAAG
>JANPIC010000116.1:0-3279 GCA_031424795.1 Polaromonas sp. | reverse complement strand
CTTCATCTCCACCTTCAAAGAAGCCCCAGCCGACGCTGAAATCGCCAGCCACCAGCTGATGATGCGCGCCGGCATGATCAAAAAACTGGGTGCTGGCATCTACACCTACATGCCTATGGGGCTGCGCGTGATCCGCAAGGTCGAAGCCATTGTGCGAGAGGAAATGAACCGCGCCGGCGCTGTAGAAGTCTCCATGCCGGTGATTCAACCCGCCGAATATTGGCAAGAGACAGGCCGTTTCGAAAAAATGGGCGATGAGTTGCTGCGCATCAAAGACCGCCACGACCGCGATTTTGTTGTCCAGCCGACCAGCGAAGAAGTTGTCACCGATTTGGCGCGCCAAGAGATCAAAAGTTACAAACAATTACCCAAAAATTTCTACCAAATCCAAACCAAATTCCGCGACGAGCGCCGCCCTCGCTTTGGCCTGATGCGCGGCCGCGAGTTCACCATGAAAGACGCCTACAGCTTTGACCGCGACATGGACAGCGCCAAAGCCAGCTACCAAGTCATGGCAGCGGCCTACCGCAAGATTTTTGACCGTTTTGGCCTGACCTACCGCGCTGTGGCGGCCGACAGCGGCGCGATTGGTGGCGATTTGAGCGAAGAGTTCCAAGTCATCGCCGCCACCGGTGAAGACGCCATCGTCTACAGCACAGGCAGCGACTACGCCGCCAACATGGAAAAAGCCGAAGCGGCTGCACCTGCTGCCTCTGGCAAAGCTGGCATCCAAACCATGACCAAAACGGCAACACCGGGTAAATCCACCTGTGCCGACGTGGCAGAATTTTTGGGTTTACCGTTGCAGCAAACCGTCAAATCACTCGTTTTGGCAACAGACACTAAAAACGACAAAGATGAGGTCGTCAAAACCCAGGTCTGGCTCTTGCTGCTGCGTGGCGACCACGACATGAACGAAGTCAAAGTCGGCAAACTGGCCGGTTTGACCAATTTCCGCTTTGCCACCGTGCCCGAAATCGAGGCGCATTTTGGCTGCCAACCCGGCTATTTGGGCCCTATCAACATGAAGTTGCCCGTCAAACTGGTTGTTGACCGCGAAGTGGCCGTCATGACGGACTGGATTTGCGGTGCAAACGAGCCAGACTTCCACATGACAGGCGTGAACTGGGGTCGTGATTTGCCCGCACCTGAAATCATCGCTGACTTGCGCAACGTCGTCGCCGGCGACGCTTCGCCCGATGGCAAAGGCGTGCTGGCGATTGAACGCGGCATCGAAATTGGCCACGTCTTCTACTTAGGCACCAAATACAGCAAAGCCATGAACGCCACGTTTTTGGACAACAACGGCAAACCGCAATTCTTGGAAATGGGCTGCTACGGCATCGGCATCACCCGCCTGCCAGCCGCCGCGATTGAGCAAAACCACGACGCCAAAGGCATCATCTGGCCAGACGCGATTGCGCCTTTCACCGTCGTCATATGCATGGTTGGCCCAGACCGCAGCCCTGATGTCAAAGCCGCTGGCGAAAAGCTCTATGCCGAGCTGCTGGCTGCAGGCGTCGACGTTATTTTGGACGACCGTGGCGAGCGCCCTGGCATCATGTTTGCCGAGTGGGAGTTGATCGGCGTGCCGCACCGCATCACCATCGGCGACAAGAGCCTCAAAGACGGTCAAGTCGAATACCAGCACCGCCGCGATGCCGAAGCCACCAAGGTGGCTGTGGGTGAGGTGTTGCAACACGTCATGTCTAAGCTGAAGGTGTGAGATTGAACAACATTCCCGCCTTCGCGGGAATGACGGTACTTATGACGAGAATCAACTTAAAATGAATCGCCGAAAACTACTGCTAAAAGCACTTCAGCCGGCGTATTTATTGCCTACACTGCTATTATTTTCAGAGCAGTCTCAAGCTGGCGCACAGATTGAAGAACCGATGATGGACTCGGTTCGCATCGCTTTGCGTGCTGCTGTTCATAGTTCAGCGCCACCGATTCCTGAATTCAAAGACACGGAGTCTTATCTCAAATACCTGCGTTGGTTGGGTGAGATGAGCGACCGTTTGCAGCCCAAAAAACGCGACTTTCAAACCCGCAAAGAGTTCCTGCAAACCGTCTGGTACGAAAGCAAACGCGCGGGGCTGGACACGGCTTTGGTGCTGGGTTTGATCCAAGTAGAAAGCAACTTCCGCAAATACGCCATCAGCTGGGTGGGGGCGCGTGGCTACATGCAAATCATGCCATTTTGGCTTCG
This sequence comes from Polaromonas sp., assembly GCA_031424795.1. GTDB lineage: Bacteria > Pseudomonadota > Gammaproteobacteria > Burkholderiales > Burkholderiaceae_C > Aalborgiella. Next base: position 1,067 of record JANPIC010000116.1, on the reverse strand, counting down.
TGTATTGGCTGAAGATGATGGTAAGCACAACACAAGCCATCTTTTCAATATGCAAACCAACATCCGCTTTGGCTGCGTCATCCTGCGCCACTACCTAGACCGCGAAAACGGCGACCTCTTCCTAGGCCTAGGTCGCTACAACGGCAGCCGAGGCAAGGCGGCGTATCCAGATGCGGTACTGGGGGCTAAGAAGAAGTGGGAGTTTCCATGAACCCTGACATAGAAACCTACAACAACGCCCAAGCCCCAGTAGACAAGGACATCTGCAACCTATTAGCGCAGGAAATCAATAAACACCTCCCCGAAGCTGAAAACAAAATCTGGCACGCTCACCCCGTTTGGTTTTTAGACGGGAATCCTGTGGTTGGCTACAGCAAGCTGAAAGGCGGTGTTCGGCTGCTGTTTTGGAGTGGGCAGACTTTTGAAGAGCCTGGTCTGAGGAACGAAGGCAGTTTTAAGGCGGCGGAGGCGCGGTATACAGCGGTTGAGCAGGTCGATTTACCAAGTTTGGCGCGCTGGCTGGGCAAGGCGCAGGATATTCAGTGGGACTATAAAAACATTGTTAAACGCAGAGGTAAGCTGGAAAGATTAAAGTAACAGCCTTGAAGTAGAAGCATAGATTGGAAAAAAGAAGTATTTAGCCTGAAATGACGACTTTTATGACCACATTCAACCATTCCCTAGACATCCCCGCAACCCCCGAGCAAATCTTCGCCGCCATCAGCACCCCTGAGCGCCTAGCGCGCTGGTGGGGGCCAGCGGGGTTTACGAACACGGTTAGCGTTTGCGAGTTCAAAACCGGTGGGCGTTGGTCGCTGGTGATGCATGGGCCGGACGGGGCGAATTACCCGAATGAGAATGTGTTTGGCGAGATTGTGCCGAATCAAAAGGTGGTGGTTGAGCACCCCATGCAACCCGTATTTCGTTTAACCATTGAATTAGCGTCTTCAAAAACGTTAACAGCTTGCACGCTGGTCACTTGGGCGCAGGCCTTTGAAAGTGCAGATGTTGCGCGGCAGATTGAGCACATCGTCGTTCCAGCGAATGACCAAAACTTGCAGCGTTTG
>JANPIC010000115.1:0-20548 GCA_031424795.1 Polaromonas sp. | reverse complement strand
GATAAGTTGAGTTTGCGCTTGAATTGCTTTTCCAAAGTGACAGCCAATTCAGCCAAAGCAGCACCGTCGATTGGAAATGCACTGTGCACGACAGCATCAGACGAGCCGCTTTGCGCATTTTTCAAAGCGCGAAACTGTGTTGCCATTTCAGGCAAAGCACTCAAACGGCCGTTTTCAATGACAGTGCGCAGGAAATTTTTCGCTGCGTCTGGCAAATCCACCTGGGCCACACCTGCAATCAGATCAAAAACTTGATCTGTGCTTGCTTTGGGACTGTCGGCAAATTGCTGCAGCTGCGCATTTTGCGCAACGGCAGACAGGGCGTCCACCCAAACGGCAGCGCCGTTCAAATCCTGAGAAGTTGCTTTGAAAAGCGCCTCCGCGTAGGGACGGGCGATGGTTGCTAATTCAGCCATAAAGTGCTCGTGTAGTTCGGTTAAAAGTTCAGTCTCAAAGCTCGGTCTTTAATCGACCTAACAAATCCGCGTGGACGCCAGCATTGACTTCTTTACGAAGAATTTGCTCAGCACCCTTAACAGCCAATGCAGCCACTTGCTCACGCAGGGTTTCACGGGCTTTCACGGTTTGTTGTTCGGCTTCAACTTTGGCGGCAGCAATGATTTTGTTGCCTTCATCAGTTGCTTTGACTTTGGCCTCTTCGACAATCGCTTGACCGCGACGCTCGGCATCTGCCAAACGTGTTGCGGTTTCTGTGCGAGACTTGGCCAATTCGTCTTCAACGCGCTTGTTGGCGTTGTTGAGTTCAGACTTGGCTTTGTCGGCAGCAGCGAGGCCGTCAGCAATTTTTGCAGCGCGTTCGTCCAAAGCGGTCGCAATCGGTGGCCACACGAATTTCATCGTGAACAGCACCAACAATGCGAAAACGATCATCGCCGCAATTAGTGTTCCATTAATGCTCACTGGACGTTTCCTTCAATTGAAGATTGATAAACAAACAAGTTGTTAAGCAGATTGCCTAACAAGTTGTTCATTTACTTAACCAAACGTGCGATTTGCGCGAGGAACGGGTTAGCTGTAGCGAACCACAAAGCGATACCAGTTCCGATAATGAACGCAGCGTCGATCAAACCAGCCAACACGAACATCTTTGTTTGCAATTCACCCATCAACTCAGGCTGACGAGCAGCTGATTCAAGGTACTTGCTACCCATGATACCGATACCGATACAAGCACCCAAAGCGCCCAAACCAATGATCAAACCAGCAGCGAGAGCAGCAAAACTAATGACTTCCATGATGACTCCTAGATAAAAAAACAAAAAAACAAAAACAAAACTAACGAAAAAACCAAATCTACAAACCCAACAAATTACTCATCGTAATTTAATGCGCATCGTGCGATTGACCGATGTAGACCAGTGTCAACATCATGAACACAAACGCTTGCAGCGCAATGATGATGATGTGAAACACAGCCCACGCCCAACCCGTCACAATTTGCATACTGAACAGCGCCAGACTTCCCGCCTCAAACGCCACCCATGAACCGCCAAGCAGAGCGATCAGCATAAACACCAACTCGCCCGCATACATATTTCCAAACAATCGCATGCCGTGTGACACGGTTTTTGCCGTGAACGAAATCAACTGCTCAGCCACGTTGACCACAGCCAAAGCAATGAATCCCAACCATGAGAGCGGATTTTTTGTCATCTTAACCGTACCAAATGGCGCGCTGATGAGCTCATGCGCCCAGCCGCCCATGCCCTTGATCTTCATGTTGTAAAACAAGCAGATCAGCAAGACCGATACCGACAAACCCATGGTGACAGACAAGTCAGCCGTAGGCACAACACGCAAGTATGCGTGCTCTGGGTCATGCCCAGCAGCGCCGTAGATTTTTTTCCAGATTTCTGGCAACAAGTCGAGTGGCAACAAATCCATCGCGTTGAGCAAGAAAATCCAAACAAACACCGTCAAAGCCAAAGGCGCAACCAATTTGCGACTTTGCGCGTTGTGGACGATAGATTTGGCTTGGTTATCAACCATTTCATACAAGATTTCGACAGCTGCCTGGAAGCGCCCTGGCGCACCTGAAGTTGCCTTGCGTGCGGCTTTCCACAAGAAAAAGCTGCCAATAACGCCCAACAGGGTCATAAAAAAGATGGAGTCGTAGTTGAAAACAGAGAAGTCAACGATGTCAACTTGCTTCTTGTTTTGCCAATGCGTCAGGTGGTGAACAATATATTCACTGGCCGTTGGCGCTGCGTGTACTGCTTCGTTTGCTGCTGATGTTGCTACTTCGGACATTTTTATATCTTTAAATTGTTCTTTTAAAAATTGTGCTTTGACATTAAATTTACTTAGCCGCTGCAGCTTTACCGTTTATTTTAGGCAACAACCACAACAACACAAAAACCACCTTCATGGTGACAATCAAGCCGATTAGCATCGCCAACCAGTCCAAATCTGCCACCAACTTAGGCGCTATGGCTATCAACACCACAGTCGCCACAATCTTGATCATTTCCCACACAAAAAACCCAAACCCAGCTGTCAGCGCGTTCAAACTCGAAAACTGACTCATCAGCCCTCTTGCAAACACCGCCGCCGGAATAACCACAGCCAAAGCGCCGTAAGCTATTGAGACCGCCACACTGGACTTGCCAGTGATTAACCACCCTATCACCGCAAACACCGCACCAGCCAACAACTGGCCCACAATGATTTGCCACGGTGATAATACCGAACCAGACTTACTTAGCCTTACGCGAAGCTCCTGCGCCTGACTAGCCGTTAAACGTTCCGGCTCAATTTCTGACCTGGCATCTACATCGTCAAACGCATTTGTTTTCACAGATGCATTCAATAATTTTGCTCGCTCAGCGTCCTGCGCAGTCTTTTGCTTCGCTAGATATTTAGATAACAGAGTAGTTGTCAACATATGTAACTCAGCACAGCCGCTCATTATACGTATAAACCCGCGCTCTTGTCTAGACCCTTGCGCCAAATTTGCACCATAAACAAGCCACCACTTGGGGGAATTGCTGCGAATTAGCGCAAATACCTTTTGCTGCGTGCAAAATACAAGCTCATTTTTGAAAGCCTCACATGATTTACATCCTCTCCAAATTCCTCCACCTCGCAGGCGCCATCACGTGGATTGGCGGCATGACCTTCATGCTGTGGATATTGCGCCCCGTGGTGACGTCTCAGTTGCAGCCGCCGCAACGTTTGCCTTTGATGGCAGGTGTGATGGGTCGCTTTTTCCCGCTCGTTTGGCTCAGCATTGCGGCCTTGCTCGTCACTGGAGCTGGCATGCTGATGGCGGTGGGCATGAAAGCCGCACCACTTGGCTGGCATGTGATGCTGGGGATTGGTTTACTGATGTTTGCGCTGTTTGGCCACGTTTATTTTGGGCCATTCAAGCGTTTAAAACAAGCTGTTGCGGCGTCTGACTGGCCTGAAGCGGGGCGACGCATAGGTCAAATCCAAGCAATTGTAAAAACCAACTTTATTCTCGGCTGGTTGGCCATTGCTGCTGTGCTTTTTTTGCACTAAATTTACCTGTTACTTCTAAGAACCCTATTTTTACATGAGAAATTGGCATCTAGCCGGCGTAAAATATGCCTATACAGCTATTATAAGTATAGCAATTTTGGTCTTTTTTAGCAACTCAAATGCGCAAAATGACAGCGTCGCCAAAGCGCACCACACGCCCACTGGCTTCAAAAACAACTACGCGCAAGCGGTCAACAAATCGTTTGGCGACTTCATCCGTTGGCAGTGGGAATCTTGGGGCATAGACAAAACACCCAACATCCCCACGCCCAGCGTTCAAGCCGATCTTGCCTTACTCAAAGCTCCCGCTTCACCCACCGTCACCTGGATAGGCCACGCCACCGCTTTGGTGCAGGCGAACGGCTTGAACGTGTTGGTTGACCCCATTTTTTCTGAGCGCGCCTCGCCCGTTCAAATTTTCGGCCCCAAGCGCGCCCAGCCGCCCGGTGTGGCGATGGCTGATTTGCCAGATATTGACGCTGTGCTGATTTCACACAACCACTACGACCACCTTGACCGCATCAGCGTGGCGCAATTGGACGAAAAAGCCAAATCAGCTGGTAAAACGACACTTTTTATCGTACCTTTGGGCTTAAAAGCGTGGTTTAACGGCATCGGTATTGACAGCGTGGTCGAGCTGGACTGGTGGGAGCACCATGCCCTCAAAGGGGTTGAGTTTTATTTAACACCCGTACAACATTGGTCCGCCCGCAGCGTGAACGACCGGAGCGCCACTTTGTGGGGTGGCTGGGCCGTATTGGGCACTGATTTTCACTGGTATTACGCCGGCGACACCGGTTACAGCCGCGATTTTACCGACACAGCCAAGCACTTTGCACTGCGCCAAATCGAGGCATTGGGTGGCGGATTTGACCTCGCCTTGGTGCCCGTAGGCGCGTATGAGCCGCGCTGGTTCATGTCGCAGCAGCACGTCAACCCCATGGAATCGGTGCGCATACACCAAGATGTGGGCGCTAAACGCAGCATTGGCGTGCATTGGGGCACGTTTTCGCTCACCGACGAGCCGCTGGACCAACCGCCGCGCGAATTGGCTCTTGCACGGCAAGCTTTAGGCGTGAAAGACACTGATTTTGGCGTTTTAGCCATTGGCGAATCAAGGCAATTTGAGAAGCGCACCGCTTCTATGAGTCTTGCAGCGCGATAATTGCAACATGAATCCTGAAAAACCTGTTGTCACAGCTGCCACCACCACCCCGGTGGTTGAAGAATCCCTCATCGTTTACCCCTGCGCCTTCCCGATCAAGGTCATGGGGTCCAAAGCGGACGGCTTTGTCCACGCCATCACCGCTGTTGCCCACGCGTTTGACCCGACGTTTGACGCCAAAACACTTGAATTACGTGAAAGCAAGGGCGGCAACTACCTGGGCATTACCATCACCATCAACGCCACCAGCCGCGAGCAGCTGGACGAGCTGTACCGCACGCTGTCGACGCACCCGATGGTGAAGATGGTGCTCTAGTTTTTGAAATTAACTGCATGAAAATTCAGTATTTAGGCCGCGTAGACTACCTACCGACTTATGAAGCGATGCAGCTCTACACAGAGCAGCGGCATGCTGAGAAAAGCTCAGAAAATACCCTTGAAAATGGCACTCAGCCGGCGTATTTATTGCCTGATGCGCTATGGATTTGTGAGCATAATCCCGTCTTTACACAGGGTCTAGCCGGTAAGGTTGAGCATATTTTGAACGCTGGCAGCATCCCAATTGTGCAATCGAACCGGGGCGGGCAGGTGACCTACCACGGACCTGGGCAGGTGGTGGTGTATCCGATGGTAGATTTGAAAGCTGCGGGCTATTTTGTCAAAGAATACGTCTATCGCATCGAAGAAGCCGTGATTCGCACGCTGGCGCATTTCAATGTCACGGGACACCGTGTGGCGGGTGCGCCCGGAATTTATGTGCGGCTGGATGACCCGAGTTCGCATGCCTTGCTGGATCAGCGACCACAAAAACGGGTTGATGGCGACTCGAGCATCCCGCATGATGAAAAACCAGCCCCCATCAACTTTATCGGCCTAGGCAAAATCGCCGCTTTGGGCATCAAAGTCAGCCGCCATTGCACCTACCACGGGGTGGCCTTGAACGTTTCCATGGATTTAGAACCCTTTTCCCGCATCAACCCGTGTGGTTATTCCGGGTTGCAGACCGTAGACCTTTCTACAATAGGGGTATCTTGCACTTGGGACGAGGCGGCTGGCATACTGAGTCAAAAACTCGTAACTTATCTAGCACCCTGACCTGAAACAGACCATGTTTTACTTACCGGAATGATTATGAGCACCTTAGAGACAACCAACCCCACCGTGCGCGAAGCCCAGTCGCAAGCCGATTACAACCCCTTGGCCAAACAAAAAGCCGGAGCCAAGCTGTCGCGCATTCCCGTCAAGGTGGTGCAGGGCGAGGTGCTGAAGAAGCCGGACTGGATCCGCGTCAAAGCGGGTTCACCTTCGACCCGCTTTTACGAAATCAAAGACATTTTGCGTGCCAACAAACTGGTGACGGTGTGTGAAGAAGCCAGTTGCCCGAACATCGGCGAGTGTTTTGGCAAAGGCACGGCGACTTTCATGATCATGGGCGACAAATGCACCCGTCGCTGCCCGTTTTGCGATGTCGGCCACGGTCGGCCCGACCCGCTGGATGTGAACGAACCCATCAACCTGGCCAAAACCATTGCAGCGCTGAAGTTGAAATACGTGGTGATTACCAGCGTTGACCGTGACGACCTGCGCGACGGCGGGGCGCAGCATTTTGTCGATTGCATCAAAAACATCCGTGAACTGTCCCCAACCACCCAAATCGAGGTGCTGGTGCCCGACTTCCGGGGTCGCGACGACCGCGCGCTAGAGATTTTGAAATTAGCACCGCCGGATGTGATGAACCACAACCTGGAAACCGCGCCGCGCCTGTACAAAGAAGCGCGCCCGGGTTCAGACTACCAGTTCAGCCTGAATTTGCTGAAAAAATTCAAAGAATTGCACCCGAACGTACCGACCAAGAGCGGCATCATGGTGGGTTTGGGCGAAACTGACGAAGAAGTGCTGCAAGTGATGCAGGACATGCGCGACCACAACATCGACATGCTTACCATCGGCCAGTATTTAGCGCCCTCCATGTCGCATTTGACGGTGAAACGCTACGTCCACCCGGACACCTTTAAGATGTTTGAGGCCAAAGCCTATGACATGGGTTTTACGCATGCGGCAGTGGGTGCCATGGTAAGGTCGTCATATCACGCTGACGCGCAGGCAGAAAAAGCATTGCAGCAAATTGCTGCTCATTAAATCTCATCACTAAAAAATCAAATTCAATATGTACCAAGCCACTGCCACCCGCTATGACAGCATGCCCTACCGCAATGTGGGGCGCAGCGGGTTGAAGCTGCCGTCGATCACGCTCGGTTTGTGGCACAACTTTGGCGACAGCACGCCTATGGACACGCAGCGTGACATGTTGCGTACGGCATTTGACTTAGGCATCACACACTTTGATTTGGCCAACAACTATGGCCCACCTTATGGCAGTGCCGAGACCAATTTTGGTGAGCACATGCGGCGTGATTTCAAGCCGTATCGCGACGAATTGATCATCTCCAGCAAAGCGGGATACGACATGTGGCCGGGGCCGTACGGCCAGGGGGGCGGTTCACGCAAGTATGTGCTGGCGAGCTTGGACCAAAGCCTGAAGCGCATGGGTTTGGATTACGTGGATATTTTTTATTCGCACCGCTTTGACCCCGACACGCCGCTCGAAGAAACGATGGGCGCGCTGGCAACGGCAGTACAGCAAGGAAAAGCGCTTTACGTGGGAATTTCTAGCTACTCAGCTACCAAAACACGTGAAGCGGCTGCCATATTGCGCGATTTAAAAGTGCCTTGCTTGATTCACCAACCGTCTTACAGCATGTTGAACCGCTGGATTGAAACCGATTTGCTGGGTGCGCTGGAAGACAACGGCATGGGCTGCATCGCGTTTAGCGCACTGGCGCAGGGTTTGCTGACCAACAAATATTTGAATGGTATTCCAGCGGATGCACGCATCAACAAACCGGGTGGTGGCTCATTCAAGAGCGAGCATTTGAGCTCTCAAAATTTGACGCACGTACGTGCTTTGAACGAGATGGCTTTGGCGCGCGGGCAGAGCTTGGCTCAAATGGCGGTTGCTTGGGTGCTGCGTGACAAACGCATGACTTCTGCTTTGATTGGTGCCAGCAGCTCTAAGCAAATTGTTGAGCTGGTAGGTGCACTGAAGCAATTGTCTTTTTCAGCAGTAGAACTTGCAGCGATTGACCAGCACGCCACCGATGGCGGTATCAACCTGTGGCAAAAACCGTCAACTGACCAAGCCTTGACTTGATCTATACGATTAACCTACACAGCTAGGTTGTTAGCCAATATAGCCCGACAAGCGGTAGCCTTGGCCGCGGTAGGTCTGAATCGTGTCGCGACCCAATTTACGGCGCAGGTGGCTGATGAACACTTCCAGCGTGTTGCTGCCAATATCATCATCAAACGTGTAGATTGCGCTGGTGAGCACTTCTTTGGAGTGCAAGCGGTCTGGACGTGATGCCAAGACACGCAAGATAGCCCATTCTTTGCCAGTCAAATTGGCCGGAACGCCATTGGCTGTAACGGTGTTGCGACCCAAGTCAATTTGCAAAGCGCCACAGTCAAGAATCGCACTGGCCGCACCACTGCGTCTGCGCTCAATCGCACGCAAACGAGCAAGCAGCTCATTCGGATCGCAAGGCTTGACCATGTAATCGTCAGCGCCAGCATCCAAGCCTTTGATGCGATCAGCAATTTGACCTTTGGATGTGATCATGATGATAGACGCTTGATCGGCTTGCTTGCGAATAATCGGCAGCAAATCAATGCCTTCGCCATCAGGCAAAGACCAGTCAAGTAACACGGCACCCCAATTGGTTGTGGGTAACAACTCTTTAGCGGTTTGCATATTCAGCGCGTGCGCAACAGTGAAGCCCTTACCTGTTAGGAAGGTAAGCATGTCGTTGGCAATTGCCACATCATCTTCAATAAATAGTATTCTCATATAGCGCCTTATTGGACATCAATGAGGTGAATATTACCTGAAACTTATCTAGATTGATACCAATAATGAGAACTTTTGTAATCTTTTTTGAAATCCAAGTAAACAAACGTAAGTATTTACACAACTGAAACGTGACTTTTTACACGAATTCTGCCGGATTTTCAGAGGTGAGTACTTGCTGAACCCACTCTGGTAACTTGCTCGTATCAGTGCGCAAAATCTGTTGTTTTACCGTCAATATTTGTGCGGGGTGCATTGAAAAACTACGCAACCCCATGCCCAGCAAAAGCCGAGTAAGACTTACATCGCCTGCCATTTCGCCACACACGCTCACATCTTTGTTTTGCAACCTACATTGCTGAATCGTGTTGGCAATCAGATGCAACACCGCAGGATGCAATGGGTCGTACATGTGTGCAACGGCCTCATCGGCACGGTCAATCGCCAAGGTGTACTGAATCAAATCGTTGGTGCCAATAGACAGAAAATCAAAGTACTTTAAAAAAGTTGGCAACATCAAGGCCGCAGCCGGAATTTCAATCATCGCGCCGATTTTGACATCGCCATAAGGAATGCTCTGTGCATCCAATTCAGCTTTTGCCTGTTTGATCAACGCCAAAGTTTGGTGAATTTCACCGACTGCGCACAACATGGGTATCAATAGCTTGATTTGCCCAAAGCTACTGGCGCGCAAAATGGCACGCAGCTGGGTTAAAAACATGTCAGGATCTGCCAAACTCCAGCGAATCGCACGTAAACCTAGCGCCGGGTTAAGGTTGGTATCTTGCGCTTTTTCTAAGCGCTCTTGCCTATCCAGCGGTTTATCTGCACCAATATCGACCGTCCGAATGGTGACGGGCAAGCCTTGCATGCCATCCAAAGCGCGCTTGTAGGCTTGGAACTGTTCTTCCTCGTTGGGGAGTTTAGATATCCCTTTGCCATCTCGGCTCATGAACAAAAATTCACTGCGAAACAGACCCACGCCGACAGCACCGGCATTGAGTGCGGCCGCAGCGTCGTCAGGCTGCTCTATGTTTGCCAGCAATTCAATTTTTTCGCCATCCATGGTCACCGCAGGCGTGTTGCGCAAGCGCGATAGCCTGCCGCGCTCAAGTTCGCCTTGACGTTGCTTGAAGCCATATTCCGCCAAAATAATCGGGCTAGGATCAACGATGACGACACCAGCATCGCCATCAATAATCACCCAATCGTCTTGCCGCATCAAGGTGCTGGCAGCACGCGCGCCAACCACCGCCGGAATGTTCATGCTGCGCGCCACAATCGCGGTGTGCGAAGTTTTGCCACCCACGTCGGTCACAAAACCTGCAAACACGCTCTGTTTGAACTGCAGCATGTCGGCGGGCGACAGGTCATGCGCGACCAGGATCAACGGCACATCAATGGTGTCGTCAAGCAGCAAATCTTGCTGCCCTTTGCGTGGTTTGGACTCTCGCTTGGCATCGCGGCGCGGCTGGCCATCGCTATCGACCAAAGGCAAAGCCACACCTTGCATGTGCCGCAAAATACGCTCAACCACTTGTTCTAAATCTGCTTTTCGCTCACGCAGGTAAGCGTCTTCCATGTCGTCAAACTGGCGAGCTATGAGCTCAAGCTGTGTCGTGAGCGCCCATTCCGCGTTGTACAGTCTGTCGGTAATCCAGTGTTTCACACCGTCAGACAACATGTCATCTTGCAGCAGCATGAGGTGCACGTCCAACATCGCAGCCAGTTCATGTGGCGCTTCTTTGCGCGACATTTGCGAGACGCTGTGCTGCAGTCGTCCTAACTCGTCAATCACCGCATCACGACCTGCACGTACACGCTCGATTTCAGCTTCTACATCACTTTCTTCAATAAAATAATGCGCGACATCTAGTCGGCTGGACGCAATTAAAACGGCGCGCCCAATGGCAATGCCTTGGGCGACGGCGAGACCTCTGACCGAAAATGTCACTCGCCTTCCCCAAATTTTTCAGCAATCAACGCCAAAATTGCGGTGCTTGCTTCTTGCTCTTGTGCCCCATCAGTTTCAAGTTCGACTGTTGAGCCAATGCCAGCTGCCAACATCATCACGCCCATGATGCTTTTGGCGTTGATGCGGCGTTCGCCTTTGCTAAGCCACACTTCGCACGGGAAACTTCCCGCCAATTTGGTCAATTTGGCCGATGCGCGGGCATGCAAGCCCAGTTTATTGCTGATGGTCGTGCTTGTTTTTATCATAGGTTTTAAGGGTTTGATTTTGTGGCGCGGTCACTGCGACGGGCATGACACCCTGAATGCCGCCCGCCGAAGCACGCGAGACCAGCATGTCCAGCGTTTCGTGCCGGTAAGTCATCGCGCGCATCAGCATGGGTAAATTGACGCCAGCGATGAGTTTGCAAGTCGCACCATCCATCAATTTCATCGCGACATTACACGGGGTCGCGCCAAAGATATCGGTCAGCATCAAAGTCCCGTTGTTACCCGTGGCCTTGGCCAACTGGTTGAGCATGATGATGGCGCTGGCCTGGGTTTCATCAGCCGGTAAATTAGGCTGCACATCAAAGGCAACGATATGCGCATGCGCCTCTGGAAACACATGCAGCGCACAAGCGCGCAGTGCGCTGGCCAAGGGTGCATGGGCAATGATAAAGATGCTATTCATGCCTAATTATGCTGTTGATATGCCATCTTTTTGGTTCGATTTTGGCCTTGCAAACACGAAATAACCGTAGGAAGCCATGCAGCACACCAAAAATACGCCAAAAGCACCCTGGAAAGCGGCGACTTCTGGCCAACCCAAAGCTTTGAAACCGTCAATCAACAGGCCAATGCCCCACTGCACCACAAAAACACCGGCAAAAAGTACCAAATTGTAGGCAGACAAGGCTCTGCCCGCCAACTCAGCCGGGAAAGCCATGGCGATAGCAGGTTGCGACAACGCCATAAACGAGCATGCCACAAAGTACAAAGCCCACAATGCACCAACATTAACGCCTACATTCAAATTAAACCCATTAAAAATAGATGTATTTACACCTGTAGCCGGCGTATTTATTGCTTGAGTAGCTATGATTATTATAGTTAAAACAACAAAACCAACCGGCAAACCACATAACATCAACTTGTCTGAGCTGATGTTTTTCCGGACCAGCCATGGGTTCAAACTGCCCCACAGCCAAAAAGTGACGAGCATGACCACATTGATGTAGAACAACGCCGTTGCCGCCTGTTGCGCACTGTAGCCTGCGACCTTGATCATCCATGGCGACACCCACAGCGTTTGCAATGCGACTTGACCGCCATAGAAGAAAAAACCCAGTGGAATCAAGCTGCGCACATAAGCGTTAGACCAAACTGCTGCGTAGCTGTAATCTGGCGCAGTGACCGGCTGAGCTACCGTCTCCGCCGCTGCAAGCTCTAATTTCCAAGCGGGTACCAAGATTGCAATCACCAAAATAGCTATAAATATCATAGCTGCTAAGACCATGAATATACCGCGCCAACCCCAGATAGGCATCAACCACTGGACGGGCAAGGTGGATGCCACCATGCCCAACGAACCGGTCATCAGCATCCACGAATTTGCCCTGATTTGACTGCTAGGCGGTAACCAACGGCGGTAACCCGTGAGCGGCGCCATCAAACAGGCACTAACACCTGCACCGCAAAATACCCGTGCTAGCAGCAAACCAGAAAAACTGGTGGCTTTTGCAAAGGCCAAACAGCCCAGCACAGCGACGCTCAAAAAGCAAACAATCACCTTTTTAGGGCCAAATCTATCAAGCCATTTCCCCAAAGGCAACTGCATGGCGGCGAACCCAATAAAATAGCCGCCGGCAAGTAAACCTAAATCACGCGCTTGCAGCCCCAGTTCCAACGTCAAAGTCGGTGACAAAGTGGCCGTGATAGCGCGTATCAGCGTTGACATAAAGTACGCAAAAGCGAACGCCAAAAAGACCAAAATGGCTTGCTTGGTGGGTAAATTGGTCGGCAATTGCACGTTGTCACCCACAGTCATTTCAGATTGTTTCATTGCAATTGCAAGCTTTCAAAAAAAGTCGTGATCGCTTCATTGTCTGGTTGTTTGCCATACAAAGCCGCTTGGTAGAGCGTCACACCCGTGGCCGTTTGCTTGGCAAACCACAGCATGTGCGCCAGGGTTACCGTGCCTGTGAGTGTTACGCGCGCCGCTGGCGGCCATGCGCTTGCGCCCGCCACGCCAGCAGCTGTCGTGGCGGTGGGCTGAGCACCCACATTCGTCACCGCGGCGGCTTGCCACGCCGCCAACACTTTCGGTGCGTCTAGCGGATTTGTAAGTGGAATGCGTGACAAAGTAAACGTCATTTCGTTGCTTTGGCAACCCATCATGCTGAGATCAACCTGAATATCGCTCAATTGTTGTTTTCTGGTTGCAGTGTCGGGTTTGCAGGGCAGTGATGCGTTCAAGGCACTGCCATTAACCGCCTCTAACGGCACATTGCGCCAGTTTAAGGCGGGCGTGCAGGCTGAAACCAGCCAAGAAAGCAATAAATATAGCGCCAAATTGACCAAGAATCGGCTTGGATAGGTGTGTAAAAGCATGGCTGATTATGCGTTTTTTAGAAAATTCACCCCAGCTTTGAGATTTTTCATATAATAGAAGGCTTCGCAGCGAATTTGTGGTTCCGCGACGAAGGCATAAGTTTCTAACAAGTAACCCTGTGCATCCCTACCTAAGAGGCTCTCATTAGAAGAGCACCGACCGTAGAAAAGAACCCAACAAACCCTTCCTTTTAAAGAGAAAACTCATGACATCAACTTTCAGCGCAAAACCCGCTGACGTAGTGCACGAGTGGTTTGTGATTGACGCGACCGACAAGGTCCTCGGACGAGTAGCCAGCGAAGTTGCTCTCCGTTTACGCGGCAAACACAAGGCCATTTATACGCCTCACGTCGACACCGGTGACTACATGGTCATCATCAATGCTGCTCACCTGCGTGTGACTGGAGCCAAGACTTTGGACAAAATTTATTACCGTCACTCTGGTTATCCAGGCGGTATTTACCAAACCAACTTCAAAGACATGCAAGCAAAACACCCTGGCCGCGCTTTGGAAAAAGCCGTCAAAGGTATGCTGCCAAAAGGCCCATTGGGCTACGCCATGATCAAGAAGCTCAAAGTGTACGGTGGTGCTGAGCACCCGCACACTGCCCAGCAACCTAAAGTGTTGGATATTCAAGGCATGTCTGACAACGCCTTCAAAGCAGCTAACAAGGGAGCCGCAAAATGATCGGTGATTGGAACAACGGAACCGGCCGTCGCAAATCTAGCGTCGCCCGCGTTTTCATCAAAAAAGGCTCAGGCCAAATCAAGGTCAATGGTAAAGACATCGCCGAGTACTTCGGTCGTGCTACTTCCATCATGATCGTGAAGCAACCGCTGATGTTGACTAACCACGCTGAAACGTTTGACATCATGGTCAACGTGGCAGGCGGCGGCGAGTCTGGTCAAGCCGGTGCAACACGCCACGGCATCACCCGTGCGTTGATGGACTATGACTTGACATTGAAACCAGAGTTGTCAAAAGCTGGCTTCGTGACACGTGACTCACGTGAAGTCGAGCGTAAAAAAGTCGGTTTGCGTTCTGCACGCCGTCGCAAGCAGTTCAGCAAGCGCTAAAAAATGCATCAGAAGCAATTACTTTTGTAGTTGCTTCTGTTATTGCTACTGTTACAAAGCCGCACAAGTCAAACTTGCTGCGGCTTTGTTGTTTTAAGCTTCAAAATAAGAATCCCCTCGATAATCCGCCATGCGTTTTCGTTTACTACGTCGTCGTTTAACCATCAGTGCGCCAAGCATGACTGTTCGCGGTGCCTTGCCGTGGCCGTTGCGCTGGGTTGCGCTGGCGTTGATGCTAGGTTTCTCTGCTGCGATTGGCTTGTGGGCTTTTGAGTTTGGCAAAAGCATTGCCGGCCTAGATAAAGATGCAAAAGAAGAATTGCTCAAACTGCGCGCTGAAGTGGTGCAATTGCGCCAAGAAAATGACAAAAACCTATCCATTGTCAACACATCAGGTTTGACTTTGGTGACTGAGAAAGCTGAAAAAGACAAGCTCAACGCACAACTCAAACAGCTGGAAGTTGACAACAGAGCACTGCGTGATGATCTTGGATTTTTTGAAAAACTCACCAACGCTGGCAATGCAGAAAGCCTAGCGATACGCAGCTTGCAAGCGGAATTGGTCGCAGGCGATCAACTCAAATGGCAAGCCTTGGTGATTCAGCCCGTCAAAAATGCACCCGAATTCAAAGGCAAATTAGAATTAACATTTTCTGGCTTGTTAAACGGCAAGCCTTGGACCATGAGCTTGCCTGGTGGCGCTGTGCCGCTGCAGTTGACACAGTACAAGCGCGCTGAAGGCTTGGTCGATTTACCGCCGCAAGTCATCGTTAAAGCCGTTTCAGCCAAAGTGCTAGATGGCAACACTTCTAAAGCCATGTTGGCCATAAAGTTGTAAGATAGAAAACCGCGTTATCAGCGCCTAAAAACCCCCATAACGGTAAAAATGGAGTATTTATGTTTGCAAAAAAGAAACAACCACCGATCAAGAGCTTGATTGCCGTTGGCAGCCACATTGAAGGCAACCTGAAGTTCACAGATGGTTTACGCGTTGATGGCGACATCACGGGCGATATTCGTTCAAACTCAGATCACCCCAGCATTTTGGTGATCTCTGAAACAGCGACGGTGACGGGTCAAATTTTTGCTGACCACGTCATCATTAACGGCCGCGTCAACGGCCCGGTGCATGCCACGCAGATGCTAGAACTGCAGCCAAAAGCGCAAATTGTTGGAGACGTGTTCTACAAAGCTCTCGAGATGCACCAAGGCGCGGAGATCACAGGTTTGCTACAACCGTCTTTACAAGGCTTTGATGCGGACGTGAGAACCACGCTCAAATTGGCTGCGAACAACCAATAAACCCAAGTAACCCTATCGCTGAGCATGTTTTTGCCTGCAATGGCAATTCCCGATAAAATTACTTAACTATTAAATTTCAAATTTCTTATTGAAATTCCTTTTTGGAGATCGCCATGAGCGCAGTTGCAGAAAATATTCAAACCCAAATGCCAGAGCCCATCGTCTTTACGGACAATGCGGCAGCCAAAGTGGCTGACTTGATTGCCGAAGAAGGCAACCCGGACTTGAAACTGCGCGTGTTTGTGCAAGGTGGCGGTTGCTCCGGTTTTCAATATGGTTTCACCTTTGACGAAATCACCAACGAAGACGACACCACCATGTCGAAAAACGGCGTGTCGCTGTTGATTGATGCGATGAGCTACCAGTATTTGGTTGGCGCTGAGATTGACTACAAAGAAGATTTGCAAGGCGCGCAGTTCGTCATCAAAAACCCAAATGCGACAACCACTTGCGGTTGCGGCTCAAGCTTCAGCGCTTAAAGAATTTGTTGCTTCGCCCAGCGATTTATCCAGCTAAGCTGGGTAAATCGCACCCAAGATACGGGAGCCTTGTGCTCCCGTTACACTTTTAAAGCTCGCAGTTTCACGTCGAATGGCTTTTCTGGCGAGCCAAGCAAACGCGGCAGCCTCCACCTGCAAAGGTGGCAAGCCAAATGCTTCTGAGCTGGCGATCTTCCAATTTGGCATTGTGACCGGCAAGCGACGCATGAGGTAGCTATTCAAAGCCCCGCCACCGCAAACAAACAATGTTTTGCGATGATTTTTATCAACGCTTGCAAAGTCATTTGCATTTTTAGCGCAAGCCAAAGCCGTGAATTCTGTCAACGTGGCTTGCACGTCTACGGGCATAACTTCTTCAAACCCTAGCAAGCGCTGCTTCAACCAAGCTGGATTGAACAAATCGCGCCCTGTGCTTTTGGGTGGGGTTTTGTCGATAAATCGCTCTGCCATGAGCAGGTTTAATAACGCATCGTTAACCTGCCCAGAGGCTGCCCAAGCACCATCCTTGTCGAACGATTCACCTTTATGCAAGTGACACCAATAATCCATCAAGGCGTTACCAGGCCCGCAGTCAAAACCCAGCACAGGTTCGCTTGCGCCTAAAACACTGAGGTTTGAGATGCCGCCGATATTCAGTACCGCGACGGCTTGGCCTTGACTTGCAAACACCTCTTGGTGAAATGCAGGAACCAAGGGCGCGCCTTGCCCACCTGCAGCGAGATCGCGGCTTCTGAAATCAGCCACCACGTCGATTTGGGTCAGTTCAGCCAACAAAGCTGGGTTGTTGAGTTGCAAGCTGTAACCCGTACCATCAAATTCGCCAGGCCGATGGCGTACAGTTTGTCCATGCGCACCGATGGCGCGAATATCGGCAGGTTTGAGGTTTGATTGGGTCAGCAGCTGGCTCACAACCTGCGCGTAAACATGGGTCAAGTCGTTGGCGGCTAGCGCGGCACGATGTAGCTCGTTGTCGCCCACACTATTGAGCGCTAGAAACTCTGCTCGCAGCTCGGCGGGAAAAGGCGAACTTGCAAAAGAAGTAACTTGCGGCGTTTGCTCAGAAAAATCGTAAACAACACCGTCCACACCGTCGAGCGACGTACCAGACATCAGCCCGATGTAACGATCTGACATGGTTTGCTTATTCGGCGCTGGCAAGTCTCACAGATGCCGCTTGCGCAAGTTGACCACGCATGAAGACCGAATTTTTGTCAAACACTGGTTTTGCTGCAGCTGACAGAGGCTGCGAGCCACCGCCCTCAGCAACGATGGTCAACGGGTCTCTGTGCTCGCCGTCAATGCGAAATTCAAAGTGCAAATGTGGCCCTGTGCTAAAACCTGTAGAGCCAACCGCGCCGATGATGTCGCCCTGCTCAACTTTTTGACCTTTTTGTACACCAATACGGCTCAAATGCGCAAACAAAGTGCTTTTACCGTCGCGGTGCTTGATTTCAATCACGTTGCCATAACCGCGCTGGTTGCCAGCAAATTCAACCACGCCGTCGCCCACAGTACGAATCGGCGTACCAGTAGGCGCAGCATAGTCAATGCCCTTGTGGGCTCGTTTGTCGTTGGTGATGGGGTGTACGCGGATGCCGTAGCCGCTGGACATGCGGGTAAATTCAAGGGGTGACGCCAAGAATGCCTTGCGCAGACTTTGACCATCGAAGTTGTAATACTGTCCCTTGCTGCTCGATGCGTCTTGAAAAAACACGGCTTGGTTTGATTTGCCGTTGTTGACAAACTCAGCACTCAACACTTTGCCGCTGCGCATGCTTTCGCCATCGGCTTGCAAATCTTCATAAACCACAGAAAGTCGGTCACCCTTGCGCAAAGAGCGTCTGAAATCGATCTGGCCCGAGAAAATTTCTGCCAGTTGTACGGCCACAGTATCAGGAATGCCAGCCTCATCTGTCGCTGCAAACAACGACGAACTGATCGTCGCACTGCTCAAAGCTTGCACAGGAACCAAGGGAGCTGTCTCCATGCGGGTGGCAAAACCCGTCTCAGTACGCTCAATGGTCAAGCGCTGAAACGTGTTATCGGCGTCTTTGTTCACCCAACGCGCCGTTAGCTTTTGCAGCCCACGGTCGCCATTGGTCTCCACAGATACCAAACGGCCTGTGCGCCCCAACAGCGATTGATGCAAATCTTTGTTGCTGCGCAAATAGGCTGCTGCTGCGCTGTCAAACAAACCCAAGCGCTTGAGCAGCGTCTCAGCTGTGTCATTCGAGCGCGTGGTCGTGGTACGAAACAGGGTTAACGGCACAACCGGCAAGGCAGCAGATGTCTGCTGAGCTTCTGGCAGCACCAAGTTTTCAAGAATCTCACGCACAACGACGTCGTTGCTGTTGGACTCAATAGAAGCCAAGGCAAACGCGCCGCCGCCCATGGACAACAACGCAGCGGCAACGGCTGCAGCTAGACGTTTTGGATGGCGGTGGATGCTTTGGACAGCTTGGTTAAAAGCTATTTGTATGGCGGCTTGCGCTGTACTTTGAAAATGAGTCAAATCTAAAACCGCCTAAAACTGCACGCACTGTTAAGTACGTGGTATGAGTGGATAAGCGCCATTGCTGCGTAAATTTATGGGCAAGACAATGGCGGCGATAAAATGGAGTGCCTGTAGGCAACATCCTACAGTATAGCGGCATCACACATTTTTGCAAAATTATTATATGAATCAATCACATAGCTCACAAACTGATACAAATGGTTTATCTGGCGAGCTCTCGGACGTTGTCAAAGAAGCCTTGCGTATTAGCTTGCGCGGCTGTGAT
The DNA here is from genome assembly GCA_031424795.1 of Polaromonas sp. GTDB lineage: Bacteria > Pseudomonadota > Gammaproteobacteria > Burkholderiales > Burkholderiaceae_C > Aalborgiella. The sequence goes on along the minus strand of JANPIC010000115.1, from coordinate 1,731 downwards.
GAGCTGTTGCCGCAGGCCGATTGGATCAAGAAATTGGTTAAATCTGAGGCAACCAAGACCCCGCTGCGCATCAAACTGGGTCTTGACCCGACCGCGCCAGACATTCACATCGGCCACACTGTCGTTTTGAACAAAATGCGCCAACTGCAAGATTTGGGGCACACGGTCATCTTTTTGATTGGCGACTTCACCAGTTTGATTGGCGACCCCTCTGGCCGCAACAGCACCCGCCCGCCTTTGACCAAAGAGCAAATCACCGCCAATGCAGAGACGTATTACAGGCAAGCGTCCATGGTTTTAGACCCCGCCAAAACCGAAATTCGTTACAACAGCGAGTGGAGCGACCCGTTGGGCGCGCGCGGCATGATTGAGCTGTCCGCCAAATACACCGTGGCGCGGATGATGGAACGCAACGACTTCAACGACCGCTTCAAAGCCGGCCAGTCCATCAGTGTGCATGAGTTTTTGTACCCGTTGATGCAGGGTTACGACTCTGTCGCCTTGAAATCTGACCTCGAATTGGGCGGCACGGACCAGAAATTCAACCTGCTGGTCGGTCGCCATTTGCAACAAGAATACGGCCAAGAGCCGCAGTGCATTTTGACCATGCCGCTGCTGGAAGGTTTGGACGGCGTTGAAAAAATGTCAAAAAGCAAAAACAACTACATCGGCATTTCAGAAGACGCCAACACCATGTTTGCCAAGGTTTTGAGCATTTCTGACGTGCTGATGTGGCGCTGGTACACGCTTTTGAGCTTCAAATCCGAAGCCGCCATCGAAGCACTGAAGGCCGAAATCGCCGCTGGTCGCAACCCCAAAGACGCCAAAGTCGCCCTGGCCAAAGAAATCACCGCCCGTTTTCACAGCGCAGCAGCGGCCGATGCGGCGGAGCAAGACTTCATCAACCGCAGCAAAGGCGGTGTGCCGGATGAGATTACCGAAATCAACTTGCCCTTGGGTGAAGGCGGCGCGGCTGTGGGCATTGGCGCATTGCTGAAAATGGCGAACTTGGCAGCCTCCAGCAGTGAAGGCAACCGCCTGATCGACGGCGGCGGCGTGCGCGTGGACTCTAATGTGGTGAGCGACAAAGGCTTGAAACTTGGCGCTGGCGTTTACGTGCTGCAGGTGGGGAAGCGCAAGTTTGCGAAGGTGACGCTGAGTTAGCCAGCCGTAATTGCTATTTTATTTATAGCTGTTTAGGCAATAAATACGCCGGCTAGAGGCGAAAATCTATGCCCAAGGCACGGTTTCAAACCGTGCTACCAAAAAATCGAGCAATGAACGCACGGCAGGCGACAAATGCTTGCGTGACGGGTACAAGGCGTAAATAGCCATATCAGGCAGTTTCCAATCAGGCAACACCTGCAACAGCGTGCCATCTGCCAAGTGGGGGTTAGCCAAGTAAGTGGGCTGTAGCGCCAGCCCGCCGCCAGCCAGCGCCGCGCGCAGCAACGCTGTGGCCTCATTCGCGCTGAATTGGCTGGTCACGCTGACGCGGTTGACCTCCTCGCCGCGCTGCAGCGTCCAGACGCTTTTGCCGAAATTGGCATAGCTCAAACAGCGGTGCGTCGCCAAGTCTGACGGCAACTTGGGTACGCCATGCGCCTCTAAATACGCAGGTGAGGCGACTAAAACCGAGGCACAGGGGGCTAAAACGCGACCAATCAGCAACGGGTCGGGCTCAGCGCTGATGCGGATGGCTAGGTCAATCCGCGCTTCCACTAAATTGAG
>JANPIC010000114.1:0-2375 GCA_031424795.1 Polaromonas sp. | reverse complement strand
CCCGACGCAGGTCAGTTGGCATGACGACACAGATTCTGATTGCGGGTGCTGGTATTGGCGGCTTGGGCGCGGCCTTGGCGCTGAGTCAAATCGGCAAAAAAATTGATCATAGTGTCACCGTTTTAGAGCAATCAGACGTTTTTGGCGAAGTCGGTGCAGGGGTGCAAATCAGCCCAAATGCGTACAAAGTGCTGTGTGCTTGGGGCTTGGCTGACGTTTTGAAGCAAACGGCAAATTTCCCTGAAAAACTGCAAGTTCGCAGCGCGGCGTCCAACAAATTGCTGGGTCAGCTTGAATTGGGCAACAAAGCGACTGGTCGCTACGGCTTTCCTTTTGCCACGCTGCACCGTGCTGATTTGCATACTCTGCTGCTGAATGCGGTGCGTCAGCAGCCGAATGTTGAATTGCATTTGAATGCCAAAGTCATTCAAATAGTTGAGTCAAATCAACACGTTATAGCTACAACAGAAGCTGGCGCTAGTTTTACTGCAGGTGCTCTGATAGGTGCAGATGGCCTGTGGAGCCGCGTTCGGCAGCATGTTTTAAACGATGCCCAGCCGCCCCGCGCCACCGGCCACACCGCTTGGCGTGCGTTGCTTCCTATGGGCGATGTACCGCCTGAATTGCAGCAAGACCAAGTAACCGCTTGGCTAGCCCCAGACAGCCACACCATTGTCTACCCCGTGCAGCAGGGCAAATCGCTCAATCTCGTGTATTGTTGTGAAAATAAGGGTCAAATTGACCTTAAGCCGGCGTATTTATTGCCTGAGCAGCTATCAAAAGTATTGCAAAACGTCTTTCAAACAGCGACTGAAAAAAACGCTTGGACACGCTGGGATTTGTTTGACAGACTGCCTTTGGCGTCAAGTTCAGAGATGGCCAACCCCGCGCACCCCTGCATCGCCTTGCTAGGCGACGCCGCCCACCCCATGCTGCCGTATTTGGCGCAGGGCGCGGGTATGGCGCTGGAAGATGCGCAGGCTTTGGCGCTTTCAATTCAACAAAATTACTCAAATCTCCCGCTTGCGCTCCAAACTTACGCCCAAACCCGCTGGCAGCGTAACGCCACAGTCCAAGCCCGCGCCGCCCGAAATGGCGAGATTTTCCATGCCAAGCCGCCCATCAGCTGGGCGCGAGATGCCGCGATGGGGCTGCTGGGCGAGAAATTATTGGACATGCCGTGGCTTTACGGTAACACCAACCCTGTAGAATCTACGTTTTAACAGCCTGTCACAAATAGCTATGTCCGCTTGGGTGCTGCCAGATCACATTGCCGATGTTTTGCCGTCCGAGGCTAGGCACATCGAAGAACTCCGTCGCAGTTTGCTAGACACCGCCCGCAGCTATGGCTACGAGCTGGTGATGCCGCCGTTGCTGGAGCATCTTGAATCGCTGCTCACCGGTACGGGTGAAGCACTGGATTTACAAACTTTCAAACTCGTGGACCAACTCTCGGGTCGTACCCTAGGTTTGCGTGCCGACACCACACCCCAAGTCGCCCGTATCGACGCGCATCTGCTGAACCGCGCCGGCGTGACGCGGCTTTGCTACGCTGGCCCCGTGCTGCACACCCGTCCAGACCGCCCACAAGCGACCCGCGAGCCCTTGCAGTTTGGCGCTGAAATTTACGGCCACGAGGGGCACGAAGCAGATTTAGAGGCGTTGCTATTAGCACTTGATTGCCTGAAAGTAGCCAAAGTCAGCGACTTGAGTGTGGATATGTCGGATGCGCGGATTGTGCGTTATTTGCTGTCTGAGGCCAGTCTGCAAACGGTGCTGCCAGCGTCACAACTGAGCCAAATCCATGCCGCTTTGGCTGAAAAAGATGCCAGTGAGTTGGCCAGCTTGACCAAAGCATTGCCAAAAACAGCGCGTGATAGCTTGATCGCTTTGGTGCAGCTGTATGGCGATGCTAAGGTGTTGGATGAGGCTGAAAAAGTGTTGCCGCCGTCTATAGACGTTAGCCGAGCGCTCTTAAATTTGAAGTGGCTGGCTTCACAGTTGGGCGATACAAAAGTCACCTTCGACCTCGCGGAACTCAGCGGCTACGCCTATTACAGTGGCGCGCGTTTCGCGATTTATGCCCAAGGTGCGGCAGATGCGTTGGCCAGAGGCGGTCGTTATGACGAGGTCGGCGCTGTGTTTGGCCGCAACCGGCCAGCGGTGGGTTTCAGTTTGGATATCAAAGAATTGGTCAGTGCCGTCGCACCGCGTCCGCTCAAAGCCGCGATTCGCGCGCCTTGGGGCGAGGCTGCAAGTTTGCGTGCCGCGATCACGCGTTTGCGCCAAGGTGGTGAAACCGTGGTCTGCGTCTTGCCTGGCCACGAGAGCGAGGTGGACGAGTTTGACTGCGACCGCGAGTTGGTTGAGGTGAC
>JANPIC010000113.1:0-17372 GCA_031424795.1 Polaromonas sp. | reverse complement strand
GGCGGTGATGCCCATGTGGTATTGGTTGTAAACGTCCCACAGGCCGTCCACAATCATGGAATCGATCATCTTCCAGTCGCCCATTCGCTGGCCGTCGCGTGAACCCAAGAGCACGTGCGGAGACGCGCTCATGTTTTCCTGACCACCAGCGATGACGATCTCGCTGTCGCCATAGGCCACGGCTTGGGCTGCCAGCATCACGGCTTTCAGACCAGAGCCGCAAACGGCGTTGATGGTCAAGCCAGGCGTGCCTTGGTTCAAGCCGCTTTTGATAACAGCTTGGCGCGCTGGGTTTTGCCCTGCGCCGGCTGCCAGCACTTGGCCCATGATGACTTCGCCAACTTGCTCGGCTTGCAAACCGCTGCGCTTCAGCACTTCGGCAATAACGGCTGCGCCCAACTCGGTGGCGGGTGTTTTGGCGAGGGTTCCGCCGAACTTGCCAACGGCAGTACGGGTGGCGGCTACGATAACGATGTCTTGCATGATGGCTCCTTAAAATTTATAAAAATGCAATGAAAAATGTGACTTTAAATTGAAAAAACTTAAACCGCTTTGGCTTTGACGTACCGACCAGGTGCTGGCTCAATAGCCTTCAGCTTGCCTTTGCCGTAGGTTTTTGGCGCAGCGATTTGCTTGCCAGCTTGCCCGGCCAGCCAAGCAGACCAGTCTGTCCACCAGCTGCCCGGGTGCTCTTTGCTGCTGGCTTGCCATTCGGCTTGGGTGGCAGGGAATTTGTCCTTGATCTTGTCATTGGTCCAATAACTGCGTTTGTTTTTCACAGGCGCGTTGATCACACCCGCAATATGCCCAGACGCACCCATGACGAAGCGTTTTTTACCAGGCAACACCTGTGTAGAGGCGTAAGCGCCGGTGATCGGCACAATGTGGTCTTCTCGCGAACCGTAAACGTAGGTCGGAATGTCAACTTTGCTCAAATCGACCTTCTCGCCACAAACCACGGCTTTGCCGGGCTTGATGAGGTTGTTCTCATGGTACGTGTTGCGCAAATACCAGGTGTACATAGGACCTGGCAAGTTCGTCGCGTCGGAGTTCCAATACAGCAGGTCAAACGCAGGTGGCGTTTCGCCTTTGAGATAGTTACCAACCACGTAATTCCACACCAAATCGTTAGGGCGCAAAAAGCTGAAGGTACTGGCCAACTCTTGGCCTTTGAGCAGCGCAGGCGCATCTTTCTTGGACAACTCGGCCTCGCGCTTTTGCACGGCTTCTTCGTCGATGAAGATGTCCAAAATGCCGGTGTCACTGAAATCGAGCAACGTGGTCAGCAAGGTTAATGACGCTACAGGCTTTTGTTTGCGTGCCGCCAAAACGGACAGCGCGGTCGATAAAATTGTGCCGCCTACGCAGAATCCAAGCGCATTTATCGTCTTAGCCGATGTAATTTCTTGCACGGTAGCTATCGCTTTGATAGCGGCGTGCTCGATGTAATCATCCCAAGTTTTGTCAACAATCGACATATCCGGGTTGCGCCAGCTGAGCACAAAAGTGCGATGGCCTTGCGCCACGGCGTAGCGCACGAAGGAGTTTTCAGGCTGCAGGTCAAGGATATAAAACTTGTTGATGCATGGTGGCACGAGCAAAAACGGGCGCTCGTACACTTTGGCGGTGAGCGGTTTGTACTCAATCAGCTGAAACAACTCGTTTTCAAAAACGACAGCGCCTTCGGTGGTGGCGACGTTTTCACCCACGGTGAAAACGGATTCATCCGTCATGCTGATGTGACCGCGCTTCATGTCTGCCAGCAGGTTTTGAAGGCCTTTACCAATGCTTTCGCCTTTGGTGTCAATCGCTTTTTGCAACGCTTCCGCATTGGTGACTAAAAAGTTGCTGGGTGCACTCGCAGCGTTCATCTGCTCAACCGCAAAACTGATACGTGCCTTGGTTTTTTCGTCTGCTACTACGGCGTCTGCCATGTTTTGCAGGGCGCGGGAATTGAGCAAGTAAGCGGCCGCGGCAAATTGGGCAGCGGGATTGTGCGTCCAAGCCGAAGCAGCAAAGCGTTTGTCTGGTAACTGTGTTGCAGCTTGCGTCGATTGCTGCCACAATTTGGCCGCATCTTCAAGATATTGAGTTTGCAGTTCTAGCAATTTGCCAGATTCAATTTTTACGTTTTCAAACATCCTTAGCCCCTAAATAACTAACTTATGTATATCGTTGCAATCGCTTGGATGTATGTCGCCCTCATGATGGCGGTAGCCGAAGCCACAAACACCAATGGAACTGTCTTAGGTGCTATTGTGACCTTTATTTTGTATGGTTTGCTGCCCGTGGCATTGGTAGTTTACCTAATGCGCTCGCCAGGACGTAAGCGCGCTATCAAGGAAAAGCAGGCGCTGGAAGCCCAGCTACTCCAGACAAACGCACTAGCTGCGGACTCATTCCATCCAAATACAGCCAGCCATACGCCCACTGCTGCCGAGTTTGACAGCGTCGCGCCTGTGCGAGAAAAATCGTAACGGATTGTTCGCCGTGCACCATTCGGTGCTGCTGTCGTTGCCAAAGATGTGATCGTCCCCCAGCCCCAGCTGCTTCAACTGCAGCCGCGCCAAACCCGCTAAATCAGCCAGCCATTTACCAGATTCTGGTCTGCCTGTTTGAGTGAAAAATTGAGCAGCATCAGCTAGCTTGGCAACAAAAGCCGCCCTCACCTCGTCACCCACTTCAAAAGCTGTTGGGCCAATGCACGGTCCGAGCCACGCTATTATTTTACTAGCATCATAGGCAATATTTACATCGGCTAAAGCATGAATTGACGCTATATTTTGATGTAAGACACCCTCTGCCAATCCGCGCCAGCCTGCATGTGCCGCGGCGACGAAACTGCCTTCCAAGTTCGTAAAAAGTACAGGCAAACAATCGGCCACCATGATGGTGCAAGCCAGCTTTTTCTCAGTCGTCATACAGGCATCGGCCACGATGCCGTGCGGCGTTTTGGCCGATAAAGTAACTACATCTGTGCCATGCACTTGTTTTAAATAAATGGGTTTGACACCGAGCAAAACCTGCAGCATGTGCCGATTTGCCATGACATGCGTGGGGTCGTCACCCACATGGTCACCCAAGTTGAACGCATCAAATGGTGGCTGGCTGACGCCACTTTTGCTGATAAACCCAGTTTCTGCGATGCCACGGCTGGTAAACACCGCCTTCACATGCGCCGGCGCTGGCCAGTTGGGAATGAGCCAATCAGGGTTCACGCTGCAATTTGAGACATTTAAGCCTCAAAGTCTGGACATTGTGAGGGCTGCGCCGCTTGAAACGCATCTAATTTCATGCACGCGTCATAAGCGGCCATCGTCAACGGCAGCCCGTCAAATGGCACATTAAAGCGCTGCGCGTTGAAGATTTGCGGCACCAAGCAGCAATCTGCCAGTGTGGGTGTGCTACCAAAGCAATAAACACTCGCAGTCTGGCCGTTTTTCGCGCGATACGCCGCATCACCTGCCAATTGGCGCTCAAAAGCCTCCAAACCTTCACGGCACCAATGCACATACCATGCGTTTTTGGTGGCTTCGTCCTGTTTCAGCTCTTTCACCAAATATTTGAGCACCCGCAAGTTGTTCAAAGGGTGAATTTCGCAAGAAATACTCTGCGCCAAGGCGCGCACTTTAGCGCGACCCAAAGCATCTTTCGGCAAGAGCGGTGAATTTGCGTGCGTCTCGTCGATGTACTCAATAATCGCCATCGATTGCGACAGCGATTCGCCATCGATTTCCAGCATCGGCACCAATCGGTCGGCAGATTTATCCGCATAAGCCGCTAATTTGTGCTCACCTTTGGCTAAATGCACGGAAACGTAGTCAAAAGGCAAACCTTTGAGGTAAAGCGCAATGCGCACCCGAAATGAAGCCGACGAGCGAAAGTAGTTGTGAAGAATCATAAAATAGAGAATAAGCTAAAAACCAACTTTAAAGCGAACATTGAAAGAACATCATGATTTTAGAACTAGCCGACATCCGCATCCACCCAGGCCAACAAACCGCTTTTGACGAAGCCATTGAGCGCGGCTTGACCACCGTTATCGCTAAAGCCAAAGGCTTTCAGGGCTTCAAGGTCAACAAAGGCATTGAAAGCCCAGAGCGCTATGTTTTGCAAATCTTTTGGGCCACCTTGGAAGACCATACTGTCGGCTTTCGTGAATCGCCTTTGTTTGCAGAATGGCGTGCCATTGTGGGGCCATTTTTCGCTGCACCGCCGAATGTGGAACATTACGAGTTGGTGGCGAAATCTGCTTGATTTAAATCGGGGGAGCTACTGAAGCACCCCTAACGCCGTGTCTGGCCAAGGCATCAACGATAAAGCCACTGGCCTTCATCTCTTCAACAAACAGTCGCAAGACCTCTGCCGCGGCATCTCCTCGGCTTTTGGGAACACCCATAGCCTGTTGAATCACCATAAACCGGCCAGGCAAGAGCCGTAAGTTGGGAAAGCGTTTGGCATCCGCCTCAAGCTGTTGCTTAACGCCTGCGGCCACGTCTAAACCTTGCTCAACAAACACATCAACAACTGCAGGAGATGAAGGCGCTCGCACAATCTCGGCATGCTTGAGTTCTCGCGTCAAAAACAAATCATAAGCACTGCCCTCGCCAACAGTAACACGACATCCAGCTTTATCAACTTCCTCGTTAGTCTGAATGCTTGAGTCCGCCCGCACCATATAACTGCCTTCTATTAATACGTATGCAGCAGTGAAGGAAATACCAGCCCCGCGCAAAGGATCGATCGCAAAAAACCCAATATCCGCCTGCTCTTGCGTCACAGCCTCTACGGATTTTGCGGCTGTCTCAAATACCAAAAGCTCAATTTCAACGCCCAATCGTCGTGCAAATGCGTTCGCTAAATCGATGGAAACGCCTACCGGTTCGGTAGCGGTGGGGGCACGATTGGCGAGTATGGGGTTACCCAAATTGATAGAAGCTCGCAACTTACCCGTGGGTGCAAATGATTGAATGGTGTGTGATGAAATATTCATGGTATTGAAGAGAAGACAAAAAAATGAGCCGCTTACCAAAACGCCCCAAACGTCTGACGCAGCTCTGCAATACTGCTATCCGATAGTGAAGACGCAGAACCTTGCGATGAACCTTGAATTAGATGCCACAATTTCGCGGTTTCTTCCAGCTCCTCAAGCGTCGCCATGGCCGCGGCAGGGCTGTCATGCCAAACATTGGGGCCAAGGCGGTCTAGCATCACGGCGCGAATCGGTGTTCCACTGGCTTGGTAGGCCGTAATCACGGCGGCTACAGCTTGCGCCGCTTGCGGGTCACCGGGTCGGTGATATTCAATCAACGGGACGTGCCCTACTTTCATCACAAAATAGGGTGTCAACGCGGGTAAAAGCTCTTTCACGGCTGCTCTGAATGTCAAGGCCACACAATACGTGCTGTGCGTATGAATGACGCAACGCGCTGCAGTGGGGCTACCCGCGCTGGCAGCATATATTTGCCGATGTAAAGCAATGGTCTTGCTGGCACGATCGCCGCTGATTTGCTGCCCAGCGTCGTCAAGCAGGGCAAGACGCGCTGGATCAAGAAAACCCAAGCAAGCATCGGTAGGGGTGATCAAATAGCCGCCACCTTGCTCTGTGTCCAGTTTCACGCTGATGTTGCCTGCTGTAGCGTGGACATAACCGCGATCAAACAAGCTTTTGCCGACGCGGCATATTTCTTCTCTGGCTTGTTTTTCTGCTTTTGTTTCTGTCACGTTGAATCTCCCGTTTTAGAGGTTTCATCATGCCCCGCCACCAGCTTGCCCAGCAAACTCGTCAACTGCTCGGCCTCTTTTGCTGTCAGCGGTTGCATGATTTGATGTTGAACATCCGCCACTGCAGCCTTCATGGCGATAACGATTTTTTCGCCTTCATTCGTGGCTGTCAACAGCTTGCGGCGCTTGTCTTTTGGGTCGGCGTCGCGGCGCAGCAATCCTTTTGTCTCTAAGCGAGCAATCACCGCGCCTGAGGTGGCGGCATCAAAAGCGACCTTGCTGGCCAGCGTCGCCTGGTCTTCGCCAGGCACGTCACACAAGGCGTTGAGCATGGCGAACTGCACGGGTGTGATGTCAAACGTAGCCGTATTTTCAGCAAAAATACTGACGGCAAGCTGGTGCGCACGACGAATCAAATGACCCGGTGCAGCGTGATAATCGTAAATTAAAGACATGCGAAGAGTTTAATACGCGCACTTACGACATGAGAATCACATTACCTTGTTTTTACCTAGGGTAAATACTAAGTATACATATCATAAGTACACATATTATAATTCGACCATGAATACTACAATTGATCAATCAAAAGCTGTGCGAGAACTGCTTTACAGCGACATGGCGCCCCACCATTTGACGCCGCTGTGGCGCGAGCTGCATGCGCTGGTACCCAAACAACCCAACACGCCGTGCGTGGCGGCACACTGGAAATACGAACAAATCAGGCCGTATTTGATGCGGTCTGGTGAAGTGATCACCGCTGAAGAGGCCGTGCGTCGGGTGCTGATTTTGGAAAACCCAGCATTGAAAGGTCAATCAGCCATCACGCAGGCTTTGTACGCCGGTTTGCAGCTCATCATGCCAGGCGAAGTTGCCCCCAGCCATCGCCATACCCAAAGTGCCCTGCGTTTTATCGTGGAAGGCTCTGGCGCTTACACGGCCGTAAATGGTGAGCGCACCACCATGCACCCTGGCGATTTCATCATCACGCCTAGCATGACGTGGCACGACCACGGTAGTGATGCTGCCGAGCCCGTGGTTTGGCTGGATGGTCTGGATATACCCTTGATTCGCTACCTAGACGCTGGTTTTGCTGAAAACGCGACCGAAAAATCGCAAACCGTGACTCGCCCCGAAGGTACCAGTTTCGCCCAGTTTGGCTACAACATGGCCCCGGTACGCACTTATGACTCACCACTGGGGCAAACATCGCCCATTTTTAGCTATCCCTACGACAAAAGCCGCGAAGCGCTGCACACCTTAGAAAAAACTCAGCCTATCGACGCTTGGGACGGTGTGAAACTGCGCTATATCAACCCACTCACCGGCGGCGCACCTATGCCGACCATGGCAACGTTCATGCAGCGCATCCCCGCCGGTTTCACAGGTTTGCCATATCGCCAGACCGATGGTGCGATATTCAGCGTGGTTGAAGGTTCAGGCTCTGTACTTGTTGAGCACAAAGGTGAAATCGTACAATTTGATTTTTCACCGCGCGACCATTTTGTGATTCCATCGTGGCATGCTGCCCGCTTTTCTTCGACAAGCGGCTGTGTGTTGTTCAGTTACTCAGACCGCCCGGTGCACCAAGCGCTGGGCATACATAAAGAAGAAAGACTCCTAGCATCATGACTGAATACGTTATCCCCGCCCTAGAGCAAGTGTCCGTCCCCGTTGTCGGTAGCACGGCACGCTTTCCCGTCCAACGCATTTACTGCGTAGGCCGTAACTATGTGGAGCACGCGCAAGAAATGGGCTTTACGGGGCGTGAGCCACCGTTTTTCTTCATCAAACCGGCCAATACCGTCGTCGTGGCTAACGCTGGCGAGACGGCAACCCTGCCCTACCCGACGCTGACCAAAGATTTTCAACACGAAATCGAACTCGTGGCTTGCATCGGCACAGGTGGCAAAAACATCAAGGCTGCAGATGCTAAAAAGCACATCTACGGTTACGCCGTCGGTTTAGACATGACGCGCCGTGACCTGCAAGGCGAGCAAAAGAAGCTGGGCCGTCCGTGGTGCATAGGCAAATCGTTTGACCATGCCTCCCCCATTGGCCCCATCACACCAGCGGCACAAGCGGGCGATGTTGAAAATGCAGAGCTGTTCGTTCAAGTCGGTGGGAAAGACCGCCAACGCAGCAATGTCAGCAAGCTCATTTGGAATATTGGCGAAATCATCGAGCACATTTCAACCGCATGGGAGTTGCAGCCTGGCGATTTAATTTACACAGGTACGCCTGCTGGCGTGGCTGCGGTGGCCGTGGGCGATACCATGCACGGCCATGTGGACGGCTTAACAGATATTCATGTAAAAGTGATATAAAACGACCTCTAGCCGGCGTATTTATTGCCTAAGTAGCTATAAAAAATATAGCAAAATCTTAGTATTAGATACGTTTGAAATACGTTAAAGTGGGGGAGTTGTTGTGGTGCTTATTGAAGCGCTCATTGAGGCCTTATTGCGCGATAATCGCACAACACACCCACTCATCGCACAAAATCGCATGCTCAGATTGATTTGATGCCTAGAATGCAACCCACTCAGGAGACTCGTTTTACATGCGCTTATTAGAAAATCTCGCAAAATTCTGCGCCATCTTGGCGGGTATTTTGCTCACATTTATCACGCTGATGACTTGCGTCAGCATTGTTGGCCGTGAAACCATTGGGCAAACCGTTTCTGGTGATTTTGAGCTGTCTGGCGTCGCTGCCGGTGCCGCCATAGCGCTGTTTATGCCATGGTGTCAGTTCAGACGTGGCAATATTTTTGTTGATTTTTTCACCGCAAAAGCGTCTGAAAAAGCGCAAAAAAACATGGAACGCTTTGGCGCTTTGCTGTTGGCAGTCGTTATGGCTTTGGTAGCGTGGCGCACCGTATTGGGTGGGCTCAATGCCTACAGCTCCAACAGCGGCACCATGCTGCTGGGTTTTCCTGAATATGTTGTTTACGCTGCGATGGTGCCGCCTTTGGCGCTCACAGCACTGATTGCGCTGCACCAAGGCGTTTTCGGGTTTGCTGAAGACGCATCAGAAGCCAATCCGGAGTTTGCAGCATGAGCGCGATTCAGTTGGCTTTAACCATTTTCGGCATCATGCTGTTTTTGATGGCGGTTCGTGTGCCGATTGCTATTTGCATGTTTGTTGCAGGTTCTGTAGGCTACGTCGCCCAAGCGGGCTGGGGACCACTGTCTAGCTTCTTAAACACGCAGGCTTTTGCACGTTTTGCCAGTTATGACCTGTCAGTCATTCCCCTTTTCATCTTGATGGGGCACTTTGCAACGCAAGGCGGCATCAGCAAAGCACTGTTTGGCTTTGCCGCCAGTGTCATGGGGCGTTTCAAAGGCGGTTTGGCCATGGGCGCGGTGTTGGCTTGTGCCGCTTTCGGCGCGATTTGCGGTTCATCCGTGGCGACAGCGGCGACGATTACCAATGTGGCCTACGACGAGATGCGAAAACACGGCTATTCTGGTCGGTTGACTACGGGTACCTTGGCCGCTGGCGGCACATTGGGCATCTTGATTCCACCTTCCGTTCCGCTGGTGATTTACGCTATTTTGACCGAGCAAAACATCGCCAAGCTGTTCGCCGCAGCCATGGTGCCAGGCATCATCGCCATGCTGGGTTACATGATCGCGATTGGTGTTTATGTGCGTTTTGTACCCGGCCATGCGCCAGAGCATGACGATGTGTCAAAGCTCAACATCTTCGAATCTATCAAAGGCATTGGCCCCATCGCCGCTATCTTTTTGATTGTGTTTGGTGGCATTTATGGCGGGTTTTTCACGCCGACTGAGGGCGCTGCGGTAGGCGCATTTTCCACCTTCATAGCAGCCTTGTTGAAACGTGAAATGACTTGGGACAAATTCAAAGATTGCTTCTACGCCACGGCTGAAAGCTCGGCCATGATCTTTTTGATCTTCTTGGGAGCAGATTTGATGAACGCATCGTTGGCGTTGACACAAGTTCCCTCACAACTGGCGCAAGTGGTCGGTTCGTGGGGCTTGTCGCCCGTCATGGTGGTGGCCGCCATCATGCTGTTTTATGTGGTGTTGGGCGCGGTGATGGATGAACTGTCAATGATTTTGCTCACCATTCCTATCTTTTTCCCGATGATCATGGGTTTGGACTTTGGCATGAGCAAGGAGTACACCGCCATTTGGTTCGGCATCATGGTGCTGATGACGGTTGGTTTTGGTATGCTGGCACCGCCTGTGGGTTTGAATGTCTATGTTGTGAACAGCATGACCAAAGGTCGTAAAAATGGTTATTCTGACGTGCCGATTGCTGAAAGCTACAAAGGCGTGATGCCGTTTTTGATCAGCGACACCATCCGCACTCTGCTTTTGCTGCTTTTTCCTGCCATTTCTTTGTATGTGCTGCGCTTTATGCAGTGACATTGAAGTAAACCGCGAAGTAGACCATTTGGGTTTCAGTGCGTTATAGTTTTCTGTAGTTTTTTGTTTGTGTGTTTTATTTGAATAACTTGGAGACATTTGCATGATTAATCGTCGTTCCCTCTTGAAAACAGGCGTTGCCGCTGTCGTAGCGACATCAAGCGCAGTCGCTTTGGCGCAAACGCCTGTAGTGACGCTGAAGTTTCACACCTTCATGTCTCCCCAATCCAATGTGTGGATCAACATGCACAAAGCCTGGATGGATAAAGTCGAGAAAGAATCTGGCGGACGCATCAAGTTTGAGGCATATCCTGCCATGCAATTGGGCGGCACACCTGTGCAGTTGTATGACCAAGTGAAAGACGGTGTGGTTGACGTTATGTGGACACTACCAGGCAACACTGCAGGCCGCTTCCCGCGCGTAGAGGTGTTTGAGCTTCCCTTCATGATGTCAAACGCTGAAGCCACTTCCAAAGCCTACTGGGAATATGTGCAAACTTTTGCAGCCGATGAGTTCAAAGACGTGCAAGTCTTGGCACTACAAGTGCATGGCCCCGGAGTGATTCATACTGTTGATAAGCCAATCAAATCTGTAGAAGACATGAAAGGCGTGAAAATGCGCGCGCCTACGCGCCAAGTCAACAAACTGATGGCCTCCTTAGGTGCAACCCCGGTAGGCATGCCGCTGCCAGGTATTCCAGATGCTTTGAGCAAAGGTACGATTCAAGGTGCGGTGATTCCGTGGGAAGTTGTGCCATCTGTCAAAGTGCACGAGTTAACCAAGTTCCACGCCGAGTTTGACCCTGCTGGCGGTGCGCTTTACACCACCACTTTTGTGATGGCGATGAACAAAGCCAAGTACAACAGCCTACCCGCTGACTTGAAGAAAGTCATCGACAACAACTCTGGCATGGCTACTTCTGCTTGGCTGGGCAAAACACAACAGGCAGGTGACATTGCAGGTCGCAAATCTGCCAGTGACCGCAACAACAGCATCTTTACGGTCAATGTCGCTGAGGCACAAAACTTCCGCCGTAAATCTCGTGCGATTGAGGTCGAATGGGTAGAAGACATGAACAAAAAAGGCTTTGATGGCAAAAAATTGCTTGAAGGTGCGAAAGCGTTGATCGAAAAGCACACCAAAACAACAAAGTGAACGACAAAATAAGTTGACTTTTAAGTTTTGAAATCCCCAAAGGCTCTAAGTGAAAACTTAGGGCCTTTTTTCATAGCGTGGTCATGGCACTTTAAATTTCCCTTTAAACTGCGCAGATGATTTACAGAACGCCTATCAAACACTGCAAAAACTGCGGGACAGCCGTGGTTTACCGCCAGCCAGATGATGGCGACACCAAGAATCGCGCGGTTTGCCCTGCTTGCAACACCGTGCATTACGAAAACCCGTTGAACGTCGTTGGCACCGTGCCCGTTTGGGGCGACAAAGTTTTACTCTGCAAACGCAACATCGAGCCACGCAAAGGCAAATGGACGCTACCTGCTGGTTTTATGGAGCTAGATGAAACAACATCTGAAGGCGCTGCACGTGAAACTGTTGAAGAAGCAGGCGCGCAATTTGAGATGCAATCGCTTTTCAGCGTGCTCAGCGTGCCCAAAGTCGGCCAAGTGCATTTGTTTTACCGCGCCAAGTTAACCAGTGACCAGTTTGACCCAGGTTTTGAGACCCAAGAAGCCAAGCTATTCACAGAAACCGAGATTCCATGGGACGAGATTGCCTTCAGAACCGTGAAAGTGACCTTAGAGCGGTTTTTTGCAGACAGAACGCTTGGCATATTTGGTGTTCACGAAGTAGACATTATTTAAGTTTAATTGTGCACGGATTGAATCCGTAGCCGGGGTTGTTGCGTAATTAAATGTAGTCGATGCACTTAAATTACTAATTAGTCACAAATTTACTAATTAGTCATATAATGTAATTATGTCTACAGATATGCAAACAAAACATTTAAAAATTGCCATCATAGGATCTGGTATTTCAGGCTTGGCTGCTGCACATGCTTTATGCGGTAGCGCGAACATTAGCTTGTTTGAAGCTGGGTCTTATTTTGGCGGCCATACCAACACGGTAGACATCACCTTGGCAACGCGCAATGGCTCAGTCACGCACGGCATCGACACAGGTTTTCTGGTCTTCAATGAGCGAACATATCCCAATCTCATCAAATTGTTGGCCGAACTAGACGTGAAAACGGCCAAGTCCGACATGTCTTTTTCAGTGCAAGTACCGCAAGAAAATGGTCTTTTAGAGTGGAGTGGTTCTAGTCTTAACACTGTGTTTGCACAACGCCGCAATTTGGTTAATCCACGGTTTTGGCGCATGCTGCGTGACTTGATGCGCTTCAATAAATTGGCAACGCACATTGCCCAGTCTGGCTTAGACGAACAACTGATGCAGCCGCTGGATGAGTTTTTGCAAGCAAATCACTTCAGCGCAGAATTTAGAGACTGGTATTTGCTGCCCATGCTTGGCTGTATTTGGAGCTGCCCGACTTCTCAAATGCTGCAATTCCCCGTCGCCACCATGGTGCGGTTTTGTCATAACCACGGCTTGCTGCAAGTGAACGACCGACCGCAATGGTGGACGGTGGCTGGTGGTGCCAAACATTACGTAGCAAAAATCGTCGCCAACATTGCAGACAAGCGGCTCAATACCCCCGTGCATTGCATCACGCGCGACAGCACAGGCGTACACATCGTCACCAGCGCTGGCACAGAGCGATTCGACAAAGTCATCATCGCCACACATTCAGACCAAGCTTTGGCCATGCTGCAGCACCCCAGCCGCAGCGAAACTCAGGCTTTGTCCGCCATCACGTACCAAGCAAATACAGCTGTACTTCATACCGATGCCCGTGTATTGCCGCAGCGCAAAGCGGCTTGGGCAGCTTGGAATTACGAGCGCGTACAGCTAGACCCTAGCCAATCAGACAATGCCAATGTGTGCTTGCACTACCTGATCAACAAACTTCAACCCATTCCGTTTGAACAACCCGTCGTAGTCTCGCTCAACCCAACAAAGCCCATCGCAGCTGAGCACGTTTTAGGAACGTTCGACTACGCGCACCCCATGTTTGACTTGGCCGCAATCAAAGCGCAAGCCAGTATTCCTGCGCTGCAAGGCCAACAAAACACCTATTTCTGCGGCGCTTGGACGGGCTATGGCTTTCATGAAGACGGATTGAAGTCAGGCTTCGCAGCAGCAGAGCAACTTTTGGCAGATGCGCAATGGAAAGCAGCAGCCTAAAGCTACCCGCCGTACCGCACATCGGCTTTGGCCAAGTGCGGCACAAACGCATCAAACCTGTTGAACACGCGTTTGCTTATCCCACATATTTTTTGATGCTACCGATGCGGTCATTGGCAATCAGCTTAGCCAATGGCTCATCAACGTCACTTAAACACAACCGCTGGGCGGCACTCAGCTTTTATGACAAAGACCATGGTGATGGTCGCGAAAATTCGCTGGCTTGGCTTGATGAATTACTACAAAGTGAAGGTATTGACGACGCCGTGGGCGAAATCTGGCTGCACTGTTACCCCCGCGTGTTTGGCTACACCTTCAAACCCGTCAGCTTCTGGTATTGCCACCGCGCTGACAAAACCTTGCGTGCCATCGTCGTTGAAGTGAACAACACCTTTGGCGAGCGACATTGTTACTTGCTAGACAAACCCGTTTTTGGCGCAGAGCAAACAGCCACCAAAGTATTCCACGTCTCGCCCTTCAACAAAGTCGAAGGCAACTACCGTTTTCGCTTCATGACAACGGCTCACCACACGCTCGGTCGGGTGGACTACGACGACGCCATCGGACCATTGCTAGAAACCAGCGTCAGCGGTGAATTAGAAACACTCACACCACAAAGCGTTCGCAAAGCGCTCTGGGCTTACCCGATGATGACGTTTGGCGTCATCGCTCGTATCCACTGGCAAGCTTTCAAACTATGGAGAAAGCGGGTGAGCTTTGTCACGAAACCCACACCGCCAGAATTATTTACCACGCGCAGTTAAATCATGTTTATCAATCATTAAATTATGAACTCAACCACCCTATCAAGCACGTCATCTCGCTTTGAAATCCCTGCCAATGCCCCGGCTGCCGCACGCAGCGCACTCAAGCTGTTACTCAAACTTCGTCACGATGCGCTGACCGTGCAGTTCCCCGACGGCAGTATGCACCGCTTTGGTGACCATGACCCCAGCGCCCTGCACGCCACCTTGATGCTGAAAAACTGGAATGTCTTCTCAGCCTCTTTGAAATCTGGAGACATCGGTTTTGCAGAAACCTATATCGCTGGCGATTGGTCAACACCCAGCTTGACGGATTTGGTCAAAGTCTTCATCAGCAACCGCGCTGTGATTGAAGACGCCATTTATGGCACCTGGGCTGGCCGCTTGCTGTTTCGTATCAAACACCTGCTGAACCGCAACTCCAAAACCAACAGCAAAAAAAACATCCACGCCCACTACGACTTGGGGAATGCGTTTTACGAGTTGTGGTTAGATGACACCAAGAATTACTCATCGGCTTTGTTTGAAAAAGGCATGGACCACACCAGCTACGATGGCATGGTGCAAGCCCAGCACGCCAAAGTGCGTCGCGCTTTGAACATGGCCGATGTGAAAGCGGGCGACCGCGTGCTAGAAATTGGCTGCGGTTGGGGTGCTTTGGCTGAAAAAGCCACGAGCGAGTTCAACGCCAGCGTGGTGGGCGTGACACTGAGCACTGAGCAGCTTGCTTTCGCCAACGAGCGCATGCAAAAACTGGGCGCGGCAGACAAAGCAGACTTGCGCCTGCAAGACTACCGCGACATTGGCGTCACCACCAACGATGCGCCATTCGACGCCATTGTCTCCATAGAGATGGTAGAAGCCGTCGGCCAAGCCTATTGGCCTGAGTATTTCAAAACAGTTCACAGACTGCTCAAACCCAATGGCAAAGTTTGCATTCAAAGCATTGTGATTGACGACGCTTTGTTTGACCGCTATGTCGGCTCCACCGACTTTATCCAGCAATACATCTTCCCTGGCGGCTGCCTGCCCTGCCCGCGCGAGTTCAAACGCCAAGCTGGTTTGGCTGGTTTCAAGGTTGTGGACGAATTTGCCTTCGGCATGGACTACGCCTACACGCTGAAATTGTGGCGCGACAAGTTTTTAGCTGAAAAACAGCAAGTTTTGAAACTCGGTTTTGACGAACGCTTCATCCGCATTTGGGAGTTTTACTTGGCGTACTGCGAAGCCGCGTTTGCCAAGAAAAACACCGATGTGGTGCAGTTCACTTTGCAAAAGAAATGAGCCTTAAAGTATGCGCTTTATAAACCGCCTTCTGACATGCTGCCTGCTGTGGCAGCTTGCAGCAGCGGGCGTTTTCGCACAATCTACAGCGCCTGAGCTGCCACCAGAAGTTGCAAGCACCATGCCCAGCACAGAATTTGCGGGCAAAGGCAAACTCACGTTCTTCGGTTTAGAGGTTTACGAATCAAGCTTGTGGATCACCCCCAGCTTCAAAGGTTTAAGTTTTGAAAACCACAGCTTCGCACTTGAGCTGCATTATTTTCGAAACTTCACTGCTATTGATATAGCGAAGCGATCCATCGAAGAAATGCAACGCATTGAACCTGTGCCAGAGCAAAAAGTGGCGCTATGGATCAAAACCCTGAGCGAAGCCTTCCCAAACGTCAAAAAAGGCGACCGCATCGTGGGCGTGCACAAGCCAGGGTTTGGCGTCACCTTTTGGCACAACGGCAAACGCAGTGGCGAGATTCGTGATGCTGATTTTTCCAGGCAATTTTTTGGTATCTGGCTGTCACCCAAAACATCCGAGCCCAAGCTCAGGCAAGCGCTTTTAGGCAAGGTCAATTTGTGATGACTAACAGCCCAACACATAGCCAAACCGACTTGCGTGCGTTCAGTGCAGGTAACGGCTGGCGCTATGGTCTGCTGGGTTTGCCCTTAGCTTTTGTGGCTTTGCCGCTGTATGTGATTTTGCCGAATCACTACGCGCGTGAGTTTGGTATGCCGCTGGCAACACTAGGTTTGGTGCTTCTTTTAGCCCGTTTGTTTGATGCGTTTATTGACCCCTTGCTAGGCAAACTCAGCGACAAGCTCTTTGCCCGATCAACCAAAGCGGTATTGGTTTTTGGTGTCATGGCATGTGTTTTTCTGGCGGCGGGCTTTGTACTGCTGTTTTTCCCACCTTTGGCGGTTCGGCAACAGCAACCCATGCTAATTACGTGGGCTGCTGCCATGCTGCTCATCACTTACGCGGCGTACAGCGCTTTGAGCATCACCCACCAGTCTTGGGGAGCGATGCTGGGCGGCACGGAGGCGCAGCGCAGCCGTTTGGTGGCTTGGCGCGAGGGTTTGGGGTTGATAGGCGTCATTTTGGCCTCTGTTTTGCCTTCAACTCTGCCGTCACCCGGCGGATTAATTGTCTCAACAGCTATATTTATCATAGCAATTTTAGTGGCTTGGGTGGCTTGGACACAATCTGTAAAACCACTTGCCAGCCTTAAAAATACAGCAACGCACAGCATTTTTAAGCCATTTCAGAACATCGCCTTCAAACGCCTGCTCGCCGTTTTTGTACTCAACGGCATTGCCAGCGCCGTGCCTGCCACGCTGATTTTGTTTTTCGTGCAAGACCGCCTGCAAGCGCCCAAACAGATGGAAGCAGCATTTTTAGGCGCTTACTTTGTCTGCGCCGCCTTGGCTGTGCCGCTATGGCTGCAATGTATCAAACGGATGGGTTTGGCTAAATCTTGGTTGCTTGGCATGGTGTTGTCCATAGCTGTATTTGCTTGGGCGATGCAGCTGGGCAGTGGCGACACCACCGCATTTATCGTCATTTGCGCCTTGTCTGGCATCGCGTTGAGTGCAGATTTGACCATTCCCAGTGCGCTGCTGGCAGGTGTGATCGGCGACGCTGGCGACCGTGGCCGCGCCGAAGGCGCTTACTTTGGCTGGTGGAACTTTGCCACCAAGCTCAATTTAGCCTTGGCTGCTGGTTTGACTTTGCCTCTCTTGGGACTGCTGGGCTACACCCCTGGCACGCAGCAGCCACAGGCGTTGACCGCACTCACCATTGTCTACTGCCTTGTACCTATCGCTATCAAAATAGTAGCTGCATTGACACTTTATGTCTTGATGATTCGCCCATCTACAGCTTCAACATCTTTCTCAACACCCGCCCCAACTACTGCGAGTACACCATGAAACGACGCCTCCTCCTCTCC
>JANPIC010000112.1:0-3821 GCA_031424795.1 Polaromonas sp. | reverse complement strand
TTTTGCCGCCCAGTACCCGCAATACCGCATGCGCGACGACAAAGAAGTGCGTTGCTACGCGCTTTTGGTCGACCATTTGCAAACGCCCCAAAGCGCAGGTACTTTGACAGGTGTGCTGCCTGCCGAACGTGCCGCTGAAGTACGCAAACTGTGGTGGTCGCTCAAAGATGTCGACGATGGCTGCAATTTGGCTGCCGACCGTTTGATCAAAGACCCAAATTCAACCGCCACGGGTATGAACGCGCAAGACGCTTACATCAAAGCTCGCCTAGCAACTGAGGTCAACCGCGCCCGCGCTGCCAAGAATGCACTCCAAATTGTGATGGGATCGAAAAATTCGCGCAGCGAGGAATCATTGCTAGACATCCTGCGCACGGCTGCTGGCAACGCAGACAGCGCGGCAGATGAGCTGCGCCGCAAAATGGCGCAATTCAACACAGAGCAAACCAATTGGGTTTGGGGTGCCATTGGCAAACAAGCGGCTTTGAGCCAAAACAGCAATGCCGCCAGCTATTTTGCCAACGTCAACCGCGACAGCGATTTGAACGACGACACCCTAGGCTGGAAAGTGCGCGCCCTGCTCCGCGTCAGCAGCAAGCCGAATTGGACGGCCGTGCTCCACGCCATCAACGCTATGAGCGAGCCTGCTCAAAAAGACGCGATTTGGACGTATTGGAAAGCCCGTGCCCTGAAGTCAAAGAATCAATTGCCAGAAGCCAATGCCCTGTTTGAACGCATTGCCAGCGTGCGCGGTTTTTACGAGCAATTGGCATTGGAAGAGTTAGGCAGAAAAATCACTGTGCCTGAGCGTCCAGCAGAGTTAGCACCGTTAGAAAAAGCAGTAGCTCGCCAAAATGCGGGCTTGAACCGCGCTTTGAAAGCCATCAGCATCGGTCTGCGGTCTGAAGGCGTGCGCGAGTGGAACTACAGCACCAATTTGACCAATTCAGCCGGCCAAGCCGGCGGCATGAACGACCGCGAGCTGCTGGCAGCCGCCCAGTATGCCTGCGAGCGCGAGGTGTGGGACCGTTGCATCAACACCAGCGAGCGCACCAAAACCGTCATCGATTTTGACCAACGCTTTCCTATGCCATTTCGCAACTCGGTGGTGAAACGCGCCGGCGACATTGGCTTAGACCCTGCGTATGTGTACGGCCTGATTCGCCAAGAAAGTCGCTTCATCATGGACGCCCGCTCTGGCGTGGGCGCTGCGGGGCTGATGCAAGTCATGCCTGCTACCGCGCGCTGGACCGCGAAGAAAATTGGTTTGACCAATTTCACGGCAGACCAAATCAACGACCGTGAAACCAATATCGCCATTGGTACGGGTTATTTGAAGCTGGTGTTGGATGACTTTGCAGGCTCCATGCCATTAGCCGCAGCTGCCTACAACGCTGGGCCCAATCGCCCCCGCGCTTGGCGCAACGGTGCGGTGGTAGAAACAGCGATTTGGGCAGAAAACGTGCCCTTTGCCGAAACGCGTGATTACGTCAAAAAAGTGCTCTCCAACACCACCAACTACGCCGCAATTTTGACCGGGCAACCGCAATCGCTCAAAAATCGCCTTGGCATGGTTGGACCGCTGGGTGTTGATGCTCCCGCTGTGAACACAGATTTGCCGTGATACCCTTGAACGTATGAACGCTATGAAAAAAACTTTAGAAAAAGTGCTGGTTTTGGGTGGCACAGGCTTTGTCGGTCGTCACGTGTGTGAAAAGCTTAGCCGTCAAAACATCCACATTACCGTGCCCACGCGCAGACGCAGTAACGCACAAAACGTGCAATCGCTGCCCATGTTGGACGTTTTAGAGGTCAATATCCATGACCCCGCAGCGCTCGCCGCCTTGGTGGCTGGGCACGATGCCGTGGTCAATTTGGTCGCGGTGCTGCATGGCGACGAAGCTGCGTTTGAGCGCGCCCATGTTGATTTGCCGAAAAAACTAGCTGCTGCTTGCCAACAAACGGGGGTGACACGCGTCGTTCACGCCAGCGCCCTCGGTGCGGCGCTGGATGCGCCATCCATGTATCAGCGCAGCAAAGCGCGCGGTGAAGCGGCCTTACAGGCCGCTGGCTTAGACCTTACCATTCTGCGCCCCAGCGTCATTTTCGGGGCTGACGACAAGTTTTTGAACTTGTTTGCCAAGCTGCAAAAAGTATTCCCCGTCATGCCTTTGGCCGGCGCCGCCACCAAATTTCAGCCCGTGTGGGTGGAAGATGTGGCGCAAGCCGTGGTGAATAGTTTGAGTCAAAACAGCAGCTCAAAAAATCAAATCATCGAAGCTTGTGGCCCTGATGTGCTGACCTTGAAAGAGTTGGTGCAACTCACCGCCATCGCCGCAGGCATCAACCGTGGCCGGGGTCGCCCCGTGTTGGCTTTGTCGCCAGCTTTAGGCAAACTGCAAGCCATGGCGATGCGTTTGCTGCCTGGTGAGCCTTTGATCAGCCAAGACAACTTAGACTCTATGAAGGTCGACAACGTTGGTACAGGCAAGTTGCCGAATCTGCAAACTTTGGGCATCACCCCCAGCGCTTTGGCAGCTATTGTTCCCACCTATTTGGGCCACAGCAGCGTTTTGCGGCAGCAGTTGGCTTTTCGCAAAACAGCCGGTCGGTTTTAAAAATACGAAGAATATACAAAGGAAAGAAACGTGCTGAAACTCTACATTGGCAATAAAAATTATTCGTCTTGGTCCATGCGCCCGTGGGTGCTGCTGACGCAAGCTGGTATTCCGTTTGAAGAGGTGATGGTGCGTTTTGACTCGTTTGATGAGCATTCTCAATTCAAAAAAACCATGTACACAGTCAGCCCAACCGGCAAAGTGCCTGCCCTAGTGGATGGTGACTTGAAAATTTGGGACACCCTGGCCATCGCCGAATACGCTGCCGAGCTATATTCTGCGCAACACCCCGACAAAAACCTTTGGCCCAAAGACAAAGCTGCCCGCGCCATAGCCCGCTCTGTTTGCGCCGAAATGCACGCCGGCTTCATTGGTTTACGCAGCACCTGCGACATGAATATCGAAGCGTTTTTACCTGAGATCGGCCAAATTGTTTTGCGTGACAAGCCGGCGGTTCAGGCGGATCTCAAGCGCATTATCCAGCTGTGGAGCGGTCTGCTAGAAACTTATAAAGGTCCCATGCTGTTTGGTGAGTTTTCCGTGGCAGACGCGTACTTCGCACCGGTTTGTATGCGTATCAATACCTACGCCCTGCCAGTGCCAGCCAATATCGCCGCCTACGTGGCCCGAGTGACAGCTCTGCCAAGCGTGCAAACGTGGATTCAGGAAGCATTGTTGGAAAAAGATTTCGTCGTGATGGATGAACAGTATCGCGTGAAATCAACATAAAAGTTGTCTAAATACAACAATAAAAAGCAAAGCTGAACGATAATTAAACATCGACAAGGTGTCGATTTAATTTATTTTTCATCTGGAGTGTTTATGTTGCAAAAAATGCGTGTTGTGTTGTTGGTTTGTATCACGGCTGTTTTGGCAGCTTGCGGGGGCGGTGGTGGCGATGACACGCCAAATTTTGCTGGTATATATCAACTTAGCACAGCTGTTGTTAGCTCAAATACGTGTGGTACTTCAGTTGCAAACATTGCTGGCACTCAAGTGGGTGTTACACAAAATGGCCGCAATGTGACATGGGTTGAAGCAAGCGGCAGCTATGCTGGCACGGTTGACGCAGACAACGGCGGCTTTACTGTGATCACTTCTCAAAGCGGTGCACTAATCACAGCGGCCATGCGCTCAGGAGGTGGCAATGCTTACTCTGTCAAACTGACTGCGACTGGTGGATGCACGATTGTTTGGAGTGGA
>JANPIC010000111.1:0-2476 GCA_031424795.1 Polaromonas sp. | reverse complement strand
AGTGCCGGCCGACTACCGCCGCCGCCAGACATTGAAGAATGCCGAGCGCTTCATCACCCCCGAACTCAAAGCCTTTGAAGACAAGGCTTTGAGCGCCCAAGACCGGGCCTTGGCGCGGGAAAAATGGTTGTTTGAAGGGGTATTGGACGAGCTGCAAGCCTTCATCGCCCCGCTCTCCCAACTCGCCAAGTCCATCGCCACCCTGGACGCGCTGTGTGCGCTGACCGAGCGGGCGCTGACGCTGGGCTGGTGCGCGCCGCAGTTTGTCCGCGAGCCGTGCATCCACATCAGCCAAGGCCGCCACCCTGTGGTGCAGGCGCGGCTGGCCGAAACCTCAAGCGCGGCGTTCATCGCCAACGACACCGCGCTGGGTCACAAACAGCGCATGCAGATCATCACCGGCCCGAACATGGGCGGTAAATCGACCTACATGCGGCAAGTCGCGCTGATTGTGCTGCTGGCCAGCATGGGCAGCTACGTGCCTGCCGCGAGTTGCCGGCTCGGGCCGATTGACGCCATCCACACCCGCATTGGCGCAGCGGATGATTTGGCCAACGCACAGTCCACCTTCATGCTGGAAATGACCGAGGCTGCGCAGATTTTGCACAGTGCCACGCCCTACTCTCTGG
Organism: Polaromonas sp.; assembly: GCA_031424795.1. Taxonomy (GTDB): domain Bacteria; phylum Pseudomonadota; class Gammaproteobacteria; order Burkholderiales; family Burkholderiaceae_C; genus Aalborgiella. The sequence continues at coordinate 1,847 of JANPIC010000111.1, read as the reverse complement.
TGTTGATGGACGAAATTGGTCGTGGCACCTCCACCTTTGACGGTTTGGCACTGGCCAGCGGCATTGCGGCGCATCTGCACGACAAAACGCAGGCGTTTACGCTGTTTGCCACGCATTATTTTGAGCTGACGCAGTTCCCCGCCGAGCACCACAGCGCGGTCAACGTGCAGGTGAGCGCGGCAGAATCGGGGGCGGACAGTGTGTTTCTGCACGAAATCGAGCCTGGCCCGGCCAGTCGCAGTTTTGGCGTTGCCGTGGCTAAATTGGCGGGAATTCCCACGCCGGTGCTGAACCACGCGCGGCATGTACTGCAGGCGCTGGAGTCCAAACAGTCTGAATCGCAAGCCCAAGTTGATTTGTTCAACGTGCCCGCTGTTTTAGAGATTGAAACCTCCAGCGCTTTAGAATCGGCTTTAACCGCCCTGAATCCAGACAATTTGAGCCCCAAAGAGGAGCAAGAAGCTTTGTATTCGCTGAAAAAATTACTCTGATCTGTTTTTCTCATTCATTTTGAACCTTCTTTTGGTATTTTTATGACATATTGCGTCGCCATCAAACTCAACGCCGGTCTGGTTTTTTTATCGGACTCTCGCACCAACGCAGGCCTGGATCAGATCAGCACCTTCCGCAAAATGATCGTGTACGAGAAACCGCAAGACCGCTTCATGGTGCTGTTGTCGGCGGGTAATTTGTCGATTTCGCAATCGGTGCGTGAAATCCTGCAGATCGAACAGCTCAAAGACACGCCGGACAGCGAGCCCATCACCATCTGGAATGCCAAGAGCATGTTCGACGCCGCCCGCGTGCTGGGCGCAGCGATTCGCCGCGTGTATGAGCGTGATGCCGAATCGCTGCGCTTGGCGGGCGTTGAATTCAATGTGTCCATGGTGCTGGGTGGTCAAATCAAAGGCGAAGCCATGCGCCTGTTTCAGGTGTATTCAGCCGGTAACTTCATTGAAGCCACACCTGAGACGCCCTACTTTCAAGTCGGTGAATCCAAATACGGCAAACCCGTGCTGGACAGGGTAATCACACCGACCACACCTTTGGACGAAGCGGCGAAATGCGCACTGGTGTCTATGGATTCCACACTCAAATCCAACTTGTCCGTTGGCTTGCCGCTGGATTTGGTAGTGTACGAAGCAGATACTTTCCAAACCGACAAAGTAGTTTGCATTGACGAAAACAACCCCTACTTCAAAATGCTGCACAACACCTGGGGGCAGCGCCTGCGCGAGGTGTTTGACAGCATTGAAGACCCGATGTGGAATGGCGGTAAAACTGAAATTCCACTGCGTGTTGCTACTGCACGCAGCTTGCCGCTGAAAAAAATTACCAATCAAAACGAAAAGCTGATCTGAAAATTTTATGGCTTTGATCATTTTTTCGCACGCCAACAGCTTCCCAGCTGGGACTTACGGCCTGCTGTTTCGCAGCCTGCGCGCGCGCGGGCACACCGTCAAAGCGTTGGAAAAGTTTGGGCATGACCCACAATTACCCGTCACCAGCAACTGGCCGCATATTGCCAAAGAACTGGCGCAGTTTGCAGCTGTTGAAGTACAAAAAGCGGGTGAGCCTGCGTATTTGATCGGCCACTCATTGGGTGGTTTTTTGAGCTTGATGACCAGTTGCAAGCACCCTGAGTTGTCTCGCGGTGTGGTGCTGCTGGATTCACCCATTTTGGGTGGTTGGCGGGCAAAGACCTTGCAATTCGCCAAAGTCACACAGCTCGTAGGCTCAATTTCACCCGGCAAAATCAGCCAAAACCGACGCTACAGCTGGGACAGTGCAGACGCAGCGTTGGCACACTTCGCCAGCAAGAAGATGTTTGCCAAATGGCATCCGCA
>JANPIC010000110.1:0-31274 GCA_031424795.1 Polaromonas sp. | reverse complement strand
CACCAGCGCCCGTAAAAAGAATTCGACGTCGGATTCGGGGACTTCTGCGGCGCTGAATGTGCAGGCCAAACCGGGTCGGATTTTGACGCAGCACACGGGGCTACCGCCTCGAGATAATGGCTCCAAGCCGTTTAAGACTGCAAAACCTCGAAAATAGTACCAAATATGGCTGTAGCCGGCGTATTTATTGCCTGAGGTGCTATTTTATTTATAGTTATTTTGCACAATTAAATACTGTATTAATAGCCAGTATAATTATTCGAAAATGAAAGTAATTCCTTAGAGATTTTCATATCCCGATTAATGGATAGGTTATAAACTTAATCCGCAGGTTTTACTTTTTGAATTAGTTTTGCAATTTGGGAAAAATACTATGCCGGTTAAGCCACTGTCCGTCCTTATTTATGAAATACATTGCCCAAAATGCAAGAAGAATTTCCTTCATCCACTCGGGAAAGTCGTAACGGAAAACTTTACTAATTGTCCAACCTGTCATGAGCATATCAAGGCAACAAACTATTATCAACGATCTAGAGTTATTGAACTTATGGAGCAAGTAGGCTACATTGGGGACTTCATTTCAGTAAACGACAGAATATAAAACTCTTCAAATGAAATCTCCAATCGTAATATCAACTCTTATAGTTTCAATCGCATTACTTACTGCAGTGGTGATATTCATGTTCCCCGTTTATTCGTGCATTTATCACGATGAATTTCCGGCGCACATTTGCCTTCATGGGCGAGCCTAAAATGAATCGGGTGGCTGCCGTTATATTTTTATTGTTTGCAGCTTCTCCAGCTTACGCACGTGGCACTGCGGGCATAGGTTGGGCAATACTTACTATTCCGCTCGTTTGGCCTGTGATCCTCTTCGTATTAGCACTTAAGCCAAGTAAAAGAAAAGAAATCGAAAGTGGCCCTTTACCAATACTTCTTTTAATTTTTCTTGTGATGATCGTTTCACCGTTGACGGTCGGACTTGCACATTATCTCGCTAGGTCTATCGGGGCAAGTGTAGACTTAGCAGCCTTAGTTCTTCTATTATTCGAGGTCGGATCGATACTTGCCGTATTTGGCTACCGCAAAGTTGCAGCTCGGTGGTCATCCGTTAATGCAAAGAACTTTCTGCGTGAACCAACAGACACCTAATCAGCACCAAATCTGGCTTAACATGGCAATCTCGGTGGTCGCTCCGTAGGACGATATCCATGTCATTTCAATCGTGATTGCGCAGTCACTTGCATTCGGGAAGCTTGGCGAAACAAAACGCGATCTGTTGCTCCAGTTTATTTGATCGGATAAACTGCATTCTCGGAATATCCAACGATCTAAATCGCGTTTGTCGTCAATGCACGAACACCGTGCAGAGGCTATAGGGAGATTCCCGATCATGGAGATGTTGATGCCTGAAGTAACCTCAGAAATATTGCAAGACTTTGCCGACGCGTGGAATCGCCACGATGTCGATGCCCTCATGTCGTTCATGACAGAAGACTGTGTTTTCGAGTCTTCTGCCGGTGCTGACGCCTGCGGAACCCGGTACGTGGGCAGACATGCCGTGCGAGCTGGATTCGCGGAGGTCTGGTCAATCTTCCCTGATGCCCATTGGGGGAACGCGCAGCATTTTGTACTGGGAAACCGGGGAGTATCGGAGTGGACGTTCACGGGAACACGGGCGGATGGAACTCGCGTTGAAGTTCATGGCTGCGATCTGTTCACTCTTCGAGACGGCAAAATTTTCTTGAAGAACTCCTACCGCAAGAACCGTCCACCTATTATGAATTGAAAGCGATGACGCCCACTCGAACGTCATCCCCACAGATTTACTATAAATAATATAGCACATTAGGCAATAAATACACCGGCTACAGTCAAATTTATCCTATAAAATTACCCATCTTGCCCACCATCCTACAAATCAAAGTCAAACCCAACGCCCGGCAAAGCAGCTTGACGCAAGCAGTGGACGGCACTTGGGTGGCTACCATCAAATCGCCGCTTATGGATGGCAAGGCTAACTTGGAATTGATCGGGTTAGTCGCTGCGCAAATGGGGTGCGCGAAGGCGGCGGTGAGCATCAAAACCGGGTCGACGGGGCGGATGAAGCTGGTTAAGATTGACGACTAAATGAACAAAACCGCTGCCACCTACTTCACCACCGGCTGCGGGCGCTGCCCCAAGGGCGGGACGCCTGACTGCAAAGTCATCAGCACTTGGCAGGCGGAGCTGGCGGCGTTGCGGGCTTTGGTTTTGGCATCTGGGTTGGCCGAGGAATGCAAATGGGGCGTGCCGTGCTACACGTTTGAGGGTGGCAATGTAGTGATCATCCATTCGTTCAAAGAATACTGCGGGTTGTTGTTTTTCAAGGGCGCTTTGCTCAAGGATGCCAAGGGCATTTTGATCCAGCAAACGGAGAACGTGCAATCAGCGCGGCAATTGCGGTTTACGGATGTGCGGGACATTGTGGCGCTGAAAGCCACCATCACAGCCTACTTGCAAGAAGCCATCGCCTTGGAAAAAGCGGGTTTGAAGGTGAGCATGAAACCGACCGCTGAATTTGCCATGCCTGAAGAGTTTCAGGCCAAATTAGACGTATCCCCTGCCCTGAAAACCGCTTTTGAGGCGCTGACACCGGGGCGGCAGCGGGGGTATTTGCTGCATTTTGCGGCAGCCAAGCAAGCTAAAACGCGAGAAGCTAGGATTGACAAATGTACGCCGCAGATTTTGAGTGGCAAAGGCTTGATGGATTAAATGACACACTCTACAAATACACCTTTCTCGCAGAAAACACCCGTTTTAATCGCCGGCGGCGGCCCTGTCGGGTTGACGCTTGCTGCGCTGCTGGCTAGTTTCGGCATTCGCAGCGTGGTGGTTGAAAACGACCCGTCTTACTGCACCGGCAGCCGCGCGATTTGCATGTCGCGGCGCTCGCAGGAGATTTTGGGCTGGGTGGGTGCGGACAAACCGCTGGTAGACAAAGGACTGTCTTGGGTGGGTGGGCGCAGTTATTACCGCGATACGGAGGTGCTGCACTTTCACATGCCCAACGACCCCACGCAGCGATTTGCGCCCATGGTGAACATTCAGCAGTATTTTGCAGAGCAATATGCGCATGAAGCGGCTCAAACTTATCGTGATGATTTTGGTGATTTAGTCGATGTGCGCTGGAATTGCACGGTGAAAACGGTACGAGAAGTCACCAACGGCAATGAAGTTGATGTGATCGATGCTGATGGTAAAACGCAGACCATCCATGCCGACTGGCTGGTCGCCTGCGACGGCGGTCGCAGCACCGTGCGCGAGCAGCTGGGTTTGCAGCTGCAGGGCATGCAGTACGACGGCAAGTATGTGATTGTGGATATTCGCCAAAAGACCCAACGCGAGGTTGAGCGGCTGGCCTGGTTTGACCCACCCAGCAACCCCGGCTCCACCATTTTGATGCACCGCCAGCCCGAAGACGTGTGGCGGATTGACTACCAGATTCGGGACGATGAAGACCCGGTAGAAGCCATCAAGCCCGAAAACGTGCTGCCCCGCGTGCAAAGCCATTTGTCCATGATTGGTGAAAATGAACCGTGGGAGCCGCTGTGGATTTCGATTTACAACGCCAAATGCCTGAGTTTGGAGAAATACCGACACCAACGCGTACTTTTTGCAGGTGATGCTGCGCATTTGGTGCCGATTTTTGGCGTGCGCGGGCTGAACTCCGGGCTGGATGATGCGGGGAATTTGGCTTGGAAGCTGGCACGTGTGATTCAAGGCACGTCACCCGACAGCTTGCTGGAGTCGTATTCCACAGAGCGCGTCCACGCTGCGCATGAAAACATGGCTTTCGGTGCGAAAAGCACAGAGTTCATGGCACCGCCCAACTTTGCCTTCAAGCTGATGCGGGAGGCAACTTTGAAGCTGGCGCTGGCCGATGAAAAAGTACGCTCCCTCATCAACCCACGGCAATCGACGCCGATTCACTACGTTGGATCCGCCTTGAACGTGCTCGATACCGATGCCTGGAGCAACGATTTAACTGCGCCGGGTATGCCAGCGCCTGAGGTGTTGCTGGACGATGGCACACATTTGACTCAGCAATTTGGCAAACGCTTTGTTTGCATCGTCTTGGGAGCAGCTTTAGAGCCATCAAAACAAGCGGATTTAGAGAAAATAGGCATCAAAATTTGTAGCTTCTCAGGCAATAAATATGCCGGCTACAGCCAGTTTGGATTCTCAAACTCGACGGATTCAGCCCTGATATTGGTGCGGCCAGATGGCTATGTGATGGGACGCTGGAAAGGCACGGCTATTGCGCCGTTATTGACCGCGATGAAGCAAACGGGAGTGACCTTATGACACAAAAGACGGCGCAAACCATGTCTGCCCAAGATTTAGACCTGACCTACACCGCCTTGTGTAACGCCCTAGCCAGCGTGGGCGAGGCGCAAGCACAGACGTTTTTAGCGATGCTTAGCCTCTCCCTCATCGCGCACAGCCCAAGCGCCGCGCAGGTGCTGCCGCTGATTGCGCAGGCGCAAGAGCAATGTACAAGCTCTGAAACCACCGAAACTGCCAAAAACGTCTCATTTACCCCTAAAATATACCTCTAGCCGGCGTATTTATTGCCTGAGCAGCTATTTAATTTATAGTATCTCAAGATACACCAGGATTCATTCAGCATACCGATCCGGCACCAAACGCCGCACCTCCTCGCGCAGCAGCGCCACCATCTCAGCGCTGGCGGGTGACAGGCTGCGGCCTCGGCGGGTGACCAGGCCGATGGGGCGCGGCATGTCAGGCTCGACCAAACGGCGTTGCACCAAACCGGCTTGCGGCGCGACCGCTGCGGCCAGTTCCGGCAAAGCCGCGACGCCCAAGCCCGCTGCCACCATGGCGTTGATGGTGGCGAGGTGCTCGACCTCATAGCGCGGGCTGAAGCGGATGCGGTGTGACAGCAGCGCGGCGTCGGCATATTGGCGCACGCTGGCGGGTAGCGGCATGGAAATGTGGGCCAAGTCCGCCACCTCGGCCCAGCGCAGCGGCTCGGTACTGGCGGCCAAAGGGTGGGAGCGGGGAATCAGCAGCACAAAACCATCCGAGGCCAGCGGGGTGTAATCCAGATCGGCATAGGCCGGATTGGCCGCCGTCAAGGCAAATTCGACCTGCCCGGCCCGCACCAGTTCAAACGCAGGGCCGGACAAGGTGTCTACCACCTGCAGTTTGATGGCGGGGAACTGTGCTGCAAAACGGGCAAACGCGGCGGGTACGACGGTAGCGGCCAAGGACGGCAGCGCCGCCAGCACCACCTGCCCGACCAGCAGATCGGCCACATTGCGCACGGCTTGCACCGCAGCATCAGACTGGTCACGCAGCAACCGCGCCTGCTCGACAAACACCTGGCCCGGCCCGGTGAGCTGCACGCTGCGGGTGGTGCGGTCAAACAGGCGCACGCCCAGCGCATCTTCCAGCCGCCCAATCAGGCTGGATACCGCTGGTTGCGACAAATGCACCTGCTCGGCGGTGCGCCTGAAGCTCAGGGTCTGCGCCAGGGTCAGGAAGACGTCCAACTCGCGGGGGTTCCAGTTGATAGACATAATGATAATGATGAATGCGTCTGATTGATAGATAATATTTATCAGTCTATCTGAAAAATCACTTGGACGAAACAATACGGTGTTTTTACACTTGCATCCAACCAAGGAGACGCCGCGTTGAACTTATTGAACTTGCTACCCGACCATCCCCGCCACACCCACGCTGTCGTCATAGGCGCTGGCACCATGGGGGCCGATGTGGCCATCGTCCTCGCGCGCGGAGGCTGCCGCGTGACGGTGGTTGACCCGACTGCGGCCAAGCGCGAGCAACTCATCGCACACGTACTCGCTGGCCTGGAGCCGCTGGGTTTGGTGGCGCGGGCAGACAAGGTACGGGCGGTCGCCACGCTGCCCGAGGTGCATTGGGCCGATGTTGCGCTGGTGATCGAATGCATCCCCGAAAAGCTGGCGCTCAAGCAGACGCTGTTTGCAGAACTGGTGCAACGCGCACCCGCCACGACCGTGCTTGCCAGCAACAGCTCCAGCTTCCCGATCAGCGCCATCGCGCAGGGCTTGAGCACGCAGGAACGCATGCTGGGGCTGCACTTTTTCATGCCTGCGCATCTGGTGCCGCTGGTGGAGGTCGTGTTGGGGCCGCAATCAGACATCGCGCAGGCCGAGCGGCTGTGCAGCTACATGCGCGGCTGCGGCAGCGTACCGGTGCTGGTGCGCAAAGACAAACCGGGGTTTTTAGCCAACCGCCTGCAGCATGCGCTGGCGCGGGAAGCCTTTGCCATGATTGACGAAGGCATCGCCAGCGCGGAAGACGTCGACAATGCCGTGCGCTTTGGTTTCGGCTTTCGCTACCTGGCAGCCGGCCCTGTGCTGCAGCGCGACCATGCGGGGCTGGACGTGCACTGCGCCGCCGCCGCCACGATCTACCCCAGTCTGTCCAACTCGGCCACGCCCGCCCATGTGCTGCAAGACCATGTCACCGCCGGAAAATTGGGCATGAAAACCGGTGCGGGCTTTTACGACTGGCCTGAGGAGCGTCGCCAAACCGAACGGGCGCGTTACGACCAACTGCTGCAACAAGGGTTGGATTTGCTGGCGGCGGATTTGCCACCGTTAGACAGAAGTTTTTGATCGAAGTTTTTAATGCAATTTATGAACGCTATGACCTCCAACCCCCTCATCATCACCGTCGCACCCAATGGTGCCTACAAATTAACAGCCGACCACGCCGCCGTGCCGCTGACGGCACAAACTCTGGCCACCACCGCCAAAGCCAGTCTGGACGCGGGTGCGGCCATGCTGCACATGCACATCCGCGATGCAGAGGGCAAACACAGCCTGGACGTGCAGGGCTACCGCGACGCGCTGCAGGTGGTCAAAGCTGCCGTGGGTGACGAGATGGTGTTGCAAATCACCAGTGAAGCGGCGCGCGTCTACCAGGCGCCTGAGCAAATCGCCATGGTGCTGGCTTTGCGGCCCGAAGCGGTGTCGGTGGGCTTGCGTGAACTTGATCAGCCCGCCATTGGCGACGCGGGTTTGAGCCAATTTTTTGGCTGGCTGGCCCGCGAGCGGGTCATGACGCAGGTGATTTTGTATGACGTGGCCGATCTGCAGCGCTGGCAGCAGCTGCGCGCCAGCGGCGTCATCCCCGACGCGCCGTGGTTTTTGCTGTTCGTGCTGGGCCGCTACACGGTGGGGCAAACCTCCAGCCCGCTTGATTTGGTGCCTTTTGTGCATGCCCACACCGGCACCGAGCCGTGGGCCATGTGCGCTTTTGGCGCGACGGAGCATGCCTGCGCCGCCGCAGCGGCTGCTTTGGGCGGGCACGCGCGAGTGGGGTTTGAGAACAACCTGCTGCTCAAAACTGGCCAAACTGCGCCCGATAATGCCGCTTTGGTACAGCAAGTCGCCCAGGTGGCGGCCAGTTTGGGACGTCCCCTGGCCACTGCGTACGATATTCGCCAGAGGTTTGCCGGGCTTTGATCACAATACGATTTTTTTAAACGACACAGGAGACACCATGAAACGCCAACATTTTCTTAAAACCGCAATGCAACTGAGCATCGCCACCGCCCTTTCCACGCTCGCTTGGCTCCCTGCAGCCAGTCAAGCGCAAGAGGCGTATCCCAGCAAAACCATCCGTTTCGTCGTACCCTACCCACCAGGCGGCCCGACTGATTTGATGGCCCGACTGCTGCAGGGTGAATTACAAACACGGCTTGGCGTGTCCATCATCGTTGACAACAAAGCCGGCGCAGGTGGTAACTTGGGCAGTGCCGAGGTAGCCAAGCAAGCACCTGCAGATGGCTACACGCTGTTGCTGGCCGCCAGCGGCCCGATGGCGGTGAACTCAACGCTGTACAAAAGCATGCCATTCAACCCTTTGACCGAGTTGGCGCCTGTCATACAAATCTCGTCTTTCCCGCTGGTGCTGGAAGTGCATCCTAAAGTTGGCGTTAAAACCGTCAAAGAACTGGTCGCATTGGCCAAAGCGGGTAAAACAGAGTTGAACTTTCCATCTGCAGGCAATGGCACGCCACAGCATTTGGCGGGTGAGTTGTTCAACACACAAATGGACACCAAACTGCTGCACGTGCCGTACAAAGGCGCTGGCCCGGCGTTGAACGACTTGCTGGGCGGCCAAGTGAACGTGATGTTTGACATTTTGGGCAGCTCTTTGCAATATATCCAAGCTGGCAAACTCATACCCTTAGCCGTGACATCGGCCAAACGCAGCCCACAATTGCCCAACGTGCCGACCATGGCCGAGGCTGGCGTGCCGGGTTATGAGTTCACGGGCTGGCACGGCATTGCGGTGCGCGCAGGCACACCCAAACCCATCATCGACAAACTCAACGCAACACTGAACGCCATTTTCAACGAGCCTGAGTTCCACAAAAAGTGGGAAAACTTAGGCACACCTGTTGTGGGTGGCACTGCGGCGCAGTTTGGCGATTTGATCAAACGCGATACCGTGCGCTTAGGAAAAGTGGTCAAAGATGCGGGTGTTACGCTGGACTAAATATGACTCTAGCCGGCGTATTTATTACCTAAAAAGCTATTATTTTGATATCAAATTTTACAGCGGTGGCAAGAGCACTTTGTCAATGACATGGACCACGCCGTTTCTAGCATCCAGATTGAACTGGATGATGTGGGACTTTCGGGCACGGCCATCGGTGATGGTGAAAACACCTGCAACATTGTCAATTTTCAGCGTTGCACCTTGAACCGTTTTAAGCTCTGTGTTGAACACAAAATCAGCATTGTTGATTTTGCCAGGCAGCAGGTGATAGGTCAGGATGGACGTGAGCAAGGGTTTGTTGGCAAAGAGCTGGTCTCGGGTCATGCCCAATTCGGCAAGTAACGCTACAAAAGCGGCATTGTTAGGTGCAAACAAGGTGTAAGAGGTGTTGGCTTGGAAAGTTACCACCAAATCGGCAGCAACAACAGCGTCTCCCAGCACACTCAAATCAGAGTTGCTACGCACCAATTCAAAAAGGTCTTTGTTTATATCCGAGTTGCCACCGCAGGCGGCTAGCAGTGTGCTGGCTGAGATGGCGGCGATGCCGCTCATGAGAAGAATATTTCTGCGTAACATAGTAGGTTCCTAACTGATGAGTTAATTGAAAGAATAGACTGAACTTTCAATGTAGACCCATAGTGCAGGTGGTACAAGAGCTAAGCTCAGTTGAATAGTAACCACGCTTTTTTGTTCGTTAATCTTTGCAAAGAAACGAAGAAAAGCGCCTACAAAGTGTGTCGGCGGCGTCTCACACCAACTTTAAAAACTGGCGCGTTTGTTTTTAAAGTTAAACGTAGCGTTGAGGGCATACTGTACATTTTTATGGTCGATGATATGCAGCACCGCTATTGATAAAACCTTCGAATTGCAGCAAAAAATTTCAGGAGTAAATGTAGTTAAAAAATTTGCGGCGTGCTGCATTTATAGGCGTCAGATGCCATCGCACACTTCTTACGCTTGGTAACAAGAAACGCCACTGAATGTGCTCGCAATTACACCACCCAAGCGCCATTCCGATAAATCACTTGCTCATCCAGCGCAACTTGCTCGGTAACGGCAAAAACATCGATGTGGTGCTTGCCGTCGCCGCGTTTGAAGTTGGGTTTACCGTAGATGCCGTGTTTCGCGCCTAGGGACAGGTGCATGCCACACATGCGTTCGTAGCTGCCAATGTCGCTGACAGTGCGGGTTTGGGTGAAGGCGCGGTTGAGGCCTAGGCCGATTTCGCGCAACCAAACGACCTGCTCATCTGCGCGGATGTTGGCCAGTACGGTGTCAAATTCTGGCGTGCTGTCTTCGGTGGCGATGACTTGGCCTTTGTCAACGACCAAGGTGATGGGTTTGGCTGGGCGGTTGACTTTAAACGCCGTGTCGCCAAAGGCATGGATGCGAACACGCCCCCGCACGGCCTCTAGGTCTTTCGCCTCGGTAAACACTTCACCAATGGGGAACTGCCCGCCTACGTTGGGCATATCGCTGTAGTCGCCCACATTGAGTTTGGCAGATTCAAACGACGAGCCAAAGAAGAGTCTTGCATCGGGAAACTGCTCGCCACCACTGTCCAGCCAGCCGCCTTTAGCGGTGTCGATGATGGCTTTAAGTCCATGGCCAACACCACGAAAATACGCAGCATCGTAGGCCAAAGCGTCAATGTAAAACCCCACCTCTGCCCCTTGCATACGCACCAAATGCAGATGCTCGATCACTTTGAGGCCGCGCTTAAACAGCTCCACACGGATGCGAAAAGCCTCTAGTCTGAAATTGGTCGATTGAACCAACACAACCAAGTCTGATGCTGTCAAAGCCGCAAATATGCCCAGTACAGCTTCTGGCGTATGGGCCGCAAAGTCGATGAATTGCGCATCGGGCAGGCAATGCCTGTAGGCATGGGTCAAGGTGCGGGCAAGCTCGCAGTTCGTATCAAACACCACCACCGCCTTGTGTTGGCTAGCGTGGTGAAAAACTTGCGTCAACAGGTCAGCTATGTTTTTTTCGGCAATCTCGTTTATCATTTTTTTATTTTGTTCACTTCATCCCTTGAGTCAAACGCACCGCTTCGTCCACAAAGTTATAAACCTCAAGCGGTATGCGTTGATTAGGGCCTAAAACGGCCTTGTTGCGATATTGCCCGACGCGCACCACCACCAGTTGCAGCGAGGGGACGACAATCACATACTGCCCTTGGTGCCCTTGCATGGAATAAAACGGATGTTTGTAGGTCCAATCCATCCACAGAGAGTGACCATAAAACGGCACCAAATCCGGCTTGCGCATGCGCTCTACAAACGCCTTATCAAGCAGTTGTTTGCCGCCCCACTGTCCGTCCTGCAGCAGCAGCTGACCCAGTTTGGCATAGTCCCTTGCTGTCGCAAAAATGCAGCAGTAGGTGCGCTCCATACCGCCTTCTTCGCTGGGTCTGTCCAGGGTGTAGATTGCGTCTTTCTCCATGCCCAGCGGCTGCCAGAGCGACTGTGACAAATGCTCGCTGACATTAGACTGGGGGTTCTTTTTCTGAATCGCCCGCTTCAAAATCACGCCCAAAAGCTGGGTAGAGCCGCTGCTGTATTCGTACTCTGTGCCGGGCTCACGCTCAAAATCTTGACCAAGCACCGCCTTTTCTGCGTCCGTTCCAAAATAAAGGTTGGTGGTGACGTTGAAAGGCAGCTTGTAATTTTCTGTCCAATCGTGTCCTGCTTTCATGGATGAGAGCTGCGATAGGGTCGCCTTCGCACCTCTGGCATTGCTTGCATATTCTGGCAAAAATTGCGTGATGGGTGCGTCAAAACCAGGAATCAAACCCTGCTGCACCGCCAAGCCCACTTGCATGGTGGTGACTGTTTTAGCCATTGAAAATGAGTTGGTTTTAGACACTTCGGTGTAGGGTGCAAAATAAGTCTCATGCAGCAGCTTGCCGTTTTTGGCCACGAGGAAAGCCGCAGACTTGTATTGCTGCAGATAACTCAAAGTTGCGCTGTTCAAAGGTTCTTTGTTAAACGCAGCATCTTTTTCCCAAGCAAGTGGCTGCGCAGTGGCGATTTTGCGCTGCGAAAAATTACCGGCATCGTCAATATGCGCGGTTGAATGGCCTTGCAAATAAGTGGCTGACAGTGCTTTCCAGAAATAGCCATGCCCTGTGAGCTGAATCGCGAGCGCAACTAAAACGAGTATCCCGAGCAGACCCGATGCAAAGCGGGTGATCAATTTTTTGAACATTATTTTCCCTTGAACTTTTTCTTAAATTTATTTTTCTGTTTTCTTCAGCGAATTTTGCGTTATTTGCGCCAAACTACCACGGGTGGAGATCACCTCGGGGTCCAAAGTCACCTCGATCACCGTGCCTTGCGGACGTGCCAACGCCGCCAGCAACTCGGCTTCAAACTCATGCGTGTGGGTGATGCGCACGCCCGCGTAGCCATAGGCGCGCGCCAGCCCCACAAAGTCAGGGTTGCTCAGCCGGGTGCCGCTGACGTTTTGGGGATATTCGCGCTCTTGGTGCATGCGTATCGTGCCAAACATGCCGTTGTTGAGCAGCAAAACAATGCTTTTGGCACCGCATTGGGCGGCGGTGGCCAGCTCCTGCCCGTTCATCATGAAATCGCCATCACCGGCGATGGTGAAGGCGACACGTTGGCCCGTTTCCGAGTTTGTCGACAAAATGGCCGCAGAAATCCCCGCTGGTACGCCGTAGCCCATTGCGCCATTGGTCGGTGCGAGCTGGGTTTTGAAGCCTTTGGCCAGCCCGTGGTATTTGAAAAATCGGTGCAGCCAGCTGGCAAAGTTGCCAGCACCATTGGTCAGCACGGCATCTGCGGGCAAATGTTGTTGTAGGGTCGCGATGATGGCGGGCATGTCGATGGTGCCGGGGAGTTTCAGCCCACCGTTCGCTGGATCAACATTAGCCAAATAATCGTTGTTAGCTTCTTTCGCCCACGCTTGCCAAGGCAGAGTTGGCGGTGCAGACAGCACTTCCAGCGAGCGCGCAGCGGCACTCATGCTGGCGTGGATGGCCAAGTCAGCCTGGTAGACGCGTCCCAGCTCTTCGGCACTGGCGTGGATGTGCACCAGTTTTTGCGTAGCTTGGGGCGCTTGCAACAGTGTGTAGCCACCCGTGGTCATCTCACCCAAACGCGGGCCGATGGCGATGACCAAGTCACTTTGCTTGATGCGCGCAGCCAGTTTGGGATTGATGCCGATGCCCACATCGCCCGCGTAGAGCGGATGAAAATTGTCAAAGGTATCCTGAAAACGGAAGGCATTGCCCACCGGGAGCGACCAGTTTTCGGCAAAGCGCTGCAAGGCCTGCGCGGCCTGCACCGTCCAGCCACCGCCACCGGCGATGACAAAGGGGCGTTCAGCTTGCAGCAGCATCTCTCGCAGGGTGCGCAGGCTGCCAGGGTCGCTCCAGGCTTCTGCCGGCGTGACCTTGGGCAAAGGCTGGGCATCCACCATCTGCGTCAGCATGTCCTCGGGTAAAACCAGCACTACCGGGCCGGGGCGGCCATTCATGGCGGTGGCAAAGGCGCGGGCGACGTATTCGGGGATGCGTTTGGCATCGTCGATGCGTTCCACCCGCTTGGCCATACCACCTGTGGAGGGGCCAAAAAAGCTGAGGTAATTGAGCTCTTGAAACGCTTCGCGGTCGCGGGTGTCGCTGGCCACGTCACCGACAAACAGCACCATGGGGGTGGAATCTTGAAAGGCGGTGTGCACGCCAATCGATGCATTGGTCGCCCCCGGCCCGCGCGTCACGAAGCAAACACCGGGGCGGCCCGTGAGTTTGCCAGCGGCTTCAGCCATGAAGGCCGCGCCGCCTTCTTGGCGGTTGATGACAAACTGGATCTTGTCTGGGTAGGCATGGAAGCCGTCCAATACCGCCAAAAAACTCTCACCCGGTACGCCAAAGGCATGCGTCACCCCTTGGGCAACGAGGCATTCGACCAACAAATGGCCGGCTAGTTGTTTTGTCATGCTGTCCTGTCTCTTTTATGCGTTACTGGTTTGCTGAACGGTGTTCCCTGTACGCTGCCCCACACCTCTGGCAAAACCAATGCTGACCAGCAGTACGAAAGCCACGCCATACAAACAAGCGCTGTAAAGCTGCCTGTCCATCAATGCACCAAAAATCAAGGGTGCCACCGCAAAGCCCACATCAAATCCTGAGTAAACCGTGCCATACATGCGGCCCGATGCGCCTTTGGGGGTCGCATTTTTAACCATCATGTCGCGGCTGGGGTTGCCAATACCTACTACAAAACCTGTAGCAGCCAAGGCAACCATGGTGCCGACTGCACCCAGAATTCCAGTGGCGCAGAGCATCAACAAAACCGCACCTGCGGCATAGCAGATCATGATGGCTTGGTCGCTGCTCACACCCCGCCTGGTTTGGCTGGACGCGATAAACCCACCCACCAAGATGCCCAAGGCACCACAGAGCAAATAGGCGGTCAGCGTCAGTGTCGCCATTTCAAAACTGACGCCATGCAGAGCTTTGAGGATGGGAACAGAAAAGCTTTGCACCATGGCCAATGTGACCGTGGACAGCATGAAAAACCCAAAGCACCACCACACGACTGGGAGCTTTAAAAATGCGAAGTCGCTTTCCTTTTTAACCGCCGTGGTGTCTGGCTGATCTGGCTGATCTCGATGAGCCACTTGCACATGCAAACTATCCCGATTCAGCCACAAAATGAGCAAAACCACGGCATACAGCATGACCGCAACAAAATAAGCATTGCGCCAACCGACCAACGACGTCATGCCGGCGTAAAAGAGCGGCGCAAGCGCCCAACCCAGGCTGCCTGAAATGCCATGTGTGCTGAACGCATGCCCCAAGCGTGGCTGCGACACGCGATGGTTCAAAATCGTGAAATCACAAGGGTGAAACGGTGAATTACCCAAGCCCGCCAAGGCGGCTGCAACTATCAACCAGCTATAGCCTTGAGCAGACGCAGCCACAAGGGCAGCCAGCATAAACACGCCAATGGCAGAAAACAACACAGGCCGTGCACCCACGCGATCCACCCAAAACCCCGACAGCGCTTGCCCAACCCCGGAAACAATGAAAAAGACGGTGACCAAGAACCCCAGTTGTGAGAAGCTCAGCGCAAACTCTTTTTGAAACACGGGAAACAAGGGCACCAGCAGCATGTGCGAGAAATGCGAGATGGCATGTGCCATGCTCACCAAGCCAATAACTTTGGCATCCTGCCCGAGTGGAATGGGGGAGGGAACAGACTTGTTATCAATGACGGCAGCTAAAGTATCAGTACTCATGCCATGATGATAACAAGCCTATCGCTACCGAACTGTCCCGGGTCTACTTGTCCCGCGTTTACTTGAAAACAAACAAACCGGGCGCATGGATAGGGTCTACGCTCACGGCGATACTGCTCTTCGGCAAAAACTTGCCTTCCAAAATCAGCTTGGATAGTGGATTTTCAATCCGCTGCTGAATGGCACGTTTCAGCGGACGCGCACCAAACACCGGGTCGAAACCAACTTTCGCCAACTCAGCCAAGGCAGCCGCTGACACGTCCAAGGTCAACTCCATCTTCTCTAGGCGAGCCTGCAAGATTTTGAGTTGGATGGCCGCAATTGACTCGATCTCTTTCACGCCCAAGGCATGGAAGACGACGGTTTCATCAATCCGGTTCAAAAACTCGGGGCGGAAATGGTCTTTTAACTCATCCCACACAGCATCTTTAATCTCGTCATAAGGTTTACCGACCATGGCCTGAATTTTGTGCGAACCGATGTTGCTGGTCATCACAATCACGGCGTTTTTAAAGTCTACAGTGCGCCCCTGGCCATCGGTCAAACGACCATCATCCAGAACTTGCAAGAGCACGTTGAACACATCAGGATGCGCTTTTTCCACCTCATCCAGCAAAATCACGCTGTAAGGTTTACGTCGCACGGCCTCGGTCAAATAACCGCCCTCCTCGTAACCCACGTAGCCCGGCGGCGCACCGATGAGCCGCGCAACCGAATGCTTCTCCATGAACTCGCTCATGTCGATGCGGATCAAATGGTCTTCCGAGTCAAACAAAAAGCCCGCCAGCGCCTTGCACAGCTCGGTTTTACCCACGCCTGTGGGGCCAAGGAACAGGAAAGAACCCGTCGGACGGTTCGGATCAGACAAGCCAGCGCGTGAACGACGAATCGCATTCGCCACCGCCGTGATGGCTTCTTCCTGCCCCACCACGCGGTCATGCAGTTTGACCTCCATTTGCAGCAGCTTGTCGCGCTCACCCTGCATGAGCTTGCTCACGGGGATGCCCGTGGCCCGCGCGACGACTTCGGCGATTTCTTCAGCACCGACTTGCGTGCGCAACAAACGCGGTGCTGAACCCCCACCTTTCTCTTCAACCGCTTGCGCCTCTTTCAGGCGTTTTTCCAGTTCAGGCAGCTTGCCGTATTGCAGCTCAGCCACTTTGTTGAAATCGCCCTTGCGCTTCAAATCCTCGATCTGGAACTTGACCTTCTCCATGTCTTCCATAACCGTTTTTGAACCCTGCGCCTGCGCTTTTTCAGCCTGCCAGATTTCGTCCAAGTCAGAAATTTCCTTTTGCAAGGTCAAAATTTCTTCTTCAATCAAGCCAAAGCGTTTTTGTGAAGCCTCGTCTTTCTCGCGTTTCACAGCCTCGCGTTCAATCTGCAGTTGAATCAAACGACGGTCCAGCTTGTCCATCACCTCGGGCTTGGAATCAAGCTCGATCTTGATTTTGGAGGCGGCTTCGTCGATCAAATCAATCGCCTTGTCAGGCAAAAACCGGTCGGTGATGTAGCGGTGGCTCAACTCCGCAGCCGCGACAATCGCGGGGTCGGTGATTTGCACGCCATGGTGCACTTCGTACTTTTCTTGCAAACCACGCAAAATAGCAATGGTTGCCTCAACAGTAGGTTCACCCACCAGGATTTTCTGGAAACGACGCTCCAAGGCCGCGTCTTTTTCGATGTATTTGCGGTATTCGTCCAAGGTGGTTGCGCCCACGCAGTGCAGCTCACCCCGCGCCAAGGCGGGTTTGAGCATGTTGCCTGCGTCCATCGCGCCTTCGGCTTTGCCTGCGCCCACCATGGTGTGCAGCTCGTCGATGAACACAATCGTTTGGCCTTCATCCTTGGCCAAATCCTTCAACACCGTTTTCAGGCGCTCTTCAAACTCACCCCGAAACTTGGCTCCTGCCAACAGCGCCGCCATGTCCAAACTCAGCACCCGCTTGCCTTTGAGCGATTCTGGTACCTCACCCGCCACAATGCGCTGCGCCAAACCTTCGACAATCGCAGTTTTACCAACGCCAGGCTCGCCAATCAGCACGGGGTTGTTTTTGGTACGGCGTTGCAGCACCTGGATGGCACGACGGATTTCATCGTCGCGTCCGATGACAGGGTCGAGCTTACCCATGCGAGCGCGTTCGGTCAGGTCGATGCAGTATTTTTTGAGCGATTCACGCTGGTCTTCGGCATCCGCGCTGTCCATGTTTTGACCACCCCGCACAGCATCGATGGCGGATTCCAGCGACTTGCGGTTCATACCATTGGCTTTGGCGAGTTTGCCCAAATCGCCCTTGAAATCGCACACAGCGAGCAAAAACAACTCGCTGGCGACAAACTGGTCGCCGCGCTTCATGGCTTCTTTTTCAGTGCTTTGCAGCAAACTGAGCAAATCACGCCCCGGTTGCACCAGTTCCTGGCCTTGCACCTGCGGCAGTTTTTTGATCTGCTCGTCCGTCCCCGCCAGCAAAGCGGCCACGTTCACGCCAGCGCGTTGCAACAGCGCTTTGGGTCCTTCGTCCTGACGCAGCATGGCTGCCAGCAAGTGCGCTGGCTCGATATAAGGGTGATCCTGCCCCACAGCCAGACTTTGCGCCTCGCTCAGGGCTTCTTGAAATTTGGTGGTTAGCTTGTCGGCACGCATCTGTTTACTCCTGAATATTTTCTGAATTACCTTCTAATTTGGGATAAACAGAAAAAATTCAAGATTAGCGCTTTTGACTTAGATCATGTGTAGGACAAAAACGTGCAAATATACAAATTACGATGACTTTTCGACTTCCAAAGAAAACCCCGCAATTTTTTTATAATGCTCTGAAATTTCACGCAATTCGTGCTGGCTGATCAAATCATCAATATGATTGAACGGTTTGTCACCAGCCAGCTCGTCGACTTTGATGTTGATAAAGTCAGGCGGTACGCTGCGATTGGTTTGTACGATGCGTGATGTCACTTCGCCGCGTATCGCTTCATACTTTTGAAGCGCAGCCAGCGGGTCGACTTGAGTAGCCAACTCTGCAGCCAACGTACGCGCATCAATCAACGCCTGAGCCGAGCCATTGGAACCGCGTGGGTACATGGGGTGCGCGGCGTCGCCCATCAAAGTGACTCGTCCAAAAGTCCATTGTGGGATCGGATCTTTGTCTACCATGGGGTATTGCAAGACTTGGTCTGCATTGCGAATCAATGCCGGAACATCCAGCCAATCAAATTTCCAATCATTAAAGATGGGCATGAAATCTTCAATCTTGCCACCGGTATTCCAGTCGTTCATGTCACGACTATTGCCTTCAATCTCTGCCATCCAATTAATTAGCTGATTGCCTTGATGATCAATATTGTCAACAATCGGGTAAATCACCATCTTGCCGGTTTTGATAGAGCCGATTCGTATATAACTTTTGCCCGTCAATACCGGTCTGTGACGCGTCACGCCACGCCATGTGTTAATACCTGCAAAAGCGAGTTTGTCATTCGGATAAAACTGTTTACGGATAGCTGAATGAATACCGTCACAAGCAATAACAATATCTGCTTGCGCTGACGGTAAATGCGCCCCATCGGAGCCTTGCACAAAATTTACAGTAGCGCCAGTGCCGTCTTGCGTCACGCCGACACAGCGGTGGTTGGTATGAACACGATCAGCGCCTAAGCGCTTAACTGTGGCATCAAACAAAATACGATGCAACTTGCCACGGTGTATTCCAAGCTCAGGCATAGCGTAACCAGCGTGCCTTCCGCGCGGTTCTTTGTAGATGAATTGGCCAAAACGATTGAAAAAAGCGCTTTCTAAGTTTCCAATGCCTACGGCTTCAAGCTCAGCTTGCAGACCCAACCCAGCCAACTCGCGCATAGCATGTGGCAAGAGTGTGATGCCGACGCCTAACTCTTTGACATCTGGCACAGACTCATAAACATCGCACACCAAGCCATGCTGGTTTAAAGCCAAGGCAAAGCTTAATCCTGCAATGCCACCACCAACAACAGCAATTTTGATCGGATGCACTGCATTACTCGTATAGATTGTCATTCAGCAGTAATGCCATTGCGTCGAATCACTTCGCCCCAGCGCGGGTAGTCTTTGCTGACGAGTTGTGTCAATTCGTCGGTTGTTGACGCGCTGGCATCCATACCCGCACGTCTGAGCAAATCAGAGATTTCGGGCAATCGTAAAATCGCTGAAATTTCACTGTTCAAACGGTTCACTACGGGTGCAGCGGTTTTATTTGGCACAAAAAAAGCATACCAAAGATCAACTTCAACGTCTTTAATACCCAGCTCGCCAAACGTTGCTACATTCGGGGCAACTGGATGCCGTTTTGGGCTGCCCACAGCCAATGCATTGAGCTTGCCTGCATTGACAAAGCCTTGCGCAATATGCACTGGTAAAAAGCCCACCATGATTTCACCCGACAAAATATCTTGTGTGTAGCCCGCTGTACCGCGGTAGGGCACATGCAACATGAACAGATTTGTTTTTGCCTTGAACAACTCCATCGCCATATGGTGCGGCGTACCTATACCCGGCGATCCAAAGTTGATGTAACCCGGTTTCGCTTTAGCTTGCGTCACCAATTCATTCACCGTTTTGATACCAGTTTTCGGATTACTCACCAACATCAAAGTGCCCCAAGCTGCAAGCGACACCGATGAAAAATCCTTGGTTGGATTAAATGGGACGTTTTTATAAAGCTGCGAAGCCATCAGCATCGTATTTGCCCCCATCAGTACGGTATAGCCATCTGGATTGGCCTTAGCGACGACGTCTGCCCCAATATTGCCACTCGCACCGGCCATGTTTTGCACAACGACAGCTTGCCCCAATTTTTCACTCAGTTTGGGGGCTACGGCACGCGCAATGGTGTCCATGCCTGTGCCAGCTGTGAAAGGTACGATTATTTTGATGGGTTGCGTCGGCCAAGTTTGTGCATGCGCACTAAACGTCATCAATCCAAGTAAACAGCTGAGTACTAATTTCGAGAAGGTATTTTTCATTGACTTGCCTTTTTATAAATTGAACTTATAAATCGATCTTAAAAACACGTTGCGCATTGGTCTGAAAAAATTTCTTTTTATCTTCATCGCTCATCTGCATATTGTCCATGGCGGTCACTTCATCAACAGCGTATTGATAGGGATAATCCATCGCATACATCACGCGGTCAACACCAATGACGGATTGTGTGAATTTAATAGCAGGCTCCCACGCCACGCCGCTATTAGTGATGGTGAAGTTTTCTCGCAAATAATCACTGGGTTTTTTGAACAGCGGTTTCATACTTTCATAACGTTGCGATTTCACTGTCGCTTGGTGCATGTAGTCCAATCGATACGCCCAAAACGGCAGGGCTTCCCCCATGTGTCCAATGATCATTTGCAGTTTGGGAAACCGGTCAAACACGCCCGATGTGATGATGCGAAGCGCATGTAAACCCGTCTCTACACCAAAGCCATAGATCGCCCCATCCAAGCCACACTCTTGAAACGGCTCAATCATGTTGCGCGGTAGCGAATTGGGGTGCAGATATATCGGCACATCATGCGCTTCGGCAGCTGCAAAAATGTCCCAAAATTTTGAATCTGATAAATACTCGCCTTGCGTGTGCGAATTGATGATGACCGAATGCATGCCCAATTTACCGACGCCGCGTTCAATCTCTTTAGCCGCAGCTGCAGGATCTTGCGGTGCGACGGCAATCATTCCAGTAAAGCGCGTGGGGTGACGTCGCACCGCCTCAGCCAACTGATCATTCGCCAATTGGCTGAACGACACAGCTGTTACTTTATCCATCACTTGCACGCCAGGCGCGGTCAATGCGATGACTTGATGATCTATCCCCGCTTCGTCCATGTGCTGAAGCCGCACTTGGTCTAAATCCGTCAAACAGCGCATGATGTGCGTTGCGCGTGCGCTAGGACTAGTCATGTAAAACCCCATGAGTCCTTTAAACCCCGGATCCACATCGTTCTTGGCCAGAATCTTGCGATAAATACCCAACATCTCAGGTGGTGCAAAGGCTTCTTCAGTGGCAATTCGTAAATACGCGGCTTTTTTCATATTTCAGATCATTTTTACTGTTTGCATGCTAACTATATTTGACATTATTTAGGCAATATTTACTTATCACCATCCATGTTTTCCCTTAGACTTACAGCGTCTACTTTTACACTTACTGCTGTGCCAGCTTTTCACAATCTTTCTCAACTTTATGCCCGCCCTGGCTTCCTGCTTCGCCGTGCGCACCAAATTTCAACGGCTGTATTTGAAGATGAGTGTAAAAGCCTTGCTCTAACACCGGCACAGTTTGGCGTTTTGAGTGTGTTGCATGCCAGTCCAGGTCTAGACCAATCGTCTTTAGGCCGTGCGCTTGGTTTTGACAAAGTCACCGTCATGCGAGTTATGCGCGGTTTAGAAGCACGGGGGCTGATTGTTCGTGTTTACGCGCCGACAAATCGTAGAAATTTATCAATTTCATTGTCTGACGCCGGTTTGGAGTTCTTAACCAAAACGAAAGAGCCTGCGGAGCATGCCTACAGTAGGCTTATGGCACCGCTGAGCCATGAGCAACGCGAGCAGCTTGTATCCTTATTGCAGCTGCTAACAACGGGATTAGAAGGCGATGCACGCGCGGCCTTTGTGCCGCATACGCAATCAGAAAAAGTGCCTGATACGCCAGAAAAAACAGACGACCCAGTCTGCACCCTGAAAAAGCAGCTCAGCCCTACAGAAACGTATTTAGACTAATCCCTAGTCTTAACCGTTTGCCTGTCCTTTTAGCTTGCTCTTTTAGACTTTCCACTTCGCCAGCGCCGCATCGTCACTGGCACGGGCATCCACCCAACGTGCGGTTGTGGCGGCGTTTGGTGTCAGCTCTTTTTTCCAAAACGGGGCTTGGGTTTTGAGGTAGTCCATGACAAATTCACAGGCTTGGAACGACTCACCACGGTGTGCAGACGCCACCGCGACCATGACGATTTGGTCCATGGGCTGCAACTTGCCAACGCGGTGGATGACGCGCACGGCGTAGATGTCAAACCTGTCAAAAGCCGCGTCAATCGTCACTTCAATCGACTTTTCGGTCATACCGGGGTAGTGTTCCAGCTCCAATTCGCTCACGGCGTCACCGTCATTGACATCGCGCACCGTGCCGACAAAGGAACACACCGCACCTACGCGTTTGTCTGAAGCACGCAGTTTGGCAACTTCAGCGCTGAGGTCGAAATCTTCGGTCTGGATTGAAACCCGTGATTCAGCTCTGGCTTGCATGGTCGTTCCTAGCCGCCTGTCACGGGTGGGAAAAATGCGACTTCGCAGTCTTCCAGCAACACGGCGGCATCGTCGCTCATGTCTTGGTTCAAAGCCATGCGCAGGGTGCGGCCTTTGAAGGCAGCGTCCAAGCTTTCGGCATACGCACCGCCGCGTGCTGCCAGTTCGCCGCGAAGCTGCCCCAGCGTCGTCGCCGTGGTTTGCAAGACTTCAGAGCCTTGACCAATAGACTCGCGGATGGAGGCGAAATATTTGACAGTGACTTTCATGGGCGTTTTTACAATAATCAGGACAATAATTCAGCAAATGACACAAACTGAACCATATCACCAACGGCAACGGTCTGCCCGGGCGGGTTATTGACCACGCCGTCGCCCCACACGGTGGAAGTCAAGACGCCAGAACTTTGGTTAGCAAACAAATCCAAGCCACCCGTCGCATTGCGTTTAACACGCAGGAATTCACGGCGCTTATCGGCTCTGGGCCACGTAAAGTCTGCCCGAACGGCAATGCATTTGGAAGCGATTTGATCTACGTCTTGAACGCCCTGCAATTTGAGCAAAAACGGGCGTACAAGTAATAAAAACGTCACGAAACTGGAAACCGGGTTACCCGGTAAGCCAATAAAGTGCGCCGCGCCAGCTGCGTTGTTGACCTTGCCATACGCAAACGGCTTGCCCGGTTTGATGGCGATTTGCCACAAATTCAGCTCGCCCAGCGCTTGCACGGCGGGTTTAATGTGGTCTTCTTCACCGACCGAGACACCGCCACTGGTCAAAATCAAGTCGTGACCCTCAGCTGCGCTGCGCAAAGCGGCTTTGGTCGCGTCCAACTTGTCTGGGACGATGCCCATATCCGTGACAACGCAGCCCAGGCGCTGCAGCAAAGCGCGCAAAAAGAAACGGTTGGAGTTGTAAATGCTGCCAGCGGGCATGTCTTGCGGGGCAATATCACCCGGCATGACCAGCTCGTCACCCGTGGAAAACAAGGCCACTTTGGGGCGACGCACCACTGGCAGCGTGGCCAAACCGATGCTGGCTGCCAGCCCCAGCGACGCAGGCGTCAATCGTTCGCCTTGGTGCAACACCACCGCCCCCAAAGCCACGTCTTCACCTGCCCGGCGAATCCATTGGCCAGAGGCGGGGACGGCGTTGACGCGAATTTGACTCATGCCATTCCCTTCAGGGAGGACTTCGCACTCCTCCTGCATCACCACAACGTCCGCACCGGCTGGAATCGACGCACCCGTGAAGATGCGCGCGGCCGTGCCGGGCTGCAAAGCCGTACCGACGCTGCCTGCTGGGATGCGCTGGCTGACGCTGAGCACCGCACCCGCTGCAGCCACGTCAGCCGCTCGCATGGCATAACCGTCCATAGAGCTGTTGTCCTGCGGTGGCACGTGCAGACTGGAGAGCATGTCTTGCGCCAAAACGCGGCCATCGGCGTCGAAGGTGGAGACTTCATCAACGCCGTCTAGCGTTGAAACCTGCGCAAGCAGCTCGGCTAAAGCAATATCCAAGGGTTTCAGCGGAGCGCGTGCAGAGGTCATGGTGGATTACATCACTTTAATTTACTATACTTTTTATAGCTATTTAGGCAACAAATACGCCGGCTAGAGCCATATTTAGGCTCTAAAACAGCTTTAAGCACACTTTTCAACGATAAACGCCTTCAACTGCGCGACATCTGCCAACATGTTGACCACGCGCTTGGGCAAGGCTTCTATGCCCTCAAACTTGGCGGGCCGGTCGGGTTCGCAGCCCAAGGCTTCGACAATCGTCTCCGCAAACTTGATGGGCAGCGCAGTTTCCAAAACAATCATGGCTGCGCCAGCCTTGACCTTACCAGCTTTGATAACGTCCCTAGCCACTTTCAAGCCGTCTGCGGTGTGGGTATCAATCATCACCGCATGGTCTTTGTAGGTGCTGCGGATGGTGTTCAAGCGGTCGCTGTGGGTGCTTTTCCCGCTCAAAAAGCCGTAGGTCGTGGCAGCTTCTTTGAACGCGGGGTCTTGGCTCAAGTCAAATTGACCCGATTTAGCCAGCTGCGTGGTGAACAAATCTTTGACTTTGGCCGCATCACGCCCCAGCAAATCAAACACAAAGCGCTCAAAGTTGGACGCTTTGGAGATATCCATGGACGGGCTGGAGGTTTCGTGCGTATCGCTGCTTCCCCGCACGCGGTAGACGCCGGTGCGGAAAAACTCGTCCAACACGTCATTTTCATTGGTGGCGACGATGAGTTTATCAACCGGTAGCCCCATCATCCGCGCCACGTGGCCAGCGCAGACGTTGCCGAAATTGCCACTTGGCACGGTGAAGTTGACCTTTGAGGAGTTCGACCCCGTCGCTTGGAAATAACCCGCAAAGTAATACACAACTTGAGCCAGCAACCGCGCCCAGTTGATGCTGTTGACGGTGCCAATTTTGTATTTTTTCTTGAATTCAAGGTCGTTCGACACCGCTTTGACCATGTCCTGGCAGTCGTCAAACACGCCTTCAATAGCGATGTTGTGGATGTTTTCGTCCATCAAACTGAACATCTGCGCCTGCTGGAAGGCACTCATACGACCTTGCGGGCTGGTCATGAAGACGCGCACGCCGCGTTTGCCACGCATGGCGTACTCTGCCGCACTGCCGGTGTCGCCACTGGTTGCGCCGAAAATATTCAGCGTTTCACCGCGCCGCGCCAGTTCGTACTCAAACAAATTACCCAGCAACTGCATCGCCATGTCTTTGAACGCCAGCGTCGGGCCGTTGGACAGGGCTTCAAGGTACAGCTTGTCGTCCAGCTCTTTGAGGGGGACGATTTCCTTGGTGCCAAACACCTCTTTGGTGTAGGTTTTGCGGCAAATAGCTTGCAAATCAGCGGCGGGAATATCGTCAATATAGAGCGACAAAATTGCAAACGCCAAGTCTGCGTAACCGTGTTTGTCGTAGATATCACGCAGTTTGCCCAAGGCAATGTCGTTGATCTGCGGGTATTGCTCAGGCAGATACAAACCGCCATCGGGTGCTAAACCTTCCAGCAGGATTTCGCAAAATTTGCGTGGTGTGATGTCGCCACGGGTCGATAGATAGTTCAAGCCAACTCTTCCTTACGAATACGGGTAATAGGAGCCAACACGCTGCTCAAAGCCTGCATTTGAGCTAAAGCTGCGTTCATTTTTGACTCAACGCAATCGTGCGTCAAAATAATCACGTCGGTCTGAGTTGAGCCCTCGCCACCCACTTCATCCGCCTCGCGCTGCAGCACGGCGTCGATGCTGATGCCGGCGGTCGCCAAAATACCTGTCACTTTGGCCAACACGCCGGCTTCGTCCGCCACGCGCAGGCGCAGGTAGTAGCTGGTGACGATGTCGCTCATAGGTAAAACTTGCAGGTCGCTCATGGCATCGGGCTGGAAAGCCAAATGCGGCACGCGGTGCGCGGGGTCGGCGGTGTGCAGACGGGTGATATCGACCAAGTCGGCAATCACGGCGCTGGCGGTAGGCTCAGAACCTGCGCCTTTGCCGTAATACAGCGTGGTGCCCACCGCGTCTCCTTGCACCATGACAGCGTTCATCGCGCCTTCGACGTTGGCGATCAAACGCTTGTTCGGCACTAGGCTTGGGTGAACGCGCAGTTCTACACCCTCTTTACCATTGGCTTGCACACGCTTGGTGATGCCCAACAACTTAATGCGGTAGCCTAACTGTTCGGCATATTTGATGTCTTGCGCGGCTAGTTTTGAAATACCTTCAACGTAGGCTTTGTCGAACTGCACGGGGATGCCAAAGGCAATCGCCGACATCAACGTCACTTTGTGCGCGGCGTCCACGCCTTCAATGTCAAACGTCGGATCGGCTTCGGCGTAGCCCAGCGCTTGCGCGTCTTTCAGGGCAGCGGCGAAGTCCAAACCTTTGTCGCGCATCTCACTCAAGATGAAATTGGTCGTCCCGTTGATGATGCCGGCAATCCACTGGATGCGGTTGGCGGTCAAGCCTTCGCGCAGGGATTTGATGATAGGAATACCACCCGCAACCGCCGCTTCAAACGCGACCATCACGCCTTTGGCTTGGGCAGCTGCGAAAATTTCTGTGCCATGGACTGCCAAGAGCGCTTTGTTGGCCGTGACCACGTGTTTGCCTGCGGCGATAGCCTCCATCACCAGCTGTTTGGCAATGCCGTAGCCGCCGATAAGTTCAATGACGATGTCGATATCTGGGTTGGCGATGATGGCGCGGGCGTCGTTGACGACTTTCACATGGGGGCCAACAACCGCTTGCGCGCGGGCGGTGTCAAGGTCTGCCACCATCGTGATCTCGATGCCACGGCCAGCACGGCGTTGAATCTCGCTTTGGTTGCGATTGAGAACGTTAAACACGCCGCTGCCGACGGTGCCGATGCCTAAGAGGCCAACTTGGATAGGTTTCATAAAAAAGTCAAAAAATAGCTAAAAATATCAATCAAACAGAAAATCAACCGTAAAACATGCCGAAATAACGATGTAGCCGGCGTATTACTTGCCTGTACCGCTACGCTTTCTATAGCTTTCCAAAAACTTGGCGATACGATCAACCGCTTCACGCAAGTCGTCTTCGTGCGGCAAAAAGACGATGCGGAAGTGGTCTGGCGCAGGCCAGTTAAAGCCCGTACCCTGCACCAGCATGACGCGCGTGGCTTTGAGCAACTCCAAGAAAAACTGGCGGTCGTCTTTGATAGGGTAAATCACAGGGTCCAGCTTGGGGAACATATACAGCGCAGCTTGCGGCTTCACGCAGCTCACACCTGGAATCGCAGTAATCAACTCATAAGCCAAATCGCGCTGACGGCGCAAACGGCCGCCCTCGCCCACCAACTCGTTGATGCTTTGGTAGCCGCCCAGCGCGGTTTGAATCGCCCACTGACCTGGCACGTTAGAGCACAGCTTCATGTTCGAGAGCATGTTCAGCCCTTCGATGTAGTCTTTGGCAACTGTCTTGTCGCCGGTGACCACCATCCAGCCTGCGCGGTAACCGCAGGAACGGTAGCTTTTGCTCAAAGAATTGAAGGTCAGCGTCAACACATCGGTAGACAAACTCGCCATTGCGGTGTGTTTCACGCCGTCGTACAGCACCTTGTCATACACCTCGTCCGCCATGATGACCAAACCATGCTCGCGGGCGATCACAATGATTTGCTTGAGCAGTTCGTCAGAATACATCACACCCGTCGGGTTGTTCGGGTTGATAACGACGATACCTTTGGTGCGGGGCGTGATCTTAGAACGAATATCCTCCAAATTCGGCATCCAGCCGTTCTCTTCGTCGCACAGGTAATGCACGGGTTTACCACCGGACAGGCTGGTCGCCGCCGTCCACAGTGGGTAATCGGGCATGGGCAAGAGCAACTCGTCGCCATTATCCAAGAGCGCATTGGTCGCCATGGTGATGAGTTCACTGGCACCATTACCCAGGTAAACGTCGTCCAAAGTCACGCCGGCAATACCTTGTTTTTGCGTCTCGTGCATCACCGCTTTGCGTGCGCCGAAAATGCCTTTGCTGTCGCTGTAACCGGCTGAATTGGGCAGGTTACGAATCATGTCTTGCTGGATTTCCTCGGGCGCGTCAAAGCCAAACACGGCAAGGTTGCCGAGGTTGAGTTTGATGATTTTCTGGCCTTCGTCCTCCATTTGACGCGCGGCGTCCATGATAGGACCGCGTATGTCATAAAGAACGTTTGCCAATTTGGCCGATTTTTGAATCGTTTTCACAATTTCTCCAGTGGGAATGTAGCCGAGCATTTATGGGTTTAACCCTTGATTTGACCACACTTTTGCCCCTAAAAAGTCCAACAATCCCCCAAAATAGTGCAGTGCAGCAAACTAGTCGTCTTTATGACGTTTATATGACCCAATTAGAATGCAGGCATGAAACTAGAAGCAGACAATTTTGACGTTCAAACCATTCAAGGTTACGGCCCAGGCTGGGTCGGCGTGCAGGGCGAAAAAATCACCCATAGCGTGATTCTTGGCTCCAAAGGCCAGCGCGTGGACTGGCCATGCAGCCGCTTTGAAGACCTGACGGAAGCGCACTTTGCGCAATTGGCTGAATTTGATGCCGAACTCATCATTTTCGGCTCAGGTTCGCGCATCCGCTTCCCGCCGGCTGCATGGTTACAAGCTCTGATGACCAAGCGCATGGGCTTGGAGACGATGGATACGGGCGCGGCCTGCCGTACTTACAACATTTTGGCGGGCGAAGGCCGACGCGTCGTTGTCGCCTTGGTGCTAGATCACGTGCCAAATTAGTCCGAATGTGGCTCAAATGAAGCTTAAATAACGATTAGGGGCATGGCTTCGCTTTCATTTCTAAGCTAAAATAGAGGGTTGCTGCCTTAGCTCTGAAATACTGCGAGATTTAATACTTATATGGCGATCGTTGTTAATAAACTCCTCCCTGAATTTGAATCGATTGCTACCAGCGGTGTTCGTGTAACCAACACCTCTCACCTCGGCACCACGATGGTTTTGTTTTTCTACCCGAAGGACAACACCCCAGGCTGCACGACGGAAGCGATGCAATTTCGCGATAAAAACAAAGACTTCGTGAAAGCTGGCGCAACCGTTTTCGGTGTGTCACGCGACAACATGACCTCACACAATGACTTTAAGCTGAAGCTCGAACTCCCGTTTGAACTGATTGCGGATACAGAAGAAAAAATGTGTCACATGTTTGGCGTGGTCAAGAATAAGATCATGTACGGCAAAAAGGTCAAAGGCATTGAGCGCAGCACCTTTTTGATCGGCCCTAATGGCATTTTGGTTGAAGAATGGCGCGGCTTGAAAGTGCCTGGCCATGTTGATGACGTGCTCAAGGCTGTGAAAGCTTTGAACAAATCAGTCAAAGAAAAAGAGAAGTTAGCCGCTTAAAGAGCTGCCAGAGTTGGATTTTAAATTTTTATTTAAAAAATTTGTAACACGTCAAATATTCATGTGAGTTGTGCATAATGAATGCATGCATTTGATTAACAACTTGCTCTCCCCCATCAAAGCCGCCTTGGCAACTAGGCGGCTTTTTTGTTTTTTTAGCTGACTTTTACTCACTTTTCATTTGTTCACTTTTCATTTGTTCAACTAACCAGGGTTTTCAAAACTTTATGCCACTACCTCCAGCACCGACCAAGCGCGCATCCCTTTTGGCATCCAACAAATTTGTAACGACTCAGGCAGAACCTCTCAAGCAGGATAAACCAGTTGCGAAAGACAAGTATTCAGAAAATACAGTTAGTAAATCACCATCTATACGGCGTGATATCAGCCTAGACAGCTATCAAAAAACTAGCAAGATAGCCGCTGCAGATTCGCTACCAAGTTATCAAAAAGTAGTGACAAACACGCCCGTGCAGGTCGCCACAACAGCTGCGAAAGCAAAACGCGCTAAACCAACCGGCCCTGCCAAACTCTTCGTTTTAGACACCAACGTGCTGATGCACGACCCCATGTGCCTGTTCCGCTTTGAAGAGCATGACATTTACCTGCCCATGATCGTGCTGGAAGAGCTGGACGGTCACAAAAAAGGCATGACCGAAGTGGCACGCAATGCCCGCCAAACCAGTCGCTCACTAGATGCCCTAGCGGCAGCCAAGGATGCGGACATGACGCAAGGCTTGCGTTTAGACGCCACTAGCCACCGCGAAGCCAAAGGCCGCTTGTTCTTTCAAACCCAAGTTTTAGACTACAGCTTGCCTTCTAGCCTGCCACAGGGCAAAGCGGACAACCAGATTTTGGGCGTCGTTGAGGCTTTGCGCAAAGTCAACGTCGGTAAAGAAGTCGTTTTGGTCTCTAAAGACATCAATATGCGCGTCAAAGCGCGGGCGTTGGGTTTGTCAGCAGACGACTACCAAAACGACAAAACGCTGGAAGATGGCGATTTGCTCTACTCTGGCGCTTTGGCGTTACCTGCTGATTTTTGGACCAAACAAGCCAAAAACATCGAAAGCTGGCAAGAAGGTCACGCCACGTTTTACCGCTTGTCAGGTCCGCTGGTGCAGGAAATGCTGGTCAACCAGTTCGTCTATTTTGAGGCGGCAGGAGAGCCCAGTTTGTACGCCCGCGTGGTGGAAGTGCGCAACCAAACCGTGGTTTTGAAAACCCTGAAAGACTACAAACACCTGAAAAACGTGGTTTGGGGAGTCGCAGCGCGTAACCGCGAGCAAAACTTCGCCATGAACCTGCTGATGGACCCCGAAGTCGATTTTGTCACCCTCGCCGGCACCGCTGGCACAGGTAAAACCTTGATGGCTCTGGCCTGTGGTTTGACGCAAGTGCTGGACGACCGCCGCTACACCGAAATCATCATGACCCGTGCGACGGTCAGCGTGGGTGAAGATATCGGTTTTTTACCCGGCACAGAAGAAGAAAAAATGGGTCCGTGGATGGGTGCGATGGACGACAACTTAGAAGTGCTCGCCAAAACCGAAACCACCGCCGGCGAATGGGGTCGCGCCGCGACCAACGAGTTGATTCGCAGCCGCATCAAGGTAAAAAGCATGAATTTCATGCGCGGCCGCACGTTTTTGAACAAATACGTCATCATCGACGAAGCCCAAAACTTGACCCCCAAGCAGATGAAAACCCGTATCACCCGCGCCGGCCCAGTGACAAAAATCGTCTGCATGGGCAACTTAGCCCAAATCGACACCCCGTATCTGACCGAAGGCTCATCGGGCATGACCTACGCTGTCGACAAATTCAAAGGCTGGCCGCACGGTGGGCACATCACCCTGGCGCGTGGCGAGCGTTCACGGTTGGCAGATTTTGCGAGCGAAGTGTTGTAAAAAATTTAATCAAGATGCTATATTTTAAATAGCAGTATAGGCAATAAATACGCCGGCTACAGAAGAAAATAAGCGTATTTATTGCCTATTTTCACGTCTTTTAAAACTAGTAATCTCCGCCCCCACTCGCCAAGCTCTCAAACTTCGTGATCGGCTTCAAGAAGGCGAGTTTCACCGTGCCGGTCGGGCCGTTACGTTGTTTGGCGATGATGATTTCGGCAACGCCCGGCTCTTTGGAGAGTTCTTTGGTGTAGTAGTCGTCGCGGTAGATGAACATGATGATGTCGGCATCTTGCTCGATGGCGCCGGATTCGCGCAAATCGCTCATCATGGGGCGTTTGTCGGTGCGGGTTTCTACGCTTCGGTTCAGC
>JANPIC010000109.1:0-39754 GCA_031424795.1 Polaromonas sp. | reverse complement strand
GCCAGCTGTGAAGCGCATCTGTGCTGCGGCTCGGCAGGTACCTATTCTGTCCTGCAGCCCGACATCGCCTACCAATTGCGCGACCGCAAACTGGGCAATTTAAGCGAGATGAACCCCGAAGTCATCGTCTCAGCCAACATTGGTTGCATCACCCATTTGCAAAGCGGAACGCAGACGCCGGTGAAGCATTGGGTGGAATTGCTGGACGCGGCGTTGAGTTGATTAAAAATCATCCATAGCCGAAATTTCGTCATTCCCGCGAAGGCGGGAATCCATGTTGGCACTTGTAGATTCCCGCCTTCGCGGGAATGACGGCGTTGGGGGAGTAGAGTTTTATTCCCAAACTTTCCAAGGCGCTTTGCCAGTCGCCCACAGGTTTTCCAGCAAATTTTTCTCGCGCAGGGTGTCCATGGGTTGCCAAAAACCTTCGTGGCGGTAGGCCATGAGTTCGCCGCTGTGGGCCAGGTTTTGCAGGGGCTCGGTTTCCCAGGTGGTCGCATCGCCAGCGATTTGGTTGATGACTTTGGGGGATAACACGAAGAAGCCGCCGTTGAACGCGCCACCGTCACCGGGTGGTTTTTCAGCAAAACCCAGGACTTGGTTGCCGTCAGTCGTCAGCGCGCCGTAGCGGCCTGGCGGGGTGATGGAGGTGATGGTGGCTTGCTTGCCGTGGGCTTTGTGAAAGGCCAGCTGCGCGGTGATGTCGATGTCAGACACGCCGTCGCCATAGGTGAAGCAAAAGGCTTCTTCGTCTTTCAAATACTCGGCCACACGGCGCAGGCGACCGCCGGTCATGGTGCTCTCGCCCGTATCCACCAGGGTGACTTTCCACGGCTCGGCCGAGCGCTGGTGGACTTCCATCTTGTTTTCCACCATGTCAAAGGTCACGTCGGACGTATGCAAAAAGTAGTTCGCAAAATACTCTTTGATGACGTAGCCTTTGTAGCCGCAGCAGATCACGAAGTCGTTGATGCCGTGCGCTGAGTAGGTTTTCATGATGTGCCACAAAATGGGCTTGCCACCAATCTCAATCATGGGTTTCGGACGGGTTGTGGACTCTTCGCTGATGCGTGTGCCTAGTCCACCGGCAAGAATAACTGCTTTCATGTCTCTGCTTTCATGTTCTTTGATTACATGTTCTCAATTCGTTAAAACGATTGTAACTTGGTCAATAATGGCGTTATGGCGAGAGAAAACCAAATTATTGATTCCGATTCAGACGAGGCCACTTTGTTGGCAACGGTGCCGTGGCAGCATGAAAAAGCTATTCCGCTGCTGAAAAACGTGATGCGCCTGACCGCGCCAAATCCGGGCATGATGACGGGGCCAGGGACGAACAGCTACATCATTGGCACCGTGGACACGGGTTACATCGTGGTCGATCCGGGGCCGAACGATGCGGCGCACATTCAGCGCTTGTTTGAAGCGACGCAGGGCGATATTCGGATGATCGTCTGCACGCACTCACATTCAGACCACTCGCCGGGAGCCAAGCCTTTGCAGGCGCTGTGCAGCACTGCCATGCATGGTCAACCATTGATTTACGGTCTGCCGAGTGGCCCACATGCCAGCAGCAATGCATATTTTTCACCCGATAAAACGCTGCAAAATAAGGAGCTACTTAAGCTTGTTTCACGCCGGCTAGAGGGTGATTCAATTAC
Source organism: Polaromonas sp. (assembly GCA_031424795.1). GTDB lineage: Bacteria > Pseudomonadota > Gammaproteobacteria > Burkholderiales > Burkholderiaceae_C > Aalborgiella. The sequence continues at coordinate 38,093 of JANPIC010000109.1, read as the reverse complement.
CACTGTTGAGGTTGTTTTTACACCCGGTCACGCCGAAAACCATGTTTGCCTGGTTTTGGTAGAAGACGGTTTGCTGCTCAGCGGCGACCATATCTTGAACGGCAGCACCACGGTGATTAACCCGCCCGATGGGCACATGGGTGATTATTTGAATTCGCTGGATGTGCTTACAGCAGCCTGTGCCGAACACCATATTCAACACATTTTGCCTGCCCACGGCTACGTTTTAGACCATGCCGTGCGGGTCATCGCTCATCTCAAAGCGCACCGCTTGGGACGGGAAGAAAAAATCGCCGGCGTGATGCAAGCCCATCCCGACGGCAGTTTGGACGATTGGGTCACAAAAGCGTACGATGACGTTCCCCCGCAGTTATGGCCAGTGGCGAAACGTTCGCTCTTGGCGCATGTAGAACATATAAGGAGTAAAGTAAATGAAAGCTGACAACATTCTGCAAACCATTGGCAACACGCCACACGTCCGCATCAACCGCCTGTTTGGTGCGGGTCACAACGTGTGGATCAAGTCTGAGCGCAGCAACCCGGGTGGCTCGATCAAAGACCGTATTGCGTTGTCCATGGTGGAAGCGGCCGAAAAAAGTGGCGAGCTGATGGCAGGATCAACCATCATCGAGCCGACTTCTGGCAACACCGGCGTGGGTTTGGCCATGGTCGCTGCAGTTAAAGGCTATAAATTGATTTTGGTCATGCCAGACAGCATGTCCATCGAGCGCCGCCGTTTGATGCTGGCTTATGGCGCGAGTTTCGATTTAACGCCGCGTGAAAAGGGCATGAAAGGCGCGATTGCACGGGCGCAAGAGTTGGCCGCCGCCACGCCAAATGCATGGATTCCGCAGCAGTTTGAAAACCAGGCCAATATCGATGTTCATGTACGCACTACCGCACAGGAGATTTTGGCCGATTTCCCCGATGGCATTGACGTACTGATCACGGGTGTGGGCACCGGTGGGCATATTACCGGCTGTGCGCAGGTGCTGAAAGCGGCTTGGCCCAAGCTCAAGGTGTATGCGGTTGAACCCAGCGCCTCACCGGTGATCTCTGGCGGCGCACCCGCACCGCACCCGATTCAGGGGATTGGCGCGGGCTTTATCCCGAAAAACTTGCATACTGACTTGCTGGATGGCGTGATTCAGGTCGACGCCGAACCCGCCCGCGAGATGGCCCGCCGTTGCGCCCGTGAAGAGGGTGTTTTGGTTGGTATTTCATCCGGTGCGACGCTGGCCGCCATTGCACAAAAACTGCCTGATTTGCCAGCGGGTGCGACTGTGCTGGGCTTTAACTACGACACGGGTGAGCGCTATTTGTCGATTGAGGGTTTCTTGCCGACATAATCGCAGCTGTTTTATCGTACCTACTTTAATTTTCGTCCTGCTTGATAACCACAAGCCAAAGACTTAGCAACATGATCCGACTCACAGAAATAAAACTCCCCCTCGCCCATCCCAATACCGCCATCGCAGAAGCGGTGGTGCGAACTTTGGGCATCCAAGCCAACGAGCTGCAATCCGTCACTATTTTTAAACTCAGTTTTGATGCCCGCAAGGCTGATTTGCTGCAGGTTTATATCGTTGATGTGGCTTTGGCCAGCGATGCGCTTGAGGTCGAAGTGCTGCATCGCTTTGAAAGCAACCCGCATGTGCGCCCCACGCCAGACATGGCTTACAAGCCTATTGCAGCAGCGCCGGAGAACCTAAAATCACGCCCTGTCGTGGTCGGTTTTGGTCCCTGCGGTATTTTTGCAGCGCTGGTATTGGCGCAAATGGGCTTCAAGCCGATTGTGTTGGAGCGTGGCAAAAAAGTGCGGGAACGCACCAAAGACACGTGGAATCTATGGCGCAAAAACCAGCTGCACCCCGAAAGCAATGTGCAGTTTGGCGAAGGTGGTGCGGGCACGTTTTCCGACGGCAAGTTGTATAGCCAGATCAAAGACCCGCGTCATCTGGGTCGCAAGGTGATGCAAGAGTTCGTCAAAGCCGGTGCACCAGAAGAAATTTTGGTCGATGCGCACCCGCACATTGGCACCTTCAAGCTGGTCAAGGTGGTGGAGCATCTGCGTGAACAGATCATCGCTTTGGGTGGTGAGGTGCGGTTTGAGCAGCGGGTGACGGATGTGCAGATTGAACATGGTCAACTGCAAGGTTTGACGGTGCTGGATGTGGCAACACAGCAAAGCTACGAGCTGCCAACCCAGCAAGCGGTGCTGGCGCTGGGGCACAGCTCGCGCGATACTTTTGCCATGCTCTACGAGCGCGGTGTTTATGTGGAAGCCAAGCCTTTTTCGATTGGTTTTCGCATCGAGCATCCGCAAAGTTTGATAGACCGCGCCCGTTGGGGGCGTCATGCGGGGCATCCTCTGTTAGGAGCGGCAGATTACAAACTGGTGCATCATGCAAAAAATGGCCGCGCGGTGTACAGTTTTTGCATGTGCCCAGGCGGCACAGTGGTGGCGGCGACCAGTGAAGTGGGACGTGTCGTCACCAACGGTATGAGCCAATACTCACGCAATGAGCGCAACGCCAATGCGGGTATTGTGGTGGGTATCACGCCAGAAGATTTTCCTAGCAAGCATCCGTTGGCTGGCATTGAGCTGCAGCGCACTTTGGAATCCGCAGCTTATGTTCTGGGCGGCAGCACGTACGAAGCACCTGGGCAATTGGTCGGCGATTTTGTCAAAGGCATTGCGTCAACCGCGCTTGGCAGTGTTGAGCCTTCGTACAAACCAGGCGTGAAATTGGTCGATTTGGCAGCCCTATTGCCCAGTTATGCGATTGAAGCCATTCGGGAAGCCATCCCCGCGTTTGGTAAAAAAATCAAAGGCTTTGATCTGCCAGATGCCGTGCTCACGGGGGTTGAAACCCGTACGTCGTCACCTATCAAGATGACACGTGGTGAAGATTTTCAGAGTTTGAACGTGCGGGGTTTGTTTCCGGCGGGTGAAGGTGCCAGCTACGCAGGCGGGATTTTGTCCGCCGGCGTGGATGGTATCAAGGTGGCTGAAGCCGTGGCGCTCAGCCTACTCCATCAAGATTGACAATCAAGCTTTCGGATTCTGCAGAGCGGCAATACGCTCTTCCATCGGTGGATGCGTGCTAAACAAAGCGCCCATGCTACCGCCAATACCCATGGCCGCCATGCTTTTTGGCAGTTCGCCCGGTGTCATGCCACCCAGACGTTGCAGGGCATGAATCATCGGCTGACTGCGCCCCATCAGTTTGGCGGCACCCGCGTCCGCACGGAATTCACGATGGCGCGAGAACCAGGCCACGACGATACTGGCCAAAAAGCCGAAAACGATGTCCAGCACCAGCGTGGTGACGATGTAGCCAATGCCGGGGCCTGAGCTGTCATTGCCCTTGCGCAACGCGCCGTCCACCAGCGAGCCAATCACGCGGCTGGCAAAGACGACGAAGGTGTTCATCACGCCCTGGATCAGGGTCATGGTCACCATGTCGCCATTGGCGACGTGGGCGATCTCATGGCCGATCACGGCTTCGACTTCTTCTCTGGTCATGCCCTGCAGCAAACCTGTGGATACGGCCACCAAAGCCGAGTTTTTAAACGCACCAGTTGCAAACGCGTTGGGCGCACCCTCGTAAATGCCCACTTCAGGCATGCCAATCCCCGCTTTGTCGGCAAATTGGCGCACGGTTTGCACAATCCAAGCTTCGTCCGCATTTTGCGGTTCGTTGATGATTTTGACGCCTTGGCTCCATTTTGCGACGGGTTTGCTGATCAGCAAAGAGATAATCGCGCCACCAAAGCCCATCACCAATGAAAAGCCAAGCAACGGACCCAGTGCAACGCCGTTAGTCCCAATGAAGCGATTCAGGCCAAAAATACTGGTGATCAGGCCTAGAACGACCATCACGGCTAAATTGGTCAAAATGAACAAAAATATGCGTTTCATGTGTAATTTTCACTTTCTAAAAGGCAAATCGTGCCGATGTGGCGAATAGTAGGGGTAAATGGCAAAAAATCAAGACCTAGGTTTGCGAAATACCGTTTCATCGTTATAAAAGTCCAAATCTTCATTGTCTGAGCACCAATTTGGAACGCCTAGAACCGGCAACGGGGCAAAGGGTTTGCTAGCCAAATAGTCGGCAGACAGGTTTGTCGCTAACCATGTGTCTAAATTTGAGAAAAATTGAGATGTAGCCGGCGCATTTTCTGCCTCTAAAGCTATATTTTTAATGGCATATTGTGCAATATAAACGTGTGCAGTGATGGGCTTTCTGGGCTGAACCAACTTTTCCAGCAAAGCGTGGCCGAAGGGGATGAGTTGCGCGTGTTGCCACAAAGGGCGCAGGGTGACAAAAAGGCGTTGCCAGTCCATGGCGATCAACGCGCCCCACAGTTCAGGCGGCGCGATGAGTAAAGCCCCGTTTTCGTCAAACACCGTTAGGGCGTCACGCGCAGCACCACGCTGGGTGACCGAGCCCAGCTGTGCGATCTGCTCGGCTTGTAGTTGGTTCAGCCGCGCTTTGGTGCGGGGGAATTGATCCCAGTACAAGGCGTTGAAAAAATCATGCAAACCATCACGCGTGGGGCATTGCTGGGTGTCAAAAATGAACTGCTCATAAGCCACGCCGCTGGGCAAACTGCTTTGCGACACAAAGCGCACGGGGCTGCTCAAACATTGATTCAATGTTTCATACAACGGCGTACTCTCATTCGCTTGCTGTGCTGCAAATTCGCCCTGTTCTCGCAAATGAGCCAGCCACGGGGCTGACCAATCAATGACCTCTAAACCATGCGCCAAGGCAAGGCTTCTCCAGAACGCAGTGGTTTGAGCGCCGCTTCACCAAAAGCAAAGCTCTCGGGCGGTATCCAGCTTTCCTTTTTCAGGGTGATCGTTCCTTGGTTACGCGGCAAGCCGTAAAAATCAGCACCGTTAAAGCTGGCAAAAGCTTCTAACTTGTCCAATGCACCTGCTGCGTCAAACGCTTCGGCGTACATTTCAACCGCGGCGTGGGCGGTGTAGCAGCCAGCGCAGCCAGACGCATGCTCTTTCAGGTTGGCAGGGTGCGGCGCACTGTCTGTGCCTAAAAAGAATTTGGTATTGCCGCTGGTGGCTGCTTCCACCAAAGCGAGCCGGTGTGTTTCGCGCTTTAGCACTGGCAGGCAGTAGTAATGCGGGCGAATACCGCCCGTAAAAATCGCATTGCGGTTGTACAGCAAGTGGTGCGCGGTGATGGTGGCGGCAGTGAATTTGTCTGAATCACGCACATACTGCGCCGCTTCCTTCGTGGTGATGTGCTCGAACACGATTTTGAGTTCAGGAAAATCTCGCCGTAATGGGATCAACTGCGTGTCGATAAAGACGGCTTCGCGGTCAAACAAGTCAATATCAGGCGATGTGACTTCACCATGCACCAACAGCAACATGCCCGCGCGTTGCATGGCTTCTAGCGTTTTGTAGGTTTTTCGCAAATCGGTCACGCCTGCATCGCTGTTGGTCGTCGCACCAGCGGGGTAGAGCTTTGCGGCAACCACGCCAGCGTCTTTGGCGCGTTTGATTTCATCAGCTGGCAGGTTGTCGGTCAAATACAACGTCATCAACGGCTCAAACGTCACACCTTTAGGTACGGCAGCTTGAATGCGTGCCTTGTAGGCCAATGCTTGTGCAGCAGTCGTCACCGGCGGGCGCAGGTTGGGCATGATGATGGCGCGGCCGAATTGGGCGGCGGTGTGCGGAACCACGGTATTGAGCGCGTCGCCATCACGCACATGTAAATGCCAGTCGTCAGGGCGGGTGATTGTCAATAGTTGTGAAGTTGCAGGGGAACTTGAAATCGTAGTCATCCGCCTATTGTCCCAAAAAAAAGAAACAATGCTTCAAACATAGCTGGTAATACGAATTTAAGTCGCGCTATTCGCCACCAAATATTCCCAAAGCGCTTGTGCCGCGCCTTTGTTGGCCTCTTTTCCCGTTGGTTTTTCGCGGTAGGCGCGTAAATCCATGGTCATGGTCAAATCGCTCATGCCTGCTGGGCATGCACTGACCAAACGTTTAGCGCGCAAGTCCTTTTTGATGGCGCTGTACGGTAAAAAAGCGATGCCATGGCCTTCCAACGCCATGGCTTTGAGGCCTTCCGACATATCGGTTTCATAAACGCGGTCTAGGTGAATGGCAGTTTTGGATTGCTTCAATATTTGATCAACCACCATGCCCAAATACGCGCCTGGCGCATAGCCAAGGTAGGGCAATGGCTGGCCAGCACGCCCGGGCAACTCAAACATGGGTGTGCCATCTGCGTCGGGCTTGGTGTAGGGGGCAATCACCTCTTGGCCCAGGCTCACCATTTCATAGCGCGATGCGTCCAGCTGAAAAGGTTGCGACGAGTGGAAGTAAGCAATCAGCAAATCGCAACTGCCTTCCACCAAACGCAGCACCGCATCGTGCACATTTTGCGCCATCAGTCGGCTTTTGATGGGGCCAAAGTTTTGCCGCAACATCGACATCCAAGCTGGAAAAAACGTGAAGGCAAGTGTGTGCGGCACGGCGAATTCAATCACATCTTGCCCCGCAGAAGTGTGCCCACGCAGCATCGCGCGCGTGCTTTGCAAGGCACGCAGCATGTCTAGCGATTGATCGTAAAGCGTGTCGCCAGCCGCGGTGAGCTTGGTGGGGTAGGAGCTGCGATCCACCAAATCCGTGCCTGCCCATGCTTCCAGCGACTGGATGCGACGCGAAAACGCAGGCTGCGTGACATGGCGCAACTGTGCGGAGCGGCTAAAACTACGCGTCTCTGCCAGGCTGATGAAATCTTCTAACCACTTGGTATCCATAATTAACCCGTCATATTCAATCCGTCAATGTCAATCAGCCAACTCTGCTTTGGCCATGTCTACATCTAAGCGCTCCATCGCGTCCAAAGGTTGGGTTGCAGATGCCATTTCGTACAGCTTGGTCGCTTCAGCAAGTCTTTTTTCACCTTCCAACATCACCCAGCCGTTGGCTTGCTCAATCATGGCGATGGCGGAGGTGGTATTGATTCTGAGTGCTTCTTGAAAAAAGTTAAAACTCGCATCTTTTTTTGCGCCATAGGTCATGCTGCCGATGAGCGAACCTACTTTGTCGATCACCTCAGCGTGAAACGTGCCCAGCGCAATATAAGCGTCAGCATGTTTGGGTTGCAGTTGAATGGTTTTTTCAAGCGCGTTTTTGACCTTGCCACCCAAACCACGCGCTAAAGCTTTTGCAACGCTGATACCTTGGCTATAGCGTCCTAGGGCATAAGCTTGCCAATAGAAGGCATTTGGCAGAGACTCGGCACTGATGGCAGCATCGTGCGCCTGCTTCTCTGCGCGCAGCGCCACTTCCATAAACAGCGCCAATTTAGCTGCTTCGTTGGCTTCTAGGTAGTTGGCATAAATGCAGGTGGCTTTGTTGGCCACCGTCAAGCCGGCGACCAAACCACTGCCCGCCAATTTAAGCCCTAATTCAGCAGCTTTTTCAAATTCACCTGAATGAAATAATGCCCACGCTTCGAGCAGTTCTGAGTTTGTGGGTAAAGGTTCTGCATCACCCGCGTGCAATTTCGCCCAGTGTTTTTTCACGCTGGCAACGTCATAGGTGTATTCACCCAAATGCGGAAAAGGAGTCCATTTAGTCATATTTTTATCTCGCTAAATGAATGTTGTTTTGAAGCTTACTCTGAGGGCTATTTGTCTCGGTTTGCGTTGACGAATACGTACCCACAATCGTCAATAAATGACTGCGTTGTTGCGGTTCTAGGTAGGGAACGAGAAGATTGAGCACGTGGTGCGCGCCGCGCAGCAATGCCGCTTGTGCATGCTCTGGCTCCAGCGCATGGCGTGGGTCGCGCACGTACTCAAAGCTAAGCCAATACGTCAACACCACCACCATGCTGGTAGCGGTGGGCTCAACCTCGCGCGAGTCTATTGTCATCGCGCCGCTGCGGCTCATGCTGTCCAGCAAGGCTTTCACCGATTGGGTTTTGTTTTTCAGGATAGATTGAAAATGCGTTTCTAGCCGGCGGTTTTTGCTCAGCAAATCGTTCAAATCACGGTACAAGAAGCGGTATTGCCAGATCAACTCAAACAAGGTGTGCATAAAAAACCAAGCATCCTCCACGTTGCGCACACCGTCGCTCGCATTTAACAATTCATTCAATGAGCGTTCAAAACGATCGAACAGCGCATTGATCAACTCATCTTTTGCGGGATAGTGGTAGTACAAATTGCCCGGGCTGATGCGCAATTCGGCAGAAATCAAGGTCGTGGAAACATTGGGTTCGCCAAAACGGTTAAACAGATCAAGCGTGACCTCTAAAATACGTTCAGCCGTGCGTCGCGGTGCTTTTTTGACCATACATGCCAGTCCCCATGAAGTTAATGCAAATTATGCATCAATGCCCCTACTCTACCTTAAGATGAATCTGCGATGATTTATGGGTATTCCGTCGTCGTTCAAACGCCCGCGCACAGCCCGCTGGCGGGCTTGCTGACGTACCAAAGCGACCAATTGTTGGACGTTGGCTCGTTTGTACGCGTGCCTCTGGGGTCGCGCGAATTGCTGGGTGTGATTTGGCAAAAGCTAGACTCACCGCCTGAGCCGATGTTTACCACGCAAGGCAAAGAAATCGAATTGAAAGCGATCACGGCAGGTCTAGACATCCAAGCCGTGTCTCCAGCATGGCTCAAACTGGTGTCGTTTACGGCGAATTATTACCAGCGCTCCTTGGGCGAAGTTGCTCTAGCCGCCTTGCCGCCACAGCTGCGAACCCTAGATGCGTTGCAAGTGGCGCGTCGTTTAAAAAGAACAAAAACCGGTGGTGCAGCAGTGTCAAATACTGAGAATGAAATTGCTACAAATAATGTAGCATTAAATGCAGAACAAACGCTGGCTACAGTCAAAATAAGCACTGAATTGGGGCCTTTTTTGTTGTTCGGCGCAACTGGCAGCGGCAAAACCGAAGTTTATCTACGCGCCGCCTTAGAAGCGCTACAAACCGACTCAAGCGCGCAGGTGTTGATGATGGTGCCTGAGATCAATCTCACACCGCAGCTCGAAGCCAGAGTCAGAGAGCGCATTTGCCCCATTTATGGCGACGCAGCCGTGGCGTCCTTGCACAGCGGCATGACCAACCCGCAGCGGTTGAAAAGCTGGCTCTCTGCACACATGGGCACAGCGCGTGTGGTGCTGGGCACGCGGATGGCGATTTTTGCGTCCATGCCGCATTTGAAACTGATTGTGGTCGATGAAGAGCACGACCCCAGCTACAAAAGCCAAGAAGGCGCCCGCTATTCCGCCCGTGATTTGGCGGTGTACCGAGGCAAACTGGAGCATGCCAAGGTGATTTTGGGCTCTGCCACGCCTTCGTTTGAAAGTTGGCACCACAGCAGCACTGCCAGCGATGGCGGGGCTGGTCGTTACCTTCGCTTGACCATGGCTGAGCGCATCGGTGGCGGCGTGTTGCCCAAAGTCATCACCGTCAACATGGAGCATCAGCCCAAGAAAACGGTGATATCGCCCCCGCTACTCAACGCGATTGCCGAACGCATCGCCCGTGGCGAGCAAGCCATGCTGTTCCTCAACCGCCGTGGCTTTGCGCCCGTGTTGCATTGTGGCGATTGCGGTTGGAAAAGCGAATGCCCGCATTGCAGCGCCTACCGTGTGTTCCACAAAATCGACCGCACGCTGCGCTGCCACCACTGTGGTTTTACCCAGCGCGTGCCGCGTGCCTGCCCCGCTTGTGGCAATTTGGACATCACCACCATTGGCCGTGGCACCGAGCAGCTGGAAGAGCAATTGGCCGAGCTGCTCTCGCACGTCAAACGACCCGATGGCGCACCCGTTCGAATTTCCCGTATCGATGCCGACACGACCAAGCTCAAAGGCGCGCTGCAGCAGCAGCTGGCGCAGGTGCATGCTGGCGAGGTGGATGTCTTGGTCGGCACGCAAATGATCGCCAAAGGGCACGATTTCCGCAATATCACGTTGGTAGCAGCCATCAACCCTGACGGCGCGCTGTTTTCCAGCGATTTTCGAGCGCCAGAGCGTTTGTTTAGCCTGCTGATGCAAGCCGCAGGCCGTGCCGGGCGTGATGCCTCCCAAGGCGCAGCCAGCGAGATGTGGATTCAAACCCACCACCCGCAGCACCCTTTGTATTTAGCGCTGAAAAAGCACGATTACGCCGGTTTTGCAGCGCAGCAACTCAAAGAACGCGAAATGGCGGCCATGTCGCCTTTCGGCTACAGCGCCTTGGTCCGCTCCGAAGCGCGTACGCAAGAGGCTGCGCAAGCATTTTTGACAGCAGCCAGTGAATCTGCACAAGATTTGGCAGATTCCGTCCCCGGCTTTGAGCACATCACCCTCTACCCCGCCGTCCCCATGACCATCCAGCGCATCGCCAACGTAGAGCGCGCCCAAATGCTGGTCGAATCCCACTCGCGCAAAGCCCTGCAACAGTTTCTAAGCCAATGGCAAGGTGTTTTGCAAACCACCAAGCAAAAGGGCATGATCCGCTGGGCGGTGGATGTGGATCCGTTGGCGATTTGAAACCTAAAAAACTGCCTATTTTGCTATAATTAATATAGCTCTTTAGGCAATAAATACGCCGGCTAGAGGCGTATTTATAGGTGCAATTTTATGCATTTACACACATCAAGGCCGCAACAGCGCCACAGCCCCTGAAAACGTCAAAAACGCCAGTGCGGTTGATATCAAAATAATCCGAGCAATGCGGCCATTGTTCGCTCCGAAGCGTTCGGCTAGGAGGGATACGTTGCTGGCGCTGGGTAGGGTGGCGATTAGTACCATGACCGTCAAAGTGAAGGTGTCCAAGGGTGCGCCTAGCTGTTTGGCGGACAGGGCAACCAGTAAGACCAAAATGGGGTGAACGAACAGCTTGATGACGGCGACGGGGACGTAGTCTGTCCATGCGATTTGTTCATGCGAGTTCATTTGCGAGCGCGCTAAAACTGCGCCAATGGTGAAAAGCGCCACGGGTGACGCGGCGTCGGCCAGTAAGCCAAGGGTGACGGCGACGGGCTTGGGCAGGGTCAAGCTGATGGCTGAGGCCAGCGTACCCAGCAAAATCGACCAGGGCATGGGGTTGGAAAGCATGCCTTTGAGCGCGGTTTTCGCGGCTTTGCTGAAGCCGTGCTCATCCGCGCCGTCCAAGCGCGACAAGGCGATACATAACGAGCTGGTGATGACCATGTCGATCACGATGGTGATAATCGCTGGTCCAGCGGCTTGCGCACCCAAAAGCGCCACCAACAGCGGCACGCCCATGAAGCCGGTATTGGGAAAAGCTGCGACTAGAGCGCCTAGTGAAGCATCGTTCCAGCCGATACGCTTGTTTTTCGTCACCGCAATGGTGAAAGCAACCATCACCAAAGCACAAAAAAGGTAAATGCCAAACACGCTGGCATCAAGCAACTGGGCGATGGGGGTCGATGCGCCAAAACGGAACAGCATGCAGGGCAAGGCAAAAAATAGTACAAAACTGTTCAACCCAGGGATGGCTGCATGTGGCAAGATGCCTTTGCGTGCGGCAATATAGCCACAAAGAACGAGAGCGAAAAAGGGGAAGGTGATTTGCAGGACGTTTAGCACGGGTCTATTGTGCAATATCTTTGGTGCAATATTTTTGTGAGGAATTTGAAAATCACGCAAAAGCGCCGTGCAAGCCTGTAGCAAGTAAGTAGCGCAAGAAGAGCCTAAAATCAACAAAAACCAGCGGGAGACAAAAATGCGAATTTTGATTGCCGAAGACGACCAAGTATTAGCCGACGGACTGCTTCGCACATTGCGTAGCTCGGGGGCGGCGGTTGACCATGTGCCGGATGGCTCGCAAGCCGATGCAGCACTGATGACCAATACCGAGTTTGACTTGCTGATTCTTGACTTGGGTTTGCCCAAAATGCATGGCTTAGAAGTGCTTAAGCGCTTGCGGGCACGTGGCTCCAAGCTGGCGGTGCTGATTTTGACAGCGGCGGACAGCGTGGAAGAGCGCGTCAAAGGGCTGGACTATGGGGCGGATGACTACATGGCCAAGCCCTTTAGTTTGCAAGAATTAGAGGCTCGGGTTCGCGCCTTGACGCGCCGTGGCATGGGCGGCGCGATTAGCACCATCAAACACGGCCCGTTGGAGTACGACCAAGCGGGGCGCGTGGCCACTATCGACGGCAAAATGGTGGAATTGTCTGCTCGTGAGCTTGGTTTGCTAGAAGTCTTGTTGCAACGCAGTGGCCGCTTGGTGAGTAAAGACCAATTGGTCGAGCGCTTGTGTGAGTGGGGCGAAGAAGTGAGCAACAACGCAATTGAGGTTTATATACACCGCTTGCGCAAAAAAATAGAAAAAGACCCTATCCGTATCGCCACGGTACGCGGCTTGGGGTATTGCTTGGAAAAAATAGCGCCCTAACATTTTGTTTGTGACGAATTTTTCCTGTGACGAAAAAACTAAGCACCAGCGGGATTTTTAGACGCGAGCAGCGTTCGCTTTTCGGGGAAATCTTAGACTGGATGCTGACGCCGCTGCTGCTACTGTGGCCAGCTAGTTTGGCGTTGACTTGGTTGGTTGCGCAAAATATTGCGGATAAACCCTTTGACCGTGCGCTGGAATACAACGTGCAGGCACTGGCTCAGTTGGTGGTTGTCAAAAATGGGCAAGCACAATTTAACTTACCGCAACCCGCCAGAGAGTTGTTGCGTGCCGACGATTCAGATCAAATTTATTACCAAGTGCTGGGTTTGCGTGGTGAATTGCTCAGCGGCGAAAAAGAAGTGCCAGCGCCGCCTGAAAATGTGAAATCTTCCGCGTGGGAAGTGAAGCTGCGCGACGAGGAGATTCGCGGTTTGCCAGTGCGCGTCGCGGCCATTTGGATTCAATCTGATGTGCCGGGCGATAGAGATGCCTTGGTTCAAGTGGCAGAGACCCGTGAAAAACGGTCAGTACTTGCTACAGAAATTATCAAAGGTGTGATGCTGCCGCAGTTCGTTATTTTACCTTTGGCGGTGCTTTTGGTGTGGCTGGCTTTGGTGCGTGGCACGCGGCCATTGAACCAGCTGGAGGCGCGTATTCGAGCACGAAAATCGGACGATTTGAGTCCTTTGGATGAAACGTCTGTGCCGCAAGAGGTCGTGCCACTTGTTTCATCCGTCAATGGCTTGTTGACGCGTTTGAAAGATTCGATGGCGGCGCAAAAGCGGTTTTTGGCCGACGCGGCACACCAGTTGAAAACGCCTTTGGCGGGTTTGCGCATGCAGGCTGATTTGGCGTTGCGACAAAGCGGCAGCGCTGAAGATCTAAAGCTATCTTTACAGCAAATTGGTCGCTCTAGTATTCGCGCCACGCATACCGTAAATCAACTGCTGGCTTTGGCGCGTGCTGAAGGTGGCGGTAACGTGATGACTTTGCAAGCATGTGATTTGGTCGCGCTCACGCGCGATGTGGTGCAAGACGCCATTCCACGAGCGATGGAAAAGCGCATAGATTTAGGCTATGAAGGTTTGCAAGTTGGTGACGCCAGCGCCGTGGTGCAGGCCAACCCGACCTTGATAAAAGAGATGATTCGCAACTTGGTGGACAATGCGCTGAACTACACCCCGTCAAGTGCTGAGCACCCTGGCATCGTCACCGTACGCGTCACGTCTGACGGCATCGCAAAAGCCGTATTTTTGCAGGTGGAAGACACGGGTCCTGGTATTCCGGAAGCAGAACGTGAGCTTGTGATGCAGCCTTTCTACCGTGTGCTGGGTACCAATACAGATGGCTCTGGTTTGGGCTTGGCTATCGTCCTAGAAATTGCACAAAAGCACTTAGCTACATTGACGATTGAAGAAGCCAACCCAGGCGGGACACCCGCTGGCGCTTTGTTCACCTTGCGGTTTAAACTTTCAGCCCGAGCTTAAATGAAGTTTTTAAAACTTCCTGCGGTTTACTTGCAAATTTGCAAAGCTTTATTCGCTAGCTGCGTAGCTAGCGTCGCATAAACCGTAGTTAGTTTTGCTCGGTTGCTATCGTCTACCGCTGGCACAACCAAGGTTTGCCCCTTTTGTTCTGGCGATTCTTGCAACACCCGAGCAGTACGCACCCCTTGCCTGAACAGTTGCTGCAGCGATTGGTTTGCCGCAGCTTGCGTCGCGTGGCTGCCCAAGGACAAACCAGGTTCTAAATTTCCTTCGGTCAAAACCTCATAGCGCACTTTGATTTGATCGAGCTGTGATTTTTTGAGATCGCGCGCAGCGTTGTTTGGGTATTTCCCCATGTAAACAATCCAACGGGCGGGCACGGTAACCGTGTCAAACCGCCAGCGCACGTCTGGTAGCTTGGTGCTCAAGGTTTGCTTCAAGACATCACTTTGCTTGTCGTCAAATACACCAGCATTCAGGCAAACTGTTGTAACTGCTACAGCCGGTGCAGTCGCTACAGTTTGCATAGCTGGGGTGTTTGTTGTCACGCTAGTTGTTGCCACCACGTTAGTCACCGTTGGCACGGCTGCAGCATCTTTTTGCCTGATAACAACAATGCGCTCGGGTTCAATTTGCTCGTTGATCCGAAACGATTCGTTTTTAGAAGCAGAAGCAAATCCCCATGGGCTGAAATAACCGTTTGACCAGGCAAAAAACAAACCGTTGGCAAGCAGTAAAAGTAATGCAAATAAGCGCAGCATGGTGGTTTTTTAGAGTGGTTTAACTTTAGATCGGTAAAGTTTTAGTGGGGTCTGATGCTCACTTCGGAGCTGTTGATGGTCTGCAAGCCTCGTGCAGTCTGTAGAAGTAGCTCGCCTTTGCTGTTTACGCCCCGCGCAGTGCCTGTTATCTTAATCTGCGCCGCGTCATCAATTTGGTTGTTTTCCACATTGATTTGGCGATTTTTCAAAACATCCAATTGGTTAAACCGTGTCTGAAACGGCGCAAAACCATGGTCGACAAACGTCATGATGGTTTGAACCAAGCTTGGTGCAATGCGCTGCAAAGCATCGGGCGCACAAGATGCCGGCAAAAGTTCTTGCAACCATGCCGCTGGTGTTCGTAGCAAGGGCTGCGCTGCGGTTTGGTTTGACGATGGCTCGGTCATGTTGATGCCTACACCAATCACCACATAGCGTTGCTTATTTGAGATGCTATTTTGAATAGCGCAAGTTTCAATCAAAATACCAGCCAATTTCCGGTCATTATTTCCGCTATTTTTGTCATCACTGAGCCACAAATCGTTAGGCCATTTGAGGCCAATTTTGGGGTGCAAACTCTGCGCGATGCTGATGCCTACAGCCAGTGACAAGCCTGACCAATCCAGCGGCGACAACGGCATACCCAGCGAAAAAGTAAGTGCGGGAAGTGATTCAGTCCGCGCTGACAAATCGTGCCATTCACGCCCCAACCGACCGCGCCCAGCGGTTTGTTTCTCTGCCACTAACAAAACAGGTTCACATTGACCTGCTTTGGCTCGGCGCATCAGTTCCGTGTTTGTCGAATCAATTTCTGGCAAAATTTCTACCGTGAAATTGGGAAAAATTGGTGCAATTTGCTCCCAAATTGCCTCAGCAGGCCACCGAATGACCTCTGCGTTCATTATTTTCGAGGAGCCCGTTTAGGCGCCAATAGCGTGCCACGGCAGTTTTTAGAGCCACACCAGCACGGGTATTCAGCCTTCAATTTTGGCGTGTAGCGCTCATCAATCACCAAACCGTAGTCGTAATTCAGCTCTTCGCCAGCCTTGATATTGCGCAGCGCTTTGATGAAAACACGGCCATTTTGCTCGTCCGCTTCGCAACTGGGTTCGCACGAATGGTTGATCCAGCGGGCTGAATTACCGTTCACTTTGCCGTCAATCACGTGCTTTTCGTCGATGGAGAAGTAGAAAGTGTGGTTGGGATCAGACGGGTCATGCGGGTGGCGGCGCAGGGCTTCTGGCCAGGTGATGATTTCGCCTTTGTACTCAACCAAAACCTCGCCTTCGGCAATATTTACCTCGGCAAACACGCCTTTGCCATGCACGCCAGAGCTGCGGACGGCAATACGTTTTGATGCGGGTTTTTTAACTGGCTTCAGAGGAGAGGCCGCTGCTTTAGCTGCTTTTGGGGCTGGTTTTTTTGTTGCCACGGTTTGAATTTTTTGGGGGTCGATAAAAGATTTTTTAAACTTAGCCAAAAAATTTGGTATGTTTAATACGTACGGGTGCGCGCGTGCGCACGCGAGATGCTGAATTGTATCGAGATTAATAAGAGATCACAAAAATGAAAACATTGGGAAAAACATTGGTCATAGCCGAGAAGCCTTCCGTGGCTAATGACATCGTCAAAGCGCTCACGCCGGTTGCCGGTAAATTCGAGAAGCTGGATGAGCATTTTGAGAACGAGAAATACGTCGTCACCAGTGCCGTGGGTCACTTGCTGGAAATCCAAGCGCCTGAGGAGTTTGACGTCAAGCGCGGCAAATGGAGCTTTGCCAACCTGCCGGTCATTCCGCCGCACTTTGACCTCAAGCCCATGGACAAGACCAAGACGCGGCTCAACGCCATCGTCAAGCTCGCCAAACGCAAAGATGTGGACGCCTTCGTCAACGCCTGTGACGCGGGGCGTGAGGGGGAGTTGATCTTCCGTCTGATCCAGCAGTACAGCAAGGCCAAGCACCCGGTCTCGCGCCTGTGGCTGCAATCCATGACGCCGCAGGCGATCCGCGATGGTTTCACGAGCCTGCGCACCGACAAGCAAATGCTGCCGCTGGCTGACGCTGCCCGCTGCCGTTCCGAGGCCGACTGGCTGGTCGGCATCAACGGCACCCGCGCCATGACCGCGTTCAACTCCCGCGACGGCGGCTTCTTTTTGACCACCGTGGGCCGGGTGCAAACGCCAACTTTGTCGATTGTGGTGGAGCGGGAAGAGAAAATCCGCAAGTTCATCAGCCGCGATTACTGGGAAATCCACGGCTCGTTTGCCGCTGAAGCGGGCGAATATCCGGGCAAATGGTTCAATCCGGCACACAAAAAAGACGCCGACGACGCTGAAATCAAGGCCGACCGCGTGTGGTCTGAGCGCGAAGCCCAGGCCATAGCCAATGCCGTGCGTGGTAAAAAAGCAACAGTCACCGAGGAAAGCAAGCCGACCACGCAAGCCAGCCCGCTGCTGTTCGATTTGACCTCGCTGCAACGTGAGGCCAACGGCAAGTTTGGTTTTAGCGCCAAAACCACGCTCAGCATCGCCCAGAGCCTGTATGAGCGCCACAAAGCCCTGACCTACCCGCGTACCGATTCGCGCGCGCTACCCGAGGATTACGTGCCCGTGGTGCGCCAAACCTTTGACATGCTGGCTGGCAGCGACATGAAACACCTCGCGCCGCATGCCGCCACGGCGCTCAAAAATAACTATATCAAGCCAAGCAAGCGGATTTTTGACAATGCGAAAGTGAGCGATCACTTTGCCATCATCCCAACGTTACAAGCCCCTAGTGGTTTAAGCGAGGCTGAGCAAAAGCTGTACGACTTGGTGGTGAAGCGATTCATGGCGGTGTTTTTCCCGAGTGCGGAATACCAAATCACCACCCGCATTTCTTTGATTGCGCCGCACAGCTTCAAAACCGAAGGCAAAGTGCTGGTCAAACCGGGCTGGCTGGCGATTTACGGCAAAGAAGCGGCGGATGAAACGCCGGATGCCGAAGGCAAAAGCTCAACCAATTTGGTGCCGGTTAAAGCAGGTGAAAAAGTGTTGGCCGAAACCGTCGACCCGAAAGGCCTGAAAACCCGCCCACCGGCACGCTATTCTGAGGCGACGCTCTTGGGCGCGATGGAAGGCGCTGGTAAAACGATTGACGACGATGAGCTGCGCGAAGCTATGCAGGAAAAGGGCTTGGGCACGCCCGCGACGCGCGCGGCGACGATTGAGGGCTTGATCAACGAAAAATACATGCTGCGCGAAGGCCGCGAGCTGATTCCGACCGCCAAAGCCTTCCAGCTGATGACGCTGCTGCGCGGTTTGGGCGTGGAGGAGCTGTCCCGAGCCGATTTGACAGGCGAATGGGAGCATAAATTAGCACTCATGGAGCAAGGTAAGCTGAGTCGCGACACCTTCATGACGGAAGTTTCTGAAATGACCTCGCACATGGTCAAAAAAGCCAAAGAATACGACCGCGATACCATCCCTGGCGACTACGCTACTTTGAAAGCGCCATGCCCAAATTGCGGCGGCATCGTCAAAGAAAACTACCGCCGTTACACCTGCACGGGCGCGGCTGGGGCAGCTGAGGGTTGCGGCTTCTCCTTCGGCAAAACGCCAGCGGGTCGCACGTTTGAGGTCGCGGAAGTTGAGCAATTCCTGACCGACCGCAAAATCGGCCCCTTGGACGGCTTCCGCTCCAAAGCGGGCTGGCCGTTCACGGCCGAAATGGTCATCAAATTCGACGAAGAGACAAAAAACTACAAGCTGGAGTTTGACTTTGGCGACGACAAAAATGCCGATGGCACAGGCGAAATCGTCGATTTTTCCACCCAAACCAGCTTGGGCGCTTGCCCGAAATGTGGCAGCGCGGTGTTTGAATACGGTAAAAATTATGTCTGCGAAAAGTCCGTCCCCACCATGGCGCAAGCCACGCCGAGCTGCGATTTCAAGAGCGGTCAGGTCATTTTGCAGCAGCCGATTGAGCGCGCGCAGCTCACGCAATTGCTGGAAACCGGCAAAACCGATTTGCTAGACAAATTCGTCTCCATGCGCACCCGCAGGGGCTTCAAAGCCCATTTGGCGTGGGACAAAGAGGCTGGCAAGGTGATTTTTGAGTTTGCACCGTCCAAGTTTCCACCACGCAAAACCGCAACGGGCGCACCAGCGCGTGCGACGAAAACACCGTTTGGCAAAACCGTAGCCGCTAAAACACCTGCTGCCAAGAAGGTTGCTGCTAAAAAAGTGCCGGCGAAGAAGGTTGCAGTTAAAACGACGGCGGCAACAAAGACAAAAGCCCCCCGCAAAGTCTCAGCCAGCGGTGGTTTGAAGCCCAGCGAGGCTTTGGCAGCAGTGATTGGCGGTGAGCAAGTTTTGCGGACCCAAGTGATCAAGAAAATGTGGGACTACATCAAAGCCAACAACCTGCAAGACGCCAAAGACAAGCGCGCCATCAACGCCGATGCCAAGCTCCTAGCCGTGTTCGGCAAGCCGCAGGTCACGATGTTTGAGCTAGCGGGGATTGTGGGCAAGCACCTGAGCTGATTTGAACCGAGATGGCCCATCAGCCGAAATTTCGTCATTCCCGCGAAGGCGGGAATCTATCGTGGCGCTTGTGGATTCCCGCCTTCGCGGGAATGACGGTTCGAATGGATTGTGTAGATTGAGTTGCATAGCAAATCTATTTTGCTATATATTTAATAGCAAAATAGACAATAATTACGCCGGCTATAGGCGTAATTGATGTGGAAATTTTATATTTTGTAATTGTCTCAATCTGCGTATTCGCCAGCGTCTTTGATGACTTTTGCCCAGCGCAGCTGCTCAGTTTCAACAAACTTTTTATGTCCTGCTGGGTCTAGCCGGTCATCCTTCACGATTGAGAGCCCGAGTGCTTCTTGGCGTTTGACCAGTTCTGGGTCTTTAAGCGCTGCACGCAAGGCACTGTTCAGCTTGGCCAGCACGGCGGGTGGCGTTCCGCGTGGGGCGTACAAACCATGCCAGACTTGCACATTGAAGCCGCTGAGACCCGCTTCAGACAGTGTTGGCACATCTTTTAAAGCCGGTATAGCCAAGCGTTGCAGGCTAGAAACGCCGTAGACTTTGACCTTCTTGCCCTCTATTTGCGGCACCGCGTTGGTGGCTTGCTCGCACATCAAGTCAACCTGTCCGCCAATCAAATCGGTCATGGCAGGTGCTGTGCCCTTGTACGGAACCGAGGTCATATTCGTTTTAACGGCACTTTGAAACATCATGCCGCACAGGTGCGAGGCCGAGCCTATGCCCGCATTGGCCATGTTGATCTTGCCGCCGCTGGCGATGATCCATTTGCGTAAATCCGCAAAATTATTGGCCTCTAAGCTGGGTTTCCCAATGAGGACAGAGGGCGCTTCGTTGATCAAACCCAAAAACTCAAAGTCATCTGGCATTTTGTAGCTGAGTTTGCGATACAGCGCTGGCGCGGTCGCCATGCCGATATGGTGTACCAGCAAGGTGTAGCCGTCTGGGCTGGCTCTTGCCACCTTGGCCGCACCAACGGTGCCCCCCGCGCCAGCTGCGTTGTCGACAATCACGGTCTGACCCAGCGGTTTACGCAGCGCTTCGGCCAAATCGCGGGCGATTTTGTCACTCGGGCCACCTGCGGCAAAGGGCACGACCAAGGTGACAGGTTTTTCTGGGAAATCTGCCCAAACGGCTGTGGTGACGCAGGTCAGTCCAGCCAACAACAGATGCCATAGCCTATGGGTGCTTTGTTGATGTGTATTCATGTTTGTCTCCTCCATCTTGTTTAAATTAAGCCGAAAGTGCCTTCATGTGCGCAAAAAGGTCTGCCTTGCCTTCAAAGCCAATGCCTGGCAAATCTGGCAAAGTGACGTGGCCATCGATGACTGTCACGCCATCTGGGAAACCGCCAAAGGGTTGGAACAGATCGGGGTAGGACTCATTGCCACCCAAGCCCAAACCTGCTGCGATATTCAACGACATTTGGTGTCCGCCATGCGGGATGCAGCGGGTGGCAGACCAGCCGTGTTCTTTCAACATGTCCAAAGTGCGCAGATACTCAACCAAACCATAGCTCAAGGCGCAGTCAAACTGTAAATAATCGCGGTCTGGCCGCATGCCGCCGTAGCGAATCAAATTCCGCGCATCCTGCATAGAGAACAAGTCTTCGCCTGTCGCCATCGGGTTTTTATAGTAGTTGCGTAGCGTGGCCTGCAGTTCAAAGTCCAACGGGTCGCCCGGCTCTTCGTACCAGAACAGGTCGTATTGGGACAAGGCCTTGGCGTACTGGACGGCGGTGTCCAAGTTGAAGCGGCCATTCGCATCCACGCACAGTTTTTGGCCGTCTTGCAGGACTTCCATGATGGAGTCGATGCGGCGCAGGTCTTCGTCTAATGACGCGCCACCGATTTTCTTTTTAACCACGGTGTAGCCACGGTCGATGTAGCTTTTCATCTCGTCTTTCAGTTTGCCATGGTCTTGACCCGGGTAGTAGTAACCACCCGCTGCATAAACGAAGATTTTGCGGTTAGGTTTGCCATCGCCATAGCGGTCGGCCAGCAGTTGAAACAGCGGTTTGCCCTCGATTTTGGCAACCGCGTCCCACACAGCCATGTCAATCGTACCAATGGCGACCGAGCGCTCCCCATGACCACCTGGCTTTTCGTTGGTGAACATGGCGTTCCAGATTTTGTGCGGGTCCAGGTTTTTGCCACTGTCGTCCATCAACGAATCTGGGTTGGCTTCCAAGATGCGCGGAATGAAGCGTTCGCGCATCAGTTTGCCTTGTCCATAGCGTCCGTTGGAGTTAAATCCATAGCCAACCACTGGTTTGCCGTCGCGGATCACGTCGGTGATAACGGCAACTAGGCTCAAGGTCATCTTGCTAAAATCAATATACGCATTGCGGATAGGCGAGCTGATGGGGAGAGTTATTTCACGGATATCGACGATTTTCACGGTGGTTTCCTGCGGGTAGTTAAGAAGCCTCAATCGTCGGGGTTCGCGTCATTTTTTTCCAATGCTCATTTTCTTTTCTTCAATGCTTTGAAAGCACCAATATTGAATGTTGAACTTTTTATGGCTTGATGACTTTCGTACGCTCGCGGCCACAGGGAATTTCTCCCGAGCGGCAGAAGAGCGTAACGTGACTCAGCCCGCCTTTGGTCGCCGTATTCGCGCTTTGGAAGAATGGGTTGGCGCAGATTTGTTTGACCGAAGCACGCAGCCAACCCGATTGACCGAGGTGGGTGAGTGGTTTCGTGGTGTCGCGGACGAGTTGACGCTGCGGGTTGCACGTGTGCCAGGCGAGGCCCGCATGGTGGTAGACGCCAGCGCGGTAACGCTGCGAATTGCCTCTACCCATGCGCTGTCGTTCACTTTTTTGCCGCGCTGGCTGCGCGGCCTCGAATCCCGCATGACGCTAGGCCCCGTGCAGCTTGCCTCTGATGTGTTGCAGCGCTGTGAAGCCCTGCTGCTGCAAAGCAAAGTCCAATTTGTCCTCAGCCATGCACACCCGTTAGCACACGGTGCCATGGACGATGGCGCTTACCTGTCAGCGTTGATTGGTAAAGACACCTTGATTCCCGTTTCTGCCCCCAACGCAGCAGGGCAGCCGTTGTATCAACTAAGAGCTCAACCGAGTTCGGCTGAATCTGTGCCGTTGCTGCAATACACCCAAGAATCTGGACTAGGGCGCATCATCAAGGCCGTTGCTGGTAAGCAGCTTGAGTCTGTACCGACCCGGGTTGCTTTTACGGCGCATTTAGCGTCAGTATTGCGAACCATGGCTTTGGACAGTCGCGGCATGGCTTGGTTGCCTGAAACATTGGTTGAAGAAGACTTGGCATTGGGGAAACTTGTGGCCGCAGCCGAGAAGGCTTGGAATATTCCGTTGGAGATTCGACTCTACCGCGAACGCAGCCCAGCAGGAAGAGCGGCAGAAGTCTTTTGGAAGACTGCCGCTGGGGCATAACGTTGTCGTTAAATTGCTATAAATTTAATATCATCTTAGGCAATGAATACGCTAGAGGTGTGTTTATTGAGTGAATTATCGTGCTCCTGTCACTTCAACCACCACTCTGCGATCTGGTTGTAGGCAAGCTATCAATTTTGCTGTTGCTTTATTACCTTTGCAATCGTCTGCTTGGGTGACCGGTTGAGTTTCGCCTTTGGCAGTTGCAGATATTTTTGCAGCATCTACGCCGCCAGAGCTAACCAAATAAGACTTCACAGAGTCAGCGCGTTCTGCAGATAATTTTTGATTATGGGCAGCTGTTCCTAAGCGGTCTGTGTGGCCTTCAACGCTGATCACGTCATAACTTGTCCCCTTGAGTTCACCCGCAAAAGTGTCTAAAGTCATTTTTCCTTCTGGTCGCACCATTGATTTATCAAAAGCAAACAAGGAATCAGCTGAAAAGCTAACCCTGCGTGGCACAGGTACCACCACAGCAACAGGTGGTGGTGGGGTAATGACCACGACTGCAACTGCTATAGGTTCTGGTGCGGGCGCGATGTAGACTGGGGCTGCTACAGCACGTGGCGCGGCAACTGTGGTGCGTCCAAGCGGGATGACCAAACTCACGGAATACATGTTCACCCCGCCACGGTTGCCGATTGCATCGTTGACGCGTAGATGCTCAACTTCACCGCGAACGAACAATGAGGGGTTCACTTCATACTGAACGCCCGCACCGATTTTGTAGTTAACGGCATTTTTGCTTGGCGTAGCGTTTGGAATCCGCACTGCGCCCGTGCTTTGGAAGGTGTCACGCGCATTGGCATACTGAATACCTGCTCTACCCAGTGCTGACCAGCGCTGTGTCAACGGCAAGGTGGCAACCACATCTACATTGGCACCTTGTAGTTTGATTTGACCGTTATAGGTACCGGCTGGCACGGTGGTGCTGTTGAAATCAAACTTACCGAGATTGAAATAACCGGCTTCAACAGCAAAATTCCGATTGAACTGGTAGCCGCCGAAGATTTTGTAGGCCATGTCATGTTCATTTCGCGTCATGCTTGAACTGATAGCCCCCTCAGAGGCTAATCGGGTCGAAATTCGCGGCTCATCAATACGCGCTTGTGATTGACCCAATGAGATGCCCCCATAGGCATAACTGGCGCTATCGTAGTCTTGTGCGAAAGCAGCAGCTGAGAGCACCGTGCCAAGTCCTGCAAGACCTAACACGCGAAGAGTATGGGTATTTTTCATAAGATTCTTTCGGATTTTTAAAGATGTAGGCGGGATAAATCGATTCACTGGGTCAAGGGGCAACAACGGTGGTGTTGACCATCGTGACAGAGGCGTTCAGACTGAGTGCACGACCCACCAAAGTGGTTTGTATGGTTTGGCCTGCGGTTGAAATCGTGACACCAGCTGGCGCGATGATGGTGCCAACCATGCTGCTACCATCTTCAATACGTGCCGCACTCCCTACTTTCCAAAATACGTTTTTAGCCTGTGCACCATTGATAAGCGTGATGCTGCGGGGTGCTGCACTTAAACCAACCGTTAAAGATGAAGCACTTTGAAAGACCCAGACCGCATTGCTATTGCCTTGTCCATCCAGCGTCAAATTGCCACTGGTTAAATTGAAACTGCCCCCAGCCGCTGTGTAAACGGCAGGTGCTAAAACCAAACCACCCAATTGGCCAGCGCCTGGGTCACTGCCTGGTGGCAGTGCTGCCAAGGCGTTGTAGGCAGATTGGATATCCGCAAGCGCTTGTGTCGCAATGGCCATGGTCGCCAATGTGCCCGGTGCAGGTGGTGCGCAATAGATGCTGCCGTTGACACCGCCCACATTGAGCGGCGTTTGTGTGTAGACATTCGTTGCATCATGAAAACCCGTGTTTAACGTGCAAGCCGCCGTCGTACCCAAGTTTCCGTTGACGATGGTGTTCACACCCTGATTGGTAACACCCGCCGCACCACCAAAAACACCAAAGCCAGCTGCAGAACCTAAATTTGGTGTGTTAACAGGTGTTGGTGCCACAGGAGCAACAGGAGGTGCTGTGGCTGTTCCAGGCGTTCCAGGCGTTGCGGGTATAGATACAACAGGTGTAACAGGTGCTGGTGTATTGCTTGCATCACTGCCCAAAATTGGATCAAGCCCACCGCCACCACAGGCCACTAAAAAAGTGGTTAACAGTGCAGGAAACAGACTAACCGGTGATTTGAAGTGTTTGTTTAAGAGTTTCATAGTATCTTTCTTGCGGGTGGATCGCATCATGAGCTTGCTGATGATGTGATCGTAGAAAAATACGTGCCCCATAACTGTGCGTTAACGCACATAATATGAATTCTTAAATTTTGCTACTTTTATAGCTGTTTAGGCAGTAAATACGCAGGCTAGAGGCATATTTAAGCCTCGAAAATATGGTTTTTAGTGAATGAACTTGCCACCACGCCCAATGATGGTCAGGTCGGAAAAGTTCGAGCCTTCGTGCGACTTGGCGCTGTAGTTGATGGTGAAGCCGCCCATGTTGAAGTCTTTGAGAGACTCAAGTGCCAAGATCAAACCCTCGCGGCTCAGGCCACGGCCGGCGCGTTTGAGTCCTTCTGTCAGCACTTTGGCGGCTAAAAAGCCTTCTAAGCTAGAGAAGTCGAATTCTTTTTGACCCGATTCTGTCATGCGCTGTTGGTATTCGCGCACGACGATGCTGCTGCCTTGGAAGGGAAAGGGCACGACTTGCGAAATCACCACGCCGGTGCCTGCATCGCCCAGCTCGTCCGCCAAGGCTTTTGCGCCTACGAAACTGACGTTAAAAAACTGCCCGCCAAAGCCTTTGCTGCGTGCTTGTTTGATAAAGGCCGCACTGGACTTGTAAGCGGTGATTTGCACCACCGCTTCTGGCGCGGCTTTCAAAATGTCTTCGATGGATTTGGTCACATCCACGCTGTTGCGTTCTACCGTGGTGGCAGCAACGGCTTTCATCTCACGCTTGGTCAAAGCGCGCGTCACGCCTTCCAAGCCCGCTTTGCCGTAAGCGTCATTTTGGTAAAGGATGGCGATTTTTCTCACACCCAGCGTCGTCAAGTGCTGCACGATGCGGTCAGTTTCATCAAAATAACTGGCGCGCACGTGGAAAAGCTGGCGTGAAAACGGTTCGCGCAGGCCTTGCGCGCCTGTGAAAGGGCCAATCAAAGGCACTTTGGCGTCGTTGATAGCGGGCAGCGCCGCCAGCGTGGTAGGCGTGCCGACGGAGCCAATCAGCGCGAAGGCTTGGTCGTCATTCAGCAGTGCTTTGACGGCCAAAGCCGCCTTTTCAGGCTCGTAGCCGTCGTCGCGCGACACAAGTTTGATCTGTCTGCCATTGATGCCACCAGCATTGTTCACCGCGTCAAACTGCGCTTTGATGCCCGCTTGCATACGCAAACCCAGCTGTGCGGCAGGGCCAGTGAGAGCGGCAAATTGGCCAATGGTGATTTCGCGTTCGGACACACCTTGTTGCGCAAAAAGTGCTGAGCTTGAAATCAGCAAAGCTGCTGAGATAAGGATTTTAAAGTCCATGGGAGTAAAAGTTTTCATCAAAAAATCAGGAACTTAGGAACTGTAGACTATAGGTAAAAGCTGAATAAATAACAATCTGTAACAGTCATGCGTGTTGCAATTTCAGCAAATCTTTAGCAATAAAAGCGCAAAATCAAAAAATATGTCTCGAAATCACACTTTGGCGCGAAAATTGCTTTTATTTGGTGCATTTATTAAAAATCATTGATTGATGCACCAATTTAAATCAAATAAAAAGACATTCAAACAAGGGGATTGAGATGGAAGCACTAAAACAGGGCGCGGATGCGCTCTTTATTTTGTTGGGCGCGATCATGGTGCTTGCCATGCATGCGGGTTTCGCCTTTTTGGAACTGGGCACGGTGCGCAAAAAGAACCAAGTGAATGCGTTGGTCAAAATTTTGGTCGATTTTTCAATGTCCACCGTGGTTTACTTTTTGGTGGGCTACAGCGTGGCGTATGGCACCAACTTTTTTATGGGCGCTGAGCAGTTGGCAGAAAAAAATGGCTACGAATTGGTCAAATTTTTCTTCCTGCTGACCTTTGCCGCCGCCATTCCCGCGATTATTTCGGGCGGCATTGCCGAGCGGGCCAAGTTTTGGCCACAACTCATCGCCACCGCCGTCATCGTTGGTTTGTTTTACCCGCTGTTTGAGGGCGTGGCTTGGGCCAACAAGTTTGGCATTCAAGACTGGATCAAAGCCACCACCGGTGAAAACTTCCGTGACTTTGCCGGCAGCGTTGTCGTCCACGCCGTGGGCGGCTGGATAGCTTTGCCAGCAGTGATTTTGCTGGGCGCACGCTCAAACCGTTACCGCAAAGACGGCACGATCAGCGCGCACCCGCCATCCAGCATCCCGTTTTTGGCGTTGGGCGCATGGGTGCTGTGTGTGGGCTGGTTCGGCTTTAACGTGATGAGTGCACAAACCATAGACAAAATCTCTGGCTTGGTCGCGGTGAATTCGTTGATGGCCATGGTGGGCGGCACCTTGGTGGCGCTGGCTTTGGGCAAAAACGACCCAGGTTTCGTCTACAACGGCCCCTTGGCGGGCTTGGTCGCTGTGTGCGCAGGTTCAGACATCATGCATCCGTTGGGTGCGTTGGTCGTGGGGGGCATCGCAGGTGCGATTTTTGTGTTCATGTTCACCTGGACACAAAACAAATGGAAGATTGACGATGTGCTGGGCGTTTGGCCTCTGCACGGCCTGTGCGGCACGTGGGGCGGCATTGCGGCGGGTATTTTTGGTGCCAAAGCGTTGGGCGGCATGGGTGGCGTGAGCTTGCAGGCGCAGCTGATCGGCACTGCCATGGGTGTGGTGTGGGCGCTGTTGGGCGGTATCGTGGTTTATGGTTTGCTAAAAGCAACGCTGGGCATTCGACTCACAGCCGAAGAAGAGTTTGAAGGCGCAGATTTGTCGATTCACAAAATCGGCTCGACGCCAGACCGCGAAGTCAGCTGGTAATTCATCTAGCATTTGGCGGCCTAATATTGCTATTAATTTAATAGCTTATTGGGCAATAAATACGACGGCGAGAGGCTAAAAATGCCTCTGTATCGGCTTATTCTTCAGAAACCTGTGCCCAGGTCAAAAAATGGTGGTCAAAGCCTACTTCTAGGGTAGGCTTGACGATTTGAAAGTACGGCGACACATCAAAATCGCGCGGCACATACAAGCTGTGGTGTCGAATATGCAGCAGCTCGCGCGAGCTGCCCGCGTGCGGGTTGCCCAGCAAATCGATGGCGGGCAGCGTCTCAATGGTGGGCAAAATCGGGTAATTCACAGATTCAAAAGCCTCCGCAACCAGCGTCGAACAAATGGCCCGGGTTGGGTCGCCACTGCCCAATGAGAGCATTTTTCTGCGCCAGCGCATGGGCACGGGTGGGTTGGGCAGCAAGTAACGCACCAGATCAACTATGTTTTTCATGTCGTATTGCAGGCCCACGCGCGCCAAGGCAAAGTCGCAAACGGCTTGGCGTTCAGCCTCGCTCAGGCTGAAGGGGCGGCAAACGCGGCAGTGAAAAGCATCGAAATGCGCCAACGGCACCAAGCGCACGCCATGCACCATGTCGGCTTCTAGAAATTGGCTCTCCCCCGTGGCCGATTTGCCCACATACAGCGCCGCGTGTGACCAGGTCGATTGCGTCAAATACTTGATCGCGCTGCTCACCCGTGATGTGCCTTCCACCAGCAGCACATCGCCTGTTTGCAATACTTGCGCCAATAAATCAGTTCGCGTGGGTGCCGCCGTGCCCGCCGTGTGGCCCGGCTCGCTTAAATAGCGGCTCAGGCGCTGGCCGAGTCGTTGTTTGAGGCTGTTCATGCACTTATTGTGGCATGGCCATCAGCGGATTTGGCGCAGATCTAAACAGGGAGAACACCTAGTAGCAGGCCTTTTTGCACGGCTGGTGGTAACCAAAGTTGGAAGTCAAACGGCGTGGCGCTGGCGGCAAGTTCATCGCTTTCTAAAGTTGCCAAAAGTGATGCACCCGCGAGCAATTGGCCTATAAAAGCAGCTTCTGCCACGGTGCAAAGCGCGACCATGGGGCGCAAGCCTTGCCGCCAAATCAGGGCGATTTCAGAGACGTTTTGCTGCAGCTTTTGCCCAACCTCCTCAAAGCCGGGGCTATCGTACAAATGCGCGGTAAGTATGCTGGCAATCGGGTGATCACTGTGAACCAGCGCTGTGCCGGGGGCTAGTTGCAGGGTTAGCGCGGCGGGGTCTTGCTCGGTCAGCAGCGAAAATGTTGTCAAATCAGCGGTTTTGTCCGCCGCCGTGGCAGCGGTGTGCAGCGCCCATTCAGCCCTCGCAACATCGCTCAAATACGGTTCGGTTTGCAGCGCTGCAATGCTGGCGATAAAGCCAGACAAATCCCCACCCCACTGCGCCAAATCACCACGTGTGGGTGGGTGCTGTGCCCAAAAATCGCGGGCTAGGTGCTCAAAAGCGTCATCGCCAATGAGTTGCCCGATGACGGGGTAGGCGGTTTGCAGGCTGCGCTGGGCGGATGCGGCGGTATTCGCTTGGTAGGTTTGTAAACCTCTATTTAAGGGGTTAATTAGGTCTCTAGCCGGCGAATTTATTGCCTGAGTAGCTATATTATTTGTAGTAAAAATAGCATACAGTAAATCACGCTGATGCTGCGCTAACGCTGTGGTGTTGCTCTGGGAATTCATACGGCGTACGACCTTGCCATCGCCGCTTCTGCCAACAGCACGTCTAAGGCCGGAATATCGGTGTCCCATTCGATCAGCGTTGGCGTATTGCCAAAACGTTGGATGGCGTGCTGGTACAACGCCCAAACGGGTGGTTTGACGCGGCTGCCGTGGTCGTCAATCACGATGTCGCCGCAGTCGATGTGACCGGCGAGGTGGATTTCGGCGACGTGTGCGGGGTGGATGGCGTCAATCCAAGTGATGCATTGCGTTAACGGGTCTGTGCTGCGTTTATTGAGCGGGTCATTGATTTGATCGTTCAAAGCATTCACGTAAATATTGTTCACGTCAACAAGCAGCTGGCAACCTGTGCGCTGCGCCAAAGCGTTCAAAAACGCCGTCTCTGGCATCTCGCTACCGTCGCAAGTGATGTATGCGGACAGGTTTTCAACGGCAATGCTGCGTTTCAGGCGATCTTGCACCTGCTGGACGTTGGTGCACATCACATCTAAAGCGTCGTGGCTGAATGGAATCGGCAGTAAATCAGCGGCGTGGATAGTTTGGCTATTGAAATCGCCGCGTGCAAAGCAGGCATGATCGCTCACGCTGACGGGGTCAATATGGGCGACCAGCGCCGCCAGTTGGTCTAAATGCCAAGCGTCAAGCCCCACCGCAGAACCGAGCGCCAAACCGACGCCGTGTAGGCTAATGGGGTAATGCGCTCGGCCTTCGCGCAACACCGCCAGTGCAGCGCCACCTGCGCCGAAGAAGTTTTCAGAGTGAACTTCTAGAAAATCAAGCGCAGGAAAGTTCGGCTGAGATTGCCGCTCAAGCAGTTCTTTGTAATGCGGATGCCTCCAGCCGATGCCAACGTTACTTGGTTTCAACCCTTTTTCACTGCCTTTTTAGCTTCTGCAGTAGACAGCCCTTTGAGCTTTTTGCAAGTGCCTTTAGCGACGTAGACCCATTCGGTTTTGTCGTTGTCAACGGTAGACTGGCCCGCGCAAGACCGCGTGCCACTTAAATTGGCACAGGTGTTTTCTCCCGCTTTGGCAATACCGAAGCATTTTTCTTTGCCAGGAACTTCGGGGGCCATGTGGGCTGATGTAGCGGTGGGGAGGGCTAACAGCAAAGTCGATAACAAAGAAGTAGCGGCAGACGCTATGAGGGTGCGTTGGTCCAAATCAAACTCCAAAATAGTAAAAATGTGCTGTTGGCAAGATTCTATGAAATTATCTGCCAATCAGCACACTCGGCGCGTTTAGCTCTTCATACTGGCTTTTTTCGCCTCATCAGCTGTCATGCCCTTCATGGTGTTGCAAGTGCCTTTGACGACGTACTTCCACTCACCTTTGTCTGCGTCCACTTTGGACTGACCCGCGCATGAGTGCGTGCCAGCCAAGTTAGCGCAGTCGTTTTGTCCTGCTTTGGCAATGCCGTAGCATTTTTCTTTGGCAGCGGCTGGCGCTGCAGCGTGGCTGGCTGCGTTCACGCCAGTTGAAACCATCACGGTGGAGAGCAAAGAAGCTGCAGCAGCAGCGATGAGGGCGCGTTGGTTCATGTGAAACTCCTAGTGGTTAAAAGGAAACAAATTAAATTAACAAAATACTAAACAAGTGAAAGCAATCAAAAGACTAATGTAGAACGCAAAAGTTATCTAAAGGTTCAAATAGCTTGCTGATTGGGTATTGGTCAAAGAAAAAGCGGAACTCTTACAAATTCTGCTAAATTCGCAGGCAATCCATAACGAAGGCTTGCATGGCACTAGAACTAGAGTTGGAACAGCATCGCACCTATTTGCTGCGTTTTGCACGTTTGCAGCTGCGCAACGATGCGTGGGCGGAAGATGCGGTGTCCGACACACTTTTGGCCGCCTTGGCCAAGCCGCATGCTTTTGAAAACAAATCGCAGCTCAAAACATGGTTGGTGGGTATTTTGAAGCACAAAGTCATCGACGTGCTGCGGGTGCAGACGCGTGAGGCGAGTATCAATTTTGATGTTGAGGACGGCGGGAATGGCAGTGACGAGCTGGATGCGCTCATGTTCAAGCCCGATGGTCACTATGTTTCCACACCGTTGAATTGGGATTCAGCCAACCCGAATTTAGGCGACCACCCCGAAAAAAATCTAAGCACCCAGCAGTTTTTCATGGTGCTGGAAGCCTGCACTGAAAAATTACCTGCTGCGCAAGGGCGTATTTTCTTGATGCGTGAATGGTTGGAGTTATCGGTTGACGAAATTTGTAAGGAATTAGACTTAACCTCGACGAATCTTTATGTTCAGCTGCACCGCGCGCGTTTGCGTTTGCGCGAGTGTTTGGAGATCAATTGGTTCGGCTTAGCTGCAGCTGAAAAATAACAACGAATCAGTGACAAGTACGCATGAAGATACCTTTCAGAGTGACCTGTAAACAAGCGACTGCGCTTCTGATCGCGCAGGAAGACCGCAAAATCGACATGAGCGACAGAGTCGCGCTGCGTTTGCACATTTACGCTTGTAAAACGTGTCCAAATTTTGAGCAGCAGCTTCTCATCATGCGCAAAAGCATGAAGCTGTGGCGAAACTACAGCACCGAGCTGAACGAGACAAATCTGCCTAAAAACTGAAGATTTAAAACCACCGTAAAAATCCCCTAAAAACAACACTGTTGCAATTTAAGTTTTATAGCGCATAATGTGGCAGCGTGTCTTAAGTGATGCGCAGGTTTGGTGATAGGTTAGTTTCACGCCACAGCGGTGCCATATTTAGTTTGTTGGTTTGTTGTGCTTGTCGGGATCCCCGTCGCTTTGTTATTAAGTGTTTTTTAGGAGTCCCTCAATGGGCAACAAACTGTACGTCGGCAACTTGCCGTACTCGGTCCGCGATAGCGATTTAGAGCAATCTTTCGGTCAATTTGGTGCTGTTACCAGCGCTAAAGTGATGATGGAGCGCGACACAGGTCGTTCAAAAGGTTTTGGCTTTGTGGAAATGGGCAGCGATGCCGAAGCACAAGCAGCTATTGCAGGTATGAATGGTCAATCTTTGGGTGGCCGTAGCTGCGTTGTGAACGAAGCTCGTCCAATGGAGGCACGTCCTCCACGCACTGGTGGCGGTGGCTACGGTGGCGGCGGCGGCGGCGGCGGTGGTGGTTACGGCGGTGGCGGCGGTGGCCGTAGCGGCGGTGGTGGTTACGGCGGTGGCGGCGGTGGTCGCGACGGCGGTGGCGGCTACGGCGGCGGTGGCCGCAGCAGCTACTAAGCACTCGCTTAGCTAAAGTTTTAACTGAACTCCAATGTAATTGGGTTCAGTGAACTAAAAAGGCTCCTTTCGAGGAGCCTTTTGTCGTTGTGAGAGCGGTTTAATTACTCTGCTGAAGCTCGCGCCTTGCGTCCTCGTCCTGCCAGTGCTTTGTCAAATAGCGCATTCGGCATCAAGCGCAAAAGTTTAGCTACCACGCCCATTTGCCATGGGATCACGCTGTAGCTGCTACCGGCTTTAATTTTTTGTAAACTTTTCTGCGCAAAATCACCTGCGTCCATCAAAAACGGCATCGGATAGCTGTTTTTCTCTGTCATCGGCGTGTTGATATAGCCTGGGCAAATGGTGACGACTTGCACACCGCTGCCACGTAATTCGCCCCGCAAACTTTCACAATAATTAATCACAGCAGCTTTACTGCCGCAATAAGCACCGTGCCCGGGCACGCCACGAATGCCTGCGACGCTGCCAATACCGACCAATTTGCCGCTTTTGCGCAGTCGCATACCTTCAATAAAAGGATGAAAAGTAGCGGCCAAGCCAATGTTGTTGGTGGCAAAGGTTTGCGCCAATTGGTCTAAGTCTTCACGAATAGCAGTATCGACCCCAACGCTGATACCTGCGTTGGCAATGACCACATCAGGCAAACCTTGCGCGGTAATACACACTTTGCCCGCAGCAACAATGCTGTCAATATCACCCACATTTGCACTATATATTTTATAGCGATCTTGGCTTATATTGTGCCGGTTAGACCATGATTTGATCTCTTCTGTGCGGCGCGCTATCAATGCTAAATTGTAGCCAGCTTCGTAATAAGCTAGCGCCAAAGCTTGTCCAATACCGCTGGAGGCACCTGTGATAAAAACAAGCTTAGCCATGCTGAATCATTATTTGGTTGGTTGCAAAACCGCTTTGACGCGGCCTTGCAAATTGATCACACGCGCCAAATTATCGTAGTCCAGCGAGTCTGCGCTGAATTCGCTGTTCCCGCGTCGAATAACGATTGGTAAATGCGATTTCAAGCGCTCTTCATTGACAAAAGTATGCAAAAACTCGCCTTTGAATTCCATTTTGGGTTGCATCACGCCGTTGGTATCTGCAGCGGCTTCACGTACTGAGGTGGCATTGCCATACAGCTGTATTTCAGAGTTATCCCCATTGCTAATGGCGCGGTTGGCGCTGGTAACCGTGGTCAGACGGCCGGTTTGGTTAAAGTTGTGCATGCGCACATTGTCAATTTCGATGGTGTCCGTGTCGGCAAAATGCCTTGCTTGACCACCAAAGAGTTCGCTTTTCAGGCTTCCTTGCGGCGTAAAACTTTTCACTGAAAATTTGCGTAAAAAATAATCCGCTTCATGGTTCAAAGGCTTATCCGCAGAGGAAACGGCAACCACGGGTGCATTACGGACTAGCCAATAACTGCCAAGCGCCAGTGCACCCATCAGCAAAATGGGTAAATAAATAACCAGCCTATCCATCAAGCGGCGAGCAAACAACCAAGCAGCGCTCATAGATTCTGCTTGCCTGTGACGTTGGGTTGAAATTCACGCAATAACTTGGCGTAGTGCCCTGACGCCGTGATCAACAAATCGCAAAACTCACGCACAGCACCTGCGCCCGCTGACGTTTCGGTGATGTAGTGTGCGATAGCTTTGACCTCAAAGTGTGCGTTCATAGGCGCGCAAGCAAACACACAGGCCTGCAGCACAGGCAAATCAGGCCAATCGTCACCCATGCAGGCGGATTGTTCCCACGTCAGCCCCAATTCTGCAAGCGTTTTTTCAGCGGCTGGGTGCTTGTCTTCGGTGTTCAAATGGATGTGCGTCACACCCAAGGCTTTGAGGCGGGTTCTCAGTGGCGCAGAATCACGACCAGAAATCACCACGGGTGTGATGCCCGCTTTTTGCAGAAGTTTGATGCCCAACCCATCTAAAGTGTTGAACCGTTTGATGGACTCACCCGCTTCTGTGAATAGCAAACCACCATCAGTCATCACGCCATCAATATCGAAAAATACGACTTTCACGCCTTGAGCTTTGAGCAGCAGTTCGGGGGAGAAGCGCGAGTTTGGCATGGCTTTAGGGGCTTGCTGCATCAAATCACCTTAGCCCGCATCAAATCGCCAATATGCACAATACCGCAAAGTTTGCTATCAGCATCTGTGACCAGTACGGACGTTATGCTGTGCAATTCCATCAATTCTGCGGTGGCAACAGCCAGTTCATTGGCCTTGACCGTTCGTGGGGTGCTGTGCATCACATCGACTGCGACAAGATGGCGTAAATCAACGCCTTTTTCAATCAAGCGCCGCAAATCACCATCCGTAAAAATACCTATCACTTGGTCTTGCGCATCGACAATGGCGGAAGCGCCTACAGATTTGGCGCTCATTTGCCGCATCAGGTCGTTGAAAGAGGCGTTGGCAAGCACTTTGGGCACGTCGTTGCCTGAGCGCATCACGTCGCTGACATGGGTCAATAGTTTGCGACCCAAAGAGCCACCAGGGTGCGAGCGGGCAAAGTCTTCTGCTTTAAAGCCGCGTGCATCTAGTAGCGAAACAGCCAAAGCGTCTCCCAACGCTAGCTGAGCCGTCGTGCTGGCTGTGGGTGCTAAATTGAGCGGGCAGGCTTCCTTTGCCACGCTGCTGTTCAAAATTATGGTTGCATGCTGCGCCAATGTAGAAGATAAGCCGCCCGTCATGGCAATCAAGGGTACGCCTTGGCGTTTAAGCATGGGTAAGATCACATTGAGCTCGGCAGATTCACCGCTGTTCGATATCGCCACCACCAAATCGACCGATTTGACCATGCCCAAGTCGCCATGACTCGCTTCAGCAGGGTGGACAAACATGGCTGGCGTGCCAGTTGAAGCCAAGGTTGCGGCGATTTTTCGCCCAACGTGGCCACTTTTACCCATGCCCATCACTACCACACGCCCGCGTACTGCCAAGATGGCTTGCACCGCAGCTACAAATTGTTGGTCAATCCGTGTTTTGAGCCCCAGCACAGCTGCGGCTTCAATATCTAGCGTTTCAAGCGCCAAGCGTATGGTTTTTTCAGCGTCAAATGTCATCAGGTGATTTTATCGACTTATGGATTGCAATTCAGGGTGGCAACGCCGGCCTCTAGCCCAGCCAGAAAAATTAAGGCAAGTCTACGCTAATATAGACCCATGACCTCGCTAGAACTCACCCTGCTGTACCTCTTTGCTGCAGTGCTGGGTGTGATCGTCTGTAGAACCTTCAAATTGCCGCCTATGTTGGGTTATTTGGCTGTCGGCGTGGTCATTGGCCCGAACATGTTGGCGCTGGCAAAAAATACGCAAGGCATACAGCATTTGGCTGAATTTGGCATCGTTTTCTTGATGTTTGCCATCGGGCTGGAGTTCAATTTGCCCAAATTGCGCACCATGCGACGGCATGTGTTTGGGCTTGGGCTTTTACAAGTGGTCTGCACCATGTTGGTGGCTACTGCTGTTACTTTGATGCTCACCAAATATTTGCCGGCAGCATGGCGCTTGTCTTGGCAGGCAGCGCTAGCGCTTTCTGGTGCTTTGGCGATGAGCAGCACGGCTATTTTGGTCAAGTTGATGACTGAACGGCTAGAGATGGACTCTGAGCATGGCAAGCGCGTCATGGGTGTGCTGCTGTTCCAAGATTTGGCAGTCGTTCCGCTCTTGGTGCTGATACCCGCGCTGGGTGCATCTGATGAAAATTTATTTATGGCGCTGGCAATCGCTGGCCTGAAAGCTGCTGCTTTAATCATGGTCTTGCTGGTGGGGGGGCAACGCATCATGCGAGCCTGGCTCACATTGGTAGCACGACGCAAAAGTGATGAGCTTTTCATCTTGAATTTGTTGTTGATTACGCTGGGCTTGGCTTGGCTGACCGAGTTGGCAGGATTGTCATTGGCCTTGGGCGCGTTTATCGCGGGCATGTTGATTTCGGAAACTGAATTCAAACACCAAGTTGAAACGGATATTCGACCATTTCATGACGTGCTGCTGGGCTTGTTTTTTATCACCATCGGCATGATGCTGAATTGGCGTTTGGTTTGGGACCGTTGGCCATTGGTTTTGCTGTTGGTTGTGGTTCCTGTGTTGTTCAAGCTAGTCTTGGTAACTTTGCTGGCGCGCGGTTTGGGCGCGACCACAGGTGTTTCACTGCGCACAGGCATTTATTTGGCGCAAGCGGGTGAATTCGGTTTTGTGCTGCTTACCTTGGCCCAGCAAAACGAATTGGTACCGCGTGTGTTGCTGAACCCCATCTTGGCCAGTATGGTGTTGTCTATGCTGGCAACGCCATTTTTGGTGATGTACAGCAACAAAATTGTGATGAAACTGGTTAGCAGCGATTGGCTACAACAATCATTACAGATGACGGGCATTGCCCGCAAAGCCATGGGCGCTAACAAGCATGTGATTATTTGCGGCTATGGCCGCTGCGGTCAAAATTTGGCGCGTCTGCTCAGCTCAGAAAAAATACCATACATCGCTTTAGATCTTGACCCTGACCGCGTACACCAAGCAGCAGCAGCGGGTGACAAAGTCGTCTATGGCGATGCCGTGCGTTTGCAGGCGTTGATGGCTGCTGGTTTGGCACGCGCCAGTGCTGTGGTGGTGACGTATTTAGACACGCCTAGCGCCATGAAAGTGTTGGCCAATATTCGCGGGCATGCACCGCAAGTGCCCATCATTGTTCGCACCGTTGATGACCATGATATCGAAAAACTACAACTGGCTGGCGCGACAGAAGTTGTCCCAGAAGCCATTGAAGGCAGCTTGATGTTGGCGAGTCACGCCTTGGCCTTGGTCGGCGTGCCGATGCGCCGCGTTATCCGTGTCGTGCAAGACCAACGCGATGCGCGCTATAACTTATTGCGCGGCTACTTTCACGGCAATGACGACGATACGGCTGACGAGTTAGAAAGCGCCCGATTAACTTCGGTCACATTGAGTGAGCGCGACCAAGCAGTTGACAAGCAGTTTATACATATCGTGAATGCACTCAAAGATGTGCAAGTTATCAGTTTAAAACGCAAAAATGGGCAGCAAATAACCCTGAGCGAGGCTCATACATTTGCAGATGCGGAATCGCTGCTAGAGGCCGGCGACACCTTTGTGCTTTCTGGTAAACCGGAAGCTTTGGACTTGGCTGAAAAACAATTGGTGAACGGTTGATGACGCAACAACGTACAGCACAGCAAGCGATGCCTAAAATTTTGTGGGCCTTGCTATTTGGCAATTTCGTGATTGGTACAGGTGTCATGATTGTGCCTGGAACCCTAAGCGTGATAAGCCAGTCAATGGATGTTTCCGTCGCCGTAGCGGGTCAACTTATTTCTGCCGGCGCTTTGTTGATGTGCATTGGCGCACCCTTGTTTGCCTCGGTGGTCGCAGGTTGGGACAGGCGTCGTTTGCTGGCGTTGTCCATGCTTTGGTACGCTGTCTTTCATGCCTTGTGCGCTGTGATGCCGGATTTTGCCAGCCTGCTCATCGTGCGGGTGGTTACGATGATTTCACCGGCCATCTTTACCCCGCA
>JANPIC010000108.1:0-8456 GCA_031424795.1 Polaromonas sp. | reverse complement strand
CGCACCTCACCGCCTTGCGGAATGCGCGCCAAGCTGAAAGGCACCGGTTTGCCACCAATGACCAAAATCCGCTTGTCGCCTTCAGAAATAGCGGGCAGGAACTTCTGCACCATGACCGTTTCAGCGCCGTCCTTGTTCAGCGTTTCAATGATACCGCCCAGGTTCAAACCATCGGCTTTGACGCGAAAAATACCCATACCGCCCATGCCGTCCAGCGGCTTCAGGATGATGTCCTGATGTTCGGCGTGGAAACGTTTGATATCGGCAGCATCGCGTGTCACCAGCGTGGGGCCGATGAACTGCGGGAACGCCATGATCGCCAGTTTTTCAGGGTGATCACGCAAAGCACGGGGTTTGTTGAAGACCTTGGCACCTTCGCGTTCGGCCTGTTCCAGCAAATGGGTGGCGTAGAAAAACTCGGAATCAAAGGGCGGGTCTTTGCGCATGACGACGGCGTCAAAGTCTCTCAACGCCTGCGGACGCTCGTCAGGATGCTGCTGTTTGGCGGTGTACCAGACCTCTTTGTCACCCGTGAGCGTGATGTCGCGAACAAACGCCGTGACGACCCCACCGCGCTGCCACATGATGTCTTTAGGCTCACACACGCTGAGCGTATGCCCG
Organism: Polaromonas sp.; assembly: GCA_031424795.1. GTDB lineage: Bacteria > Pseudomonadota > Gammaproteobacteria > Burkholderiales > Burkholderiaceae_C > Aalborgiella. The sequence continues at coordinate 7,835 of JANPIC010000108.1, read as the reverse complement.
CGCTTTTGCGCCTCGCGCATCATGGCGAAGGTGGTGTCTTTGTAGATTTTGAACGTATCTAGCGGGTCGGCAATGAAAAGAATGTGCATGGCTGAATGATACGCTGGCATGCTTGAGTTTCGATTTTAAAATTCGATTTTAAATCTCAATTTTCGAACCCAACTCAACGACGGAGTTCGTTGGTAAGTTCAAGAAATCAGCCGCGCCGCTGGCATTGTGGTGCATTTGAGCAAACAGCTTTTCACGCCACGGTGCCATGCCTTCACCCAAGGTGGGTACCACGGTGTCGCGGGACAAGAAATAACTGGTGGTCATGTGCTCTAGCTCGCAGCCACGGCCTTTCATCTGCTCCAATGCCGCTGGTACATCTGGGTCGTTTTTAAAACCGTAGTTGAGCACGACTTGCCAGCAGTGGTGACCTAAAGATTCGACCTCCAAACGTTTGGACAAACCAATCCATGGCACCTCATGGCTGCGCCAAGTGACAAAAAGGTTTCTCTCATGCAGCACCTTATTGTGTTTCAAATTGTGGAGCAAGGCGTTTGGAACGATGCCCTTGTCAGCCGTTAAGAAAACAGCCGTACCTTCTACACGTGTTGGCGGATTTACAAAAACGGATTGCAAGAAGTCTTTGAGATCGATAGCATCGACTTTTTGCTTCTCTGCCAACATGTGACGCCCCTGCTTCCAAGTCATCATCAAGGTAAATATGGCACCGCCAATTGCCAACGGGAACCAACCACCCGCAAACAATTTGAGCAAGTTCGATGAAAAAAACGCAAAATCGACGACAAAGAACCAACCCGTTGCCACAAGGCACAGCCACAGCGGGTATTTCCAGCCGTAGCGAATCACATAGAACGTCAAAATCGTGGTGATCAACATGTCTGTTGTCACGGCAATACCGTAAGCAGCCGCCAAATTACCTGAGGTTTTAAACATCACCACAGCCAAAACGATGGCGACGAACAAGCCCCAGTTCACGAATGGAATATAGATTTGGCCTGCCTCGCGCACGCTGGTGTGCAAGATATTCAAGCGCGGCAAATAACCGAGCTGAATCACTTGTTTGGTCACACTGAAAGCACCTGTTATGAGCGCTTGGGAGGCAATCACCGCCGCCAAGGTGGCTAGCACCAGCAAAGGAATCAGTGCCCAATCTGGCGCCATCATGTAAAACGGGTTTTTAACGGCTGCTGGATTTTTCAGCAACAGCGCACCTTGACCAAAATAATTCAGCACCAAAGCCGGCATCACCACGCTGAACCAAGCCAAACGGATTGGTTTTTTGCCGAAATGACCCAAATCCGCATACAAAGCCTCCGCTCCCGTCACACACAAGACCACCGCACCCAAAATAATGAAGGTGATGCCTGGGTTAGCCCACATGAAACCGAGGGCGTAATGCGGGCTGATGGCCCAAAGAATAGCGGGATTGGTCGCAATATGTGTCACACCCAGCACGGCTAACACGGCAAACCAGACCAAAGTGATGGGACCAAAAAACTTACCGATGCCTGCAGTGCCCTTTTTTTGCACCAAAAATAGGCAAAGCAAAATCACCAGTGTCAGCGGCACGACATACTGCTTGAAAGTGGGCGAAATAACCTCCAAACCTTCCATCGCGCCCAGCACGGAAATAGCGGGTGTGATGACACCATCGCCATAAAACAAGCAAGTGCCAAAAATGCCAACGATCAGTAAGACGCTGCGCAGCTTAGGCTGGTCTTTGACCGCTTGCGACGCCAGTGCCAGCATCGCCACCAAGCCACCTTCGCCGTGGTTGTCGGCCCGCAACACCAAAACCACGTACTTGATGGAAACGATGACCGTGAGCGTCCAAAAGAAAATGGACAAAATGCCGTAGATATTGTCTGGCGTGAAAGGCACATGGCCGGAGCCAAAAACCTCTTTCATCGCATAGAGAACGCTGGTTCCAATATCGCCGTAAACCACACCAATAGCGCTCAAGGTAAGCGCTGCAAGAGAAGATTTTGTTGTTTGCACTAAAGAGTTGACCGCTGATGACGCTACGCAAGAAATCTCGTAGCAAACTCAACTAGCCATAACCGTTGTTCTGGGAAGCATATTGTGCGCTTTTGTAACGGCGTTTTGCCCCAAGGAGCTGCCTCTAATCGCAATAAAAACACATTTAATGTCAATTATGTTGCAGTGCAACAACTGCAGATTGAAGCAAATCCTAGGAATGGCGCTTATTCGTACACTTCGGCGTCAGGATCGGTCGCTTCCAGCTCATAACTGGCTGCCAACATGGCCAAGCGGCCAATCACGCCATACATATAGAAGCGATTGGGGGCACTGGCACCAGGTTTGAGGCCGGGCTGCGGCAATTCTGTACCCTCTGCAAAAGCCAAAGGCACATAGCGCGAGCCAGGTGAACAGAGATTTTCATCCATGCCCCTGTCGGCATGTACGCGGTAGAAACCGCCAACCACGTAGCGATCCATCATATAAACCACAGGCTCGGCCACAGCGTCGTTCATGCGCTCTTTGGTCAGCACGCCCTCTTGAATCACCAGTTCGCCGCTGAAAAGCGCGATGTCTTTGTGGTCTTTCAGCTCGCTGGATTGGCGCAACATCATCACACTTGAACCCGCATGTTTATCAGCCAAGCTGCTGTGGTTGGTTTTGACGACCACAAACGGTTTGTCGGTGATGCCGTACTCTTTGTATTTCTTTTTGATTTTGGCAAGCAGCGTGTCAACAGTGGCCGCCAAATCCGCATCCGTGCAGGTCAAGAACATCGGGTTGATCAACCAAGGGTCAACGCCCAGCAACTTGCCAAAACGCTTGCAGACGTCTTCGTAGCTTTTGTAATGCGTGCTTTTGCGGCGCACCGAACCCGAAGCGTGCAGCGGTGGCAAGACAAACTGCTCGTGCAACTCTTCCAAAATACCAGGCAAACCCTTTGTGAGCTCGTTGTTCAGCAAAATCGTACAGGGGTCAAAATCTTTCAACCCCAAGCGTTTGGCGCTGCGAATCACCGGCTCCAGCACAATGGACTCGCCATTGGGTAGCGCTACCGTGGTATTTTGCTTGATGTCAGGGTCAATCGAGCCAACGCGCACATTCAAGCCGGCCATGTGGAAGATACGGCGCAACTGGGCGATACTGCTGAGGTAAAACGTGTTTTTCAGGTTGTTGCTGTGATTTTCAGGAACCAACAGCAAGTTTTTCGCCTCGGGGCAAATTTTTTCAATCGCCACCATCGCCGCCTGCACGGCGAGGGGCAGCATGGCAGGCGTTAAATTATTCCACCCACCAGGGAACAAATTGGTATCCACAGGTGCAAGCTTAAAGCCCGCATTGCGCACATCCACCGAGCTGTAAAACGGCGGCGTGTGCTCCATCCATTCCAAGCGAAACCAGCGCTCTATCGCCGGCATGGAATCTAAAATGCGTTGCTCCAGCTCGTTGATCGGGCCATTCAAAGCGGTGATAAGGTGAGGAACCATGAATTTACGACCTCTTTTATTATGATCTTTGGGCCAATGGAAGGTTCAACAGCAGGTTTTGCGGTTTAAGTTTGAGCTGGTTTTTCTCATCCATCGCCATCGCCAAATAAACGGGTCTACCCGCCACGGCGGCCAACATATCAGCGGGGTTAACAAACTCAAGGCGAAACAAACACATCAAACGGCGGTGGCGGTCTTCTGACACCTCCTCGCCAGTGTACAAATCGTTCAAAATACCGCTGGCCTGCGCGTCCAGCCCCACGTGCCAGACCCAATGTTCGTCGACAATTTCTTTGTCGGTTTGGATGCGCACTTCCACTTGCAAAAAGTGTTTGATCCACAGCTCAAGCACGCGGCACAAGGCGTCTAGCGACGCCTGCCCGTGGTTGAGGCTAATCACCATGTCAAAAAACTCGCTTCGCGGCCAGTAAGCGTCCAAATTGTCCGCACTCAGCACGTCCAAATCAACACTGCGCACCGGCAAACCGCCTTGTTTCAGCAGTTCGCCAATGCTGCCAAAACCGCCGGATAGCGCATGGCGTTCAACCGTTTCATCGTCCGCCGCCATCACAGCGCCGTCTTCCAGAATCGATATTTTTTGCGTTCTAAACAGCAACTCAGCCACGCGGGCTTGCATCGCGTTGAGTCTTCCACCTGACATAGTCGATGTGGCCAGGACGTGCTGCAACAAAATCTGCGTCAACTGCTGCACCAGCACGGGCGCGACATCGACACCTTCACCCAGGAAAAGCGCCATGTAGCTGGCTTCTAAGGTGGGTTTGGCGAGCAATCTGTCTCTGAAACGCAGCCAAACGGCGTAGTTATCAGCCGCATCTTTGTCTTGCACACCAGCAAGCTCAGCAGCTTGAACCGCGCGGCGTGGCTCTTTGTCTAGGGAATGGTGCAGCGCCATTTCATGGGCGCAAGATTCCGCAATGGGTGCAATTTCAGGCCGTGACAACAAATATTGCAAATAAGCGTCCGTCACCACCAAATGGCCATTCGCATCGACATCTAGCAGCTCATAGCCTGAAGAAGGCCACAGATTTTGAGTGACTTCGGGCTTGAAGATAGGTGCGCCGTGCGCTCCAGGTGCTACGTTAAGGTTACTGGCCATCAAGTGCGCACTTCGCCATTGCCCAAAACCACATATTTCAGTGATGTTAAGCCTTCAATCCCTACTGGGCCACGGGCATGAAATTTATCTGTGCTGATGCCGATTTCAGCCCCCAGCCCGTACTCAAACCCATCCGCAAAGCGGGTGCTGGTATTGACCATCACACTGGCGGAATCGACCTCGCGCAGGAAACGCTGGGCGTGCAGGTGGTTGGTCGTCATGATGGCGTCGGTGTGATGGCTGCTGTATTTGTTGATATGCGCAATTGCCTCATCCAAACCCGCCACAATTTTGATGCTGACAATAGGTGCTAAATATTCTTCGTACCAATCCTGCTCTTTGGCAAGGGTGATTTTTGCTACTTTTTTAATAGCTGCATTGGCAAATAAAACGCCGGCTGCAGCCTCATCACACCGCATTTCAACGCCTTTTTCAGCATAAATAGCGGCAATTTTCGGCAAAAACTCTGCGGCAACGCCTTTGGCGACCAGCAAGCCCTCAGCGGCGTTGCACGGGCTGTATTTGTTGGTTTTGGCGTTGTCGGCCACTGTCACTGCCATGGCGATGTCGCACGGGTCGTCCACATAAACGTGGCAATTGCCGTCTAAATGCTTGATGACGGGCACTTTGGCTTCGCGTGAAACGCGCTCAATCAGCCCCTTGCCACCGCGCGGGATGATGACATCGACGTATTCAGGCATGGTGATCAGTGCACTCACAGCTTCGCGGTCCGTCGTTGGCACCAATTGCACCGTGTGCTGCGGCAAACCGCTTTCTACCAAGGCTTGCTGCACCAAAAACGCCAAAGCTTGGTTGGAGTCAATCGCCTCTGAGCCACCGCGCAAAATACAGGCGTTGCCGCTTTTGATGGCCAAGGAGGCGGCTTCAATCGTCACATTCGGGCGGGATTCGTAAATCATGCCAAACACACCAATCGGCACCCGCATTTGCCCGACGCGGATACCGCTGGGCTGCTGCTTCATACCGATGATTTCGCCAATGATGTCAGGCATCGCCGCCAGTTGCTCGCAGCCTTGGGCGCAAGTTTCCAGCACTTTGGGCGTCAATTTCAAGCGGTCAACCATGGGCTCAGACAAACCGGCCTTGATGGCTCGGGCGATGTCTTTGGCATTGTCTGCCTGCAAAGCGGCTACATTGGCTCTAAGCAGGGCAGCCAAGCGCAATAATGCTACATTTTTAGTAGCTGAAGAGGCAATGGATACGCCGGCTGATGCTAATTTTGCCTGCTTTCCAAGGGTTTTCAGCAGATCAACGACGCTAACGGCACTGCTGGCGGTGTTCGATGAGTAAGTTTGGGCATTCATGCAGCTATTTTCGTTGATTTTTGACCTGAAGCACTGGTTTGCGTCATGCACGCCTGACACAGTTGCATCGCCAAGCGGTGCAGCGCTTGCCAACTATCTTGGGGCCAATCGCGCTGTTTCAAGCCTTTGACGATGCCGTCCACCTTGTGCGCTGCATCCAACAAATCAACCAAAGCCGCGCTGCTGAGCTGCGGCAACACCCGCTCAAACAGGCGCTCTTTGACGCCCCAAACACGCTGCTCGCGCAGTGCCATGGGCAAGGGTTTGCCGTTTGACATGGCGTCTTTGACGCGCTTCAAAGCCCGAATATCCTCAGAAATCGCCCAATGCACCAGCACCTCGGCCACGCCCTCAGCCTGCAAACCATCCAGCATGCGCTGCACGCGGGCGGGATGGCCAGCGAGCACGGATTCGGACAGCTTGAACACGTCATACCGCGCCACGTTCAGCACAGCACTTTCAACCTGTGCCAATGAAAGCTCACCTTTGGGGTGCAAGAGCGCGAGTTTTTGGATTTCTTGGAAAGCGGCTAGCAAGTTGCCTTCCACCCGATCAGTAAAGAATTGCAGGGTTTGCTGTCCTTCAACACCCGCCGCGACTTGTTGCCCCTGTGCTTGCAGGCGCTGAGCGATCCACTGCGGCAGGGCAGCACGCTCAACGGGTTGAACTTCAATGCTGACGCCGTTGGCTTCCAAAGCGGTGAACCAAGCACCTTGTTTGCTTGGTTTGTCCAATTTAGGCAGCATGACCAAGGTCAAGGTGTCGGTATTGTCAGCAGCTTGCGCGGCGAGTTGTTGCAATTGCACGCTGCCGTCTTTGCCCGGTTTGCCTGAAGGAATGCGAATTTCTATGATTTGCTTGTCGGCAAACAGGCTCATGCTGCCCGCTGCAGCCAGCACCTCGCCCCAGTCAAAATGTGCGCCAGCGACGGTGTAGGAGCTGCGCTCGGTGAACCCTTGTTTGCGCGCCTCAGCACGAATCGCGTCGGCCGCTTCTTGCACCAGCAGCGCTTCGTCGCCGTGCAAGGTGTAGAGCGAACGCAGGCCTTTGGCGAAGTGGTGGGAAAGTTGCCCAGCTGCGAGTTGCACGACGCGCCTTAATGCTCTTTACAGCTCTTTAACCGCTGCTAGGCGACGCAGTAGCTGCTGCACCATGTCGGTTTGCATGTCGCGGTAGAGCAGACCTTCTTCGGCTTCTTTGGCGAGCACGGCGGACTCGTTAAAGCTGATGTCGCGCTGCACCAAAAGCTCGGTTTCAGGAATGATGTCTTTGCCGCTTGGCGTGCGCAGCTTGAATTTAAGGCGAATACGCAGCTGAAACTCGCGCACCTGACCCGACGATGTCGTCCCGACGACCGCTTTTTCACGCTGCTCGCTGATGACGTCCAGCACGACCTGCGCTTTTGCAGGGTCGGTCACCAGTGCAACTGCACCGTCTGCGGCTAAAACGCGCTTGAATTCATTGCCCAGCGTGGAGGTGTCACCAAAGCCTGAAAGCAATGTTTTGAATGCATAGCTGAACGAGCCGCGCATCTTAAATCCGCAGCCCGTCATGGCAACAGCGCCTGTAGCCAGCAAAGCAGCGAGTGCAGATTGGGTGAATAAGCGTCTTTTCATAGGATTTTTACTCAAAAAATATCAACATTAAGCGAAGCAACTAAACGACAACATTGACCAATCGGCCAGGCACGACGATGACTTTTTTGATCACAGCGCCAGCGGCGAATTTGACCACCATCTCAGAGCTTACCGCGATTTTCTCGATTTCTTCCTTTGATGCGCCCGCCGACACGACGATAGAGCCGCGCAATTTACCGCTGACTTGTAACATCAGCTCGATTTCGTCCTGCACCAGGGCCGACGCATCCACCTGCGGCCAAGGCGCATCGAGCAAATCGCCCAAGTTGGCGGCAAAGCC
>JANPIC010000107.1:0-25281 GCA_031424795.1 Polaromonas sp. | reverse complement strand
TGTGGCCAGTGTGACGGACACTTTGGTGATGGCGAAAGAAATGTACCCTGGCAAGCGCAACTCGTTAGATGCACTGTGCGATCGTTTGGGCGTGGACAACTCTGGCCGTACTTTGCACGGCGCGCTGCGGGATGCTGAGTTGCTGGCAGACATGTACATCAATCTCACGCGTGGGCAAGATGCTTTGTTGATAGATGGCAACGCCGGACATAGTGCAGATGGCACGGTTATCAAAATTGATCTGAGCAGCTTTAAATTAGATGTACTTTTGGCCAACGAGCAAGAAAACGCTGCGCATGAAGACGTGTTGAACCAAATCGACAAAGCCAGCAAAGGCAAAACTGTGTGGCGTCCGGCACCTCAGCCTACCTAAAAGCGCGTAAAGCATGTATAATCAGAGGCTGTCTGAACCAGATTCAGGGCGGTTAGCTCAGGGGTAGAGCACTGCATTCACACTGCAGGGGTCACAAGTTCGAAACTTGTACTGCCCACCAATATATTGGTGATAAATCAAGGACTTATGAAAATTCATAAGTCCTTTTTTGTTTTTGTGCCTACTCATGCTTGGTACCAAATATCCGATCACCCGCATCACCCAAGCCCGGCACGATATAGGCTTTCTCGTTCAAGTGCGAGTCTAGCCCCGCCACGTAAACAGGCACGGTTGGATGCGCGGTATGAAAGACTTTGACACCTTCAGGTGCAGCCACCAAGGCTAAGAATCGAATGTTTTCAGGCGCTACGCCTCGGCCAATCAGGGTATTTACAGCGCCTACGGCTGAATAACCCGTCGCCAACATCGGGTCGCAAACAATAAAAATGCGACCAGCGACTTCAGGCAAGCGCACGTAGTATTCCACGGGTCTATGGTCTGGCCCGCGGTACATGCCGATGTGGCCCTGGCGAGCGGAAGGGATCAAGTCCATCAGCCCTTCTGCCATACCCAAACCAGCGCGTAACACGGGAACGATGGCGATTTTTTTACCCGCTATCACCGGTGCGTCCATCGTCGTCAAGGGCGTTTCAATCCGCTCGGTCGTCATCGGTAAATCACGGGTGATTTCGTAACCCATGAGCAAAGTTAACTCGCGCAATAGCTGCCGAAAAGTCCGCGTCGAGGTTTTTACGTCACGCATATGGCTAAGCTTATGTTGAACCAAGGGGTGGTTTAAAACAAAGAGCAATGGAAAGTCAGGATGCGCTAAAAGGTTGTTTTGCGAGAATTTCATAGCGATATCGTACGATTATTTCAAACTTTAAACGACAATCTGTATATGGAAAATGATGAAATTATTGATGGCGTGGTCATAGGCGCTGGCGTGGTGGGGTTGGCGGTTGCCAGAGCACTTGCGCTCAGCCCAAAGTTTGCAGGCAAAGAGCTGCTGGTGCTGGAAGCTGCCAACGCCATTGGTACCGGTACCAGTTCGCGTAACAGCGAGGTGATTCATGCTGGCATCTACTACCCACAAGGCTCGCTCAAAGCGCAGCTGTGCGTGCAAGGTAAGGCGATGCTGTATGACTACTGTGCAGAGCGTGGCATTGGTCATCAACGTTGCGGCAAGCTGATTGTCGCGACCAACGAAGCGCAAGTCGCGCAACTGCAAGGCATCATCGCCAAAGCTGCAGCCAATGGTGTTAACGATTTGGAATTGCTAACGCGTGAACAAGCCCGTGCCTTAGAGCCGCAGCTTGAATGCGTCGCCGCGGTGCATTCACCCAGCACCGGCATTATTGACAGCCATGCGCTGATGCTGTCGCTGCAAGGTGATTTTGAAAATGCAGGTGGATTAACGGTTCTTAATTCGGCTGTAGACGGCGTATTTATTGAATCCGATGCTATCAAAATAGTCATGCAAGACGGTACGGAAATACATGCTAAAACCCTCATCAACGCTGCTGGTTTGTCTGCACCATCGATTGCACGAAGCATGCAGGGTTTAGATGCCAAGTTTGTGCCGCAATCGTATTGCGCCAAAGGCAACTACTTCACGTTGAGTGGTAAATCACCGTTCAAGCGATTGATTTACCCGGTGCCAGAATCAGCTGGTTTGGGCGTTCATTTCACGCTAGATCTGGGCGGTCAAGCCAAGTTTGGCCCTGATGTGCAATGGGTGGAATCGGCCGACGACTTGGTAGTCAACCCCACCCGAGGCGATGCTTTTTATGCCGAAGTCCGCAAATATTGGCCACAACTGCAAGACGGCGCTTTGATTGCGGGTTACGCTGGGATGCGGCCCAAAATCAACGCACCGAGCGAAGCGGCAGCTGATTTCATGATCCAAGGTCCGAACGACCATGGCGTTGCCGGTTTGGTGAACCTGTTTGGCATCGAATCGCCCGGGTTGACCAGCGCCATGGCGATAGGGACGCGGGTGGCGGGGATGTTGAACTGACTTCGCAAGTCAGTCAATCGCCAAGCAATTCACCCACGGTTTTGAGATCGTCAATGCGGTCGCAAATGGCCTTGATGACCATGAGAATCGGCACACCCAGTAGCAGACCCCAAGCGCCCCAGAGCCAGCCCCAAGCGAGAACACCGACAAACACGGCGACCGGATTCATTTTGCCTGCCCGGCTGGTCAACCAAGGGGTCAACAAAAAACCTTCGATGCTGTTGATCACCAGTGAAATGCCGGCCACCAGCAAGGCCATATCCAGGGTGCCAAATTGCAGAAAACCGACCATGGCTGAGCCGGCTGTGATCAGCACACTGCCGATGTAGGGCACCAGATTGAGCACGCCTGCTGCAATCCCCCAGACCGCTGCATTCTCCAGCCCAACGAGCAGAAAACACAACCACGTTGCTACACCCACCAAGCCGCTCGTAAATATCTGCACCAGCATGTAACGCTGTATCTGGTCATGGATCTCATTGAGCGCCTGCAGCGTGATTTTTTTGCGGCTCAGCGTCGGTCCGGCAAGCTTGACCAGCTTGCGTCTGAAGGTGTCCCCCGAGCTCATCAAGAAAAAAGTAATCAAAGCGACCATACCAATCTGCCCCAGCATGGCCAGCAAACCCAGGGTGCCGCTCCACAGAAGGTCTTTGATATCGAATTTCGCTTTTTCGATTTGCACCCGCTGCACACCGCGTCCCAGCGGTGCTGCGCGATTGGTCTCCTCTGCCGCCTGCTCAAGCTGGGTTGCGGCCTTTTGCACCGTGGCCAGGGTGTTGTCTGTCCGGCCGAAGTGCATGCGCGCGGTGTCGCGTAATTTGTTTGCGGCCAGCGGCAGTGATTCGACCAATTTGCCTGCATCATCACTGAGTGAGTACACCGTGGCGCCAAAGCCAAATACGATGCCCAACACCAGCAAGGCCGCACTCACTGCGCGTGGAATTCGGCGCAGCACCAACCAATCCACCACGGGCGACAACCCGTAGCTGAAAAGTATCCCAACCATCACGGGGATGAACACGGCGCTGGCCCAGCGCAACATGAAGATGCTGGCCAGTGTGGCCAATATTGCCAGCGAGATACTGCGCACATCCACTGGCATGTGCAGTAGTACACGCTGCGGCTCGGTGGGCTCTGTGGCTGTCATCGCCTCAGATTCCTTGTCATTTGGCTCGGCTGGTGTTGGTTCTGTCAAGACGTTCTCCTGTTATGTTCATGTTCATGCCCATGCTCATGTTAGTGCGATCTTTATCGGCATTTAAAACTGTCCCGTAAAACCCCACAAACATCTCGTGCCATGAGCGTCAGTTCTAAAAGTCAAACCCTCAGTATGCCAGCGCACAGATAAATACAAACGATGTGGATGTAATGGGTTCAATGGTGTCGACTTAACAATCCTCTTTGAGGGTGAGCGGCGCGATGGAGAAGTCTATGTATATCGGTGGCGGTGCACTTTTGATCATTATTTTGCTGCTTATTTTTGTGTTTTGATGGGTTGGTAGCTCAGTCTTCAAATCCAAACAAACGCTTCGGTGTTTCCCACTGAATCGCGTGGCGTGCAGTAACGTCTGGTATCAGCTGTTCAAACAAGCTCACAATTGGCCCGTAGTCAATGCGGGCAGGTGCGCGCAAGAAAGGCCAGTCAGAAGCCCAGACCAAGTTTTGTGGCGTGTAGGTGGCTATCAGCGCATCAACGAACTTCCACGCATCAGGATAGGGATGTTGTAGCAAAGAGCATTTGCTCAAGCTTGAGAGTTTGACGCAGGCTCGCCCTGTTTCGGCTAACTGCAACAAAGCCACGAAACCCGCTTGGTCCACACCTTGGGTCGGGTCCGGGCGGCCACAGTGGTCAAACAGCAGCTTCGCGCCGCTATCAACGAGCATGTCACGCATGGGCAGTAGTTGGTCATGTTGCACTTGCATTTGTGCAACCATATTCAAATCACGTAAACGATCGAGCAAGGGCGCTATATCGCTATAAAAATCAACACCGAGCAAAGCCACATTCATGGCCACACCAATCACGCCTTGGGCTTGCAGGTCTTGCAGCTCACCCAGCGAGGCATTATTGCGCACCACGGCAACGCCTTTGAAGCGCCCAGCGCTGTGTTTGATGGCGTCCAGCATGCAGCGGTTGTCCAAGTTGTAGCCGGAATTTGGCCCGACCAACAGCGCTTTGCGGATGCCATGGGCGTCCAGCACTTGGTGTAAGTTTTCGGCGGTACCCATTTCCGCGCCTATGGGTTTGTACCAAGCATCGGGCGCGTAGGGAAACCGCGCTGGGTCGATGATGTGGACGTGACTATCGATGACAGGTCGAGATAGTATTGGCATAATGATTGAATAGCATTGAGCCTTCATTGTATGAATAAAATAAACCATCCCCCCTTCAACCGCGCTACGCAGGACGTTGGCAACATCGTCGAATTTGGCCATGTCAACATCAGCGTGCCGGATCAACAGCTAGCAATCGTCTTTTACATCATGGGACTGGGTTTGACCCGCGACCCCTACTTGCGCGTCGGGGTGGATAACGCATGGATCAATGTTGGCAGCAGCCAGTTTCACCTGCCCGTCAGAGGTATTCAGGTCTTGCGTGGCAAAGTGGGCTTGGTCATGCCCGATTTGGATGCTTTGGTGTTGCGCTTGGCCAGGGTTGAACCCGCGCTGACGGGTACACAATTCCGTTTTAAACGAACCGATGACGGGGTTGACGTCACCTGTCCCTGGGGCAACCGCATCCACGTGCATGCACCCAACACGGCACGTTTCGGTAGCCTGACTTTGGGCATGCCCTATGTCGAGATCGATGCGGCGCTAGGAACCGCAGCTGGCATTGGCCGTTTTTACCGCGAAATGTTGGCCGCTGCGCAGGTTGAGGTGGGGCAAGACGGGCAGGGCGCGTTTGCACGTGTTCCCCTGGGCTTGCATGAAAGCTTGGTATTCCGGGAAACAGCACGCACCTTGGCGGCGTACGATGGTCACCACATTCAAATCACCGTTGCGGATTTTTCAGGCGTCCATCGCCGTTTGCTGGAACGTGGCTTGGTCACCGAGGAAAGCGATGCCAGCCAGTACCGCTTTCAAGACATCGTCGATCTGGACTCCGGCAAGGTGCTTGCCACCCTTGAACATGAGGTTCGCAGCATGCGACACCCTCTGTACGGACGGCAATTGGTGAATCGCTGGGAATCGTTAACTGACGTTTCTGCCATTCAGCGGGTAAGCAGGATCGGTGTAGCCCGGTGTTGACGGATGACCAGGATGCACCAAGCTGTCCACCAGTTTTTCATCTTCAGCAGTGACCACATAATCTAGTGCAGGCAAATAATCTTGCCATTGTTGTAGTGTGCGCGGCCCGGCAATGACCGAGCTGATGGCCGGATTCGCCAGCACCCAAGCTGTGGCAAATTGTGCCAAACTGACTTTTAAGGCTGCTTTTTCGTGGCAATACTTCATCAGCGTTTGCGCGATAACGAAAGACTCTTCTCGCAACTCTGTCTCTGTCATCCGCTTGTCCGCACGGCCACCGCGTGAGTTCGGGTCAGGTTGTTGACCGGGCAAGTATTTACCCGTCAACACGCCGCGTGCAATTGGGCTGTATGACGTTACACCTATACCGTAATGCTGGCACGCGGGCAAAATTTCGACTTCGGGCATGCGGTTCAGCAGGTTGTAATACGGCTGACAAACAACAGGGCCAGGCATGCCGAGTTGCTTGGCGATGTTCACCATTTCTGCAATGCGCCAGCCGCGAAAGTTGGACACGCCCCAATAGCGGATTTTGCCTGCACGCAGCATCGCGTCCAGCGCACGCAACGGCTCTTCTAAATTCATGCCGTTGTAGTCGCGGTGCATATACAAAATATCGACGTGATCGGTTTTGAGCCGTGCCAACGATGCGTCGATTTCTTGCATCATCCAGCTGCGCGAGTAATGCCCAACGTTGACGCGATCCGCCATCGGGTTGCCTAGCTTGGTTGCCAATACCCAGTTGTGCCTCTGGCCAGTAAGAATTTCGCCCACCATGGTTTCAGACGCGCCTTTGGTGTAGACATCGGCTGTATCAATGTAATTCACGCCGTTGGCATACGCATCGGCGACGATTTTTGTCGCCTCGGCCTTGTCCGTTTGGTCGCCAAACATCATGCTGCCCAAGCAGAGCTCGGAAACTTTGAGGTTGCTATTGCCTAAGTTGCGGTATTTCATAGGGTTTATTTTGCGTATGTGGGGTTTAATGGGGTGGATGTGCAAACATCATATGTTACAACGTACACTTAAACCATGAATGCAACAACCCTAAAACCCATATTTCCCCCACTCAAAAACGCCAAACTGGGCGGACTAAAACTCGGCCTAGGCGGTGCGCCATTAGGTAACCTGTTCACCGCTGTTAGTGACACGGATGCCCAAAACATCATCCAGCAAGCCATCAACGATGGCTGCACCACCTTCGACACCGCGCCGCATTATGGCCACGGCTTGAGCGAACAACGCTTTGGTCAAGCACTGCGTCAGTTACCACGCGACAGCTTCACTTTAAGCAGCAAAGTAGGACGCATTTTGACGCCAAGCGCCACGGCTGCACGTGACCAGCTGAACTTCGTCAACATCTTGCCGTACAACCAGCACTGGGATTACTCCGCTGCCGGCGTGCGCCGCAGTGTGGAAGACAGCTTACAGCGCATGGGCATGGCTTATTTAGACGTTGCATTTGTGCATGATTGCTGCTCGATTTGCCATGGCGATAACTATCCTAAAGTCTTGCGCCAAGTGATTGACGAAGCGCTTCCTGAGCTGCAAAAAATGAAGCAAGAAGGCTTGATTCGCGCCATCGGTTTGGGTGTCAACGATGTGCAAGTTTGCTTAGATGTGTTGAAAGAAACCGAACTCGATTGCATTTTGCTAGCCGGCCGCTACACCTTGGTCGACCACTCAGGTTTTGCAGAATTGCTGCCGATTTGCGAACAGCGCGGCATGCGTATCGCTATTGGAGGTGTGTTTAATTCGGGAATATTGGCGACTGGCGTCCGTGATGCAGAGAAGACAGGTGACAAACTCTTGTTCAATTACGATAGCGCCCCAGCCATGTGGGTGGAGCGCGTGCGAGCGATTGAGGCTGTTTGTGACGAATTCAAAGTACCGCTACGTGCCGCAGCCCTGCAGTTTCCACTGGCGCATCCGGTTGTTGACACCGTGCTTTTAGGTGCGAACCAAACCACGCATTGGGCCGATGCTTTAGCGATGTTGCAGCACCCGATTCCAGCAGCGTTTTGGGACAAACTCAAAGCTCAGGGTTTGATTCCAGCGAATGCGCCTGTACCAGCTTAGGGTAAACATGCTGATTGACGCGCACTTTCACAGCTGGCAGTTGTCGCGTGGTGATTATGGCTGGCTCACACCTGAAGTGGGTGCTATTTACCGTGATGTGGCGGTGGCAGATTGGCGAAAACTGGCCGAACCGCTGACTATCACCGGCGGCATTCTCGTACAAGCTGCGCCTACGGTTGCGGAAACCTTGCATTTGCTGGCGCTGGCAGAAGAAAATTCTGCTGTTTTAGGCGTGGTAGGTTGGGTTGATTTCAGCGCTGCAGATGCCATTTCACAGATTGAACAACTAGCAAAGCATCCTAAATTGAAGGGTTTGCGCCCCATGTTGCACGATTTAAAAGATGTAGACTGGATTTTGCAGCCCGCCGTGCAGCCTGCACTTGAGGCGATGACGCGTCTGGGCTTGGTATTCGACGCCTTGATTCGCCCTGTGCATTTGCCACATATTCTGAAACTTGCCAAGCTGCACCCCAATTTGTCCATCGTCATCGACCACGGTGCCAAGCCTGACATAGCGCATGGCGTTGAGTCGGCTTGGCAGCCTTGGGCGGATGGCTTGGCTGCATTGGCTGAGTTGCCGAATGTGAGTTGTAAGTTATCTGGCTTATTAACGGAAGCAGGAAAATCGTCAAATCCTAGTATCTGCACACCTTGGATTGAATATGTATTGAAAATATTTGGCTCCGAGCGCATGATATGGGGAAGTGATTGGCCGGTCTTAGAGCTGGCAAGTGATTATCAAACCTGGTTTAAAGAATGCTTGCTATTGACTGAGAAATACCCTACATTGCAAAGAGAAAATATATTTTGCAACAATGCAATTCGTATTTATAAATTGAATTGATTGTTTTTAAAAGGAGAAAATAATGGCTGCTTATCTCGTTGTCGATACTGATTTAACCAACCCTGAAGCGTATGAGGAATACAAACTCAAAGCTCGCCCAATAGCCGAAAAATACGGTGGTGAATATCTTGCGCGCGGTGGCAAAATGAACATCAAGGAAACGCAGCTGTGGTCACCCAAGCGCTTGGTATTGGTGAGGTTTCCGTCGTTTGAACAAGCTGAGAAGTTTTACGATTCGGCAGAGTACCAGGCAGTTATGCCCATCAGCGTGAAATCCGCCATTAGGACAGTAGTGATTTTAGAAGGCATTTAAGTCAAAAATAAGCTATTTTTGCTATATATTTTATAGCTTTTTGGGCAATAAATACGCCGGCTAAGTACGTTTTTGGCATCTTAAAAGCGCTATATATTTAATAGCGGCTGAGTGCTGCGTTTCAAACTCAACGCTTCATTTGATCGGTAAGCATGGCGTTGAACGATAAAAATGCATCGTTCAGCGGTTCGTATTTTGCTGAGTTAGCTTCCATCTGGGCCAATGCCGCATTGGCAGCCTCCATGGTTGACAGTTGATGTGGTTTTCGTGCTTTGCGGATGGTGTATTGGCCTGCGGGTGAATCGTCCAATAACAATCTTGGTAAGGTTTGCAAATATGGATTTTTGCAAAGTATTTTTCGGCTTTTACGCCATGTGCCATCGATAATAATCAATCGAATATTTTTTAAGTCATTCAACCAGAATTTATTTAACTCGGGTGGTGAAGTAATTCCGAGTGAATGATCTTCTGACGTTATTGGATAAAGCAAGATTGTATTTTTTGTAGATAATAATTGTGATTCTTCAAATACTTCACCCGTCAATACACCGCTATTCGCCAAACACAAATGCAAGAGTCGCGCTGTGCCTTTGGTTTCTAATACTTCCAGCGGATGCTGCAGTATTAATATTTCTACGTCGGTATTGACAGAAGATACTAAATGGCAAATGCAAGTGATTTTGGCTCGCAAGCAAGTGGGACAGGTTGGGCGCATATTGTGTTGTAACATTATCTTTTCATTTGATCTGAACTTTATGAAATCACGTCACCTCGTTAGACTTATTTTGAGCTTTGCTCTGGGTTTTATTGCTGTAACCGCCTACAGTGAAACCATCAATTTCTACGCGGCTGCTGGTGTCAAAGTGCCGGCTGAAGAGATCATCACGGCATTTGAGCAGAGAAGTGGCCACAGTGTAGTGCGGCTTTATGACACAGCGGGTGCGGCGGAAGAGAAGTTTGTAGCTGCTGGAAAACAAGGCGTTTTAACCGGTGTTTTGATCACCACTGAAGTGCGTATCAATAAGGCGATCGCTACGAATACAGGAGCACTTCAGGCAGGTAAAACAATGTCGGTAGGCGATACTTTAGCGGGTTTGGCGATGTCAGCCAGCTTTGCGCAGGCGAATTCAGGCATCAACATTGATACGTCCGAAAAGCTCAAACAAGCGCTGCAAAACGCCAAACGCATCGCGTTTTCCGACCCTGCACGTGGCGCGACGGTGGGTGTGCATTTCATGGGTGTGATTGAAAAACTGGGCATCAAGGACGAGGTGTTGGCCAAATCAACCAAAGCCAAAGACGGCATCGAAACCATGAAATTAGTTGCAACTGGCGAGGCCGATATTGGAATCACCCAAGTGAGCGAAATCGTGCAATCGCAGCCAAAATTACTGTTGGGGGCTTTCCCCAAAGACTATGAGCTGGCAACGCGCTACAGTTTCTGGGTTGCTGACGCTGCGTCTGATGCTACCAAAGCGCTAGCAGCAGCGTTTGGCGGTGAAGCTGGGCGGGCTAGTTTGTCTAAGAATGGATTGCGCGTTCCCTAAACAATGCAGAAAGCTTGAATTTACGGTTTCGGTACCCGAATACGGCTGATCATCAACGAACCTGAAATCGCAAACATCAGCACCAGTGGGTGAAATTTGAAACCGGCGATGAGATATTCGCCAAACCAAAGGTTTTCTCGCACCGCACCAAACCATGTCGCCAATGCCATGATGGCGACGAGAACGATGGAAGTCGGAATCGGGGTGCCTTCAAAAAACTTAACTTTGCCAGTTTCGTCCGCAAAACCTTCAGCCGTGACGTTGAAGCGCGCCAACCGCGAGACGCCGCAGGCCACGAAAAAGACCAAAATAACGCGGTCGTACAAGCCTTGCATGCCGCAGCCGTAGGCGATGATGGCGGGCGCGACACCGAAGGAAATCACGTCTGCCAACGAGTCTAATTCCCGCCCCAAGGCTGACGATTTTTGTCGCCAACGAGCAATCCTGCCATCAAAAATATCAAAAATCAGGGCAGCCAAGACCAAGGCGCAAGCAAACAAAATGTGCACTTCTTCCTGTGTTTCCAGGTAGCTCATGGTCGAAAACAGAGCACCCATACCGCACACCGCGTTGCCCAGCGTGAACCAGTCGGCAAGTGCAAACTCCCGAATCATTGAGAAAGGCTTGGGTTTGGTGTTGGTAGATGTCAAGTTTTCAGGGTTTTTATGGCTCATAAGTGCAATATAGCCTAAGTCTGGGATATGTAAAGTAGGACAACTGGCTGTCCTTTTTTAGTAATTAACGACGGTAGCGTTGACACAGATCCGCCAGCTGCTGCGCATGCTGCGGCTGGACTTGCTGCCAGCTAAAGCGCCACTCCCAATAGCCTTCACCCACGCCGGGCAGGTTCATGCGGCAATCGCCACCCAAACCGAGCACGTCTTGCAAGGGATGGATGGCGGTGTCTGCCACGCTGGCACAGGCGGCGGCGATCAGCTGCCAGTGGATGTTTGGCTCATCCTCCGCTTTCAAGCGCAAATAGGCACGTACATGCTGGCGTTCGGTGGCCGATGCTTCTTGCCACCAGCCTTGCGTCGTGTTGTTGTCGTGCGTGCCGGTGTAGACGACGGTGTTGGCCTCATAGTTATGCGGCAAATAGGCGTTGCCGTTGTCAAACGTGTCACCGCCAAAGGCAAAATGCAAGATCCGCATACCGGGCAGGTTGAATTGGCAGCGCAGAGCGTTGACCGCTGGGGTGATGATGCCCAAGTCTTCAGCAATGATGGGCAAATCGCCCAGTTGAGCGTGAATCGCCTCAAACAGCGCCGCACCTGGGCCAGCTTTCCAACGACCGTTGATGGCGGTGGGCTCACCAGCGGGGATTTCCCAATAGTCTTCAAAGCCGCGAAAGTGGTCAATCCGCACCATATCGACCAGCTCAAACGTGCGCCGCACGCGCTGTACCCACCACGCAAACCCATCGGCCTTGTGTGCGCTCCAGCGGTACAGCGGGTTGCCCCAGCGCTGCCCTGTCGCGCTGAAAAAGTCAGGCGGTACGCCGGCGATAACTTGCGCTTTACCGCTGCGGTCAAGCTCAAACAAATCTTGCCGTGCCCAGACTTCGGCGCTTTGGTAGGCAATAAAGATGGGCACGTCGCCAACGATGCGTATGCCGTGCTGGTTGGCATAGGTTTTGAGCTTGTGCCATTGCCTGAAAAAGCACCATTGGCAAAATGTCCAAAAAGCGATTTGTGGTGCATATTGCTCACGGGCGGTTTGTAGCGCTCCTGGTTGGCGCTGGGCAAACGCAGGAGGCCAATCGCACCAATCCTGCCAGCCATGGACCTCGTTCAAGGTCATGAACAAGGCGTAATCAGGCAGCCAATCGGCTTGCGATGCTTCAAATTGCGTTAAATCGTCCCGCTCAGACGCTGAGGCCGTGGCTGCAAAGCGTTGTGCGGCGCGTTGCAGCCGCGCCATGCGCCATGGGACAACGGCACTGAAATTGAGTCGTTCCTCTGAAAATGCCGCTGCTGTAACACTGTCAGGCACAGCATCAGCTGCGTCCAGCCAATTGCGTGTGACTAATTCGTTCAAGTCAATCAACAGCAGGTTGCCTGCAAAGGCGGAGCTGCTCATATAGGGCGAATTACCTGGACCGATACCGCCAAGTGGCAAAATTTGCCAGAGTTTTTGCCCAGCTTTGGCCAGCCAGTCCACAAAATGGTAGGCCGAAGCGCCCAAATCACCCGAACCATGCGGACCTGGCAAGCTGGTGGGGTGCAATAAAATGCCGCTTTGGCGAGGGAGTTTCATCGTTAAATTTTTTGAAGAAGAGCCAGACTGTGTGCTGCCAGCGGGTAAGTGTGTTCGCCACGGCTAGACCAACTTGTTTTTCCAGATGGTTGTGTGGTGTCTAGCTGGGCTTGCCAGTTGCCTGTGGGCAGGGTGAAAGAATGATCTATATGCTCTGCGTTGATCAATATCAGCACAGCCGTGGATGACAAGCTGGGTTCGCCAATCAAACAGCCCATAACCTGGCTAGTCGGGTCTTGCCAGTCGTCTCCTTGCAGCGGTGTGCCATTGCTTTGCAGCCAAGCCAAGTCGTGCAATCCTGACGCATTGACGATGCCGCTGTACCAGTGGTTGCCCAAAGGCAGTAATTGGCGACGCAGCGCAAGCACATGGGCGGTGAAGGCAATGAGATCATCGTCTGCCGTAGTCCAATCTATCCAAGTGGTGGCGTTGTCTTGGCAATAGGGGTTGTTGTTGCCTTGTTGGGTATGACCCAATTCGTCGCCCGCGCAAAGCATGGGTGTGCCTTGTGCTAGCAAGGTGGTGGCGAGCAGGGCACGCTGGAGACGACCACGCAGGGCGTTGACCTTGGCATCCTTGGTGACGCCTTCAGCGCCACAATTGAAGCTTAAATTGTGTCCATGGCCATCACGGTTGTTTTCTCCGTTGGCTAGATTGTGCCGCTGGTTGTAGCTGAGCAAGTCGCGCAATGTGAATCCGTCATGCGAGACGACGTAGTTGACCGACTCAGCTGGGGCACGGTTGCGCGGTTGGTACAAATCAGAAGAGCCGCACAAGCGCAGTGCAAAATTACCACGGGTATTGTGTTTGTTGTGTGCGTGGTGATGGTGTTTTGTGATGTCGCCATGAATCCAAAAACTGCGCATCGTGTCACGAAAGTGGTCATTCCACTCCAGCCAACCGCGTGGGAACTTACCGACTTGGTAACCGCCATGGCCAATGTCCCAAGGCTCGGCGATCATTTTCACGCGTGAAAGTAGGGGGTCTTGCGCCACAGCTGTGAAAAATGCGCCATCAGGGCTAAAACCGTGGTCACCCCGCCCCAAAACGGGTGCTAAATCGAAGCGAAACCCATCGACATGCATGTCCATGACCCAATAACGCAGGCTGTCCAGGACCAGTTGCAGCACGCGGGATTGGCGAATGTCTAGCGTGTTACCGCAGCCGCTGTAGTTCACATAGTGCGCACGGGAATCTGGCGGTAAGCGGTAGTAACTGGCGTTGTCTAAACCGCGAAAGCTGAGCGTGGGACCCGTTTCATCGGATTCTGAGGTGTGGTTGAACACGACATCCAGTAAAACTTCAAGCCCTGCTTGATGCATGCTTTTGACCATGGTGCGAAACTCGTCTCTAGGCGACAGTCCCGTGCTGTTGCTGGCTAAGCGGGGGTCGGCGCAAAAGAAACCCAGCGTGTTGTACGCCCAATAATTGCGTAAACCCAGTTTGGTCAAGCGCTCTTCATCCAAAGCTAAATGTACGGGCAACAGGCTGACGGCTGTGACACCCAAGCGCTTCAAGTGTACAAGCGATGCGTCATGACCCAAGCCCGCATAGGTGCCGCGCAGGGCTTCAGGAACAAGGGGGTTGCGTTGTGAAAACCCTTTGACGTGAACCTCATACAGCACTGTGCTGGCTAAAGGGTGATGCAGGAGTTGGTCTTGCTCCCAATCAAAATCATCACGTGGCAGGCGGGCTTTGAGCGCAAAGGCTGCGTTGTCGCGCGTATCGGGGTGTATGGGAAGATGTCGGTCATGGCCAAAATGTTCATCTCGCCACTCAAACGTGCCAACTATTTCTCGTGCATAGGGGTCAAGCAGTAGTTTAGAGGCATTAAAACGGTAGCCACGCTCGGGCCACCATGTGCCATGGGCGCGCAAACCATAAACCAAGCCAGGCTCAGCCTTCGGTAAATAACCATGCCAAACATCGCTGGTATGGCAAGGCAGCGTGTAGCGAGCTATTTCTTTCGTACCAGATGCATCAAACAAACAAAGCTCAATACTCTGGGCATGCGCTGAAAATACCGCGAAATTAACGCCTTGACCATCCCAGTGTGCGCCCAGCGGCCAAGGTTTCCCTTCCTTCATGCTTTCCATTCGAGCATCACGGTGGCTAGGGGGGGCAGGTCGAGCAGTACTGAGTGAGATTTGCCATGCCAAGCAACGGGTTGTGCTGTTGCTATGCCCAAAGGCGTGCCTACATTGCTACCACCATAATGGGCTGAGTCAGTGTTGAGTCTTTCACGATACGCGCCAGCTTGTGGCACGCCCAAGCGGTAGCCTTTTTGTGCCACTGGTGTGAAATTCGTGACCACGACCATGTAGGTGCTGTCGTCATGGCCATGACGGATAAAGCTGATGACGGATCGCTCAGCATCGTTGTGCTCAATCCACTCAAAGCCTGCAGGTACGAAATCTTGTTGGTAAAGCGCTGGTGTCTCTTTGTAGAGATGATTCAAGTCGCGCATGAGGCGCTGCACGCCTGCATGTATGGGGTTGTCCAGCAAATGCCAATCTAGGCTTTGGTCATGGTTCCACTCACGCTCTTGACCAAACTCGCAGCCCATGAAGAGCAGTTTTTTGCCAGGGTGTCCAAACATGAAGCCGTAATACGCACGCAGATTGGCAAACTTTTGCCACGTGTCACCCGGCATTTTGTTCAACAGCGAACCTTTGCCATGCACCACTTCGTCGTGTGATATGGGCAATACAAAGTTTTCATTGAAGGCATAAACCAAGCTAAACGTCATTTCGCCGTGGTGGTGTTTGCGGTGAACGGGGTCACGCGCCATGTAGGCGAGGGTGTCATTCATCCAGCCCATGTTCCATTTGTAGTGAAAACCCAGTCCACCCGCATAGGTAGGGCGGGAGACGGCTGGGAATGCTGTGGATTCTTCTGCCAAGGTTACCGCTTGTGGTCGCTCGGTGCCCACCACCTCGTTCATGCGTTTGAGGAAGGCAATGGTCTCTAAGTTCTCACGTCCGCCATGTTTATTCGGTATCCATTCACCCGCTTTGCGGCTGTAATCGCGATAAAGCATGGAGGCAACGGCATCAACCCGTAAGCCATCAACGCCATAACGTTCCAACCAATACAGTGCATTACCAATTAAAAAGTTGCTGACTTCTGTGCGCCCCAAGTTGTAGATGAGCGTGCTCCAGTCGTTGTGAAAACCCTCGCGTGGATCAGCATACTCATAGAGATGCGTACCATCAAAATTGCCTAATCCGTGCGAGTCAGTTGGGAAATGAGCCGGTACCCAATCCAAAATCAGGCCGATGCCTTCAGCATGGCAACGCGCCACAAAGCGTACAAACCCTTGTGCATCGCCATAGCGTGAGGTTGGGGAATACAGACCGACGGGCTGGTAGCCCCAAGAGCCATCAAACGGGTGCTCACTGATAGGTAACAACTCTAAGTGGGTGAAGCCCATGTCCTTGGCATAAGGCACCAAAGTATCGCCAAGCTCGTCCCAATTCAACCAGCGCCCCGCGCCATCGTTTGAACCGTCGGACTCACGCCGCCATGAACCCAGGTGCACTTCGTAAATACTAATGGGAGCGTCCAGCGCATTGGCTTGTTGACGAACGGGTGAGGGCTCAACCATGCTGGGCAGCGCGGTAACGACGCTAGCCGTGGCAGGACGCAATTCGGATTGTCGTGCATAGGGGTCTGCTTTTGTTGGTAAAAGCGTACCGTCTCTAGCCGCAAGCTCAAACTTGTACAAAGCACCTGCAGTGACATGCGGTAAAAACAATTCCCAAACGCCGCATTCTGGCCTCAGCCGCATGGGGTTTTGTCGACCATCCCAGTAGTTAAAGTCACCAACCACACTCACACGCGAAGCATTGGGTGCCCAGACGGCAAAGCGCGTTCCCTGCACACCATCCAGCACAAAGGGATGAGCGCCTAAGACTTCATAGGGGCGTAAATGCGTACCCTCGGCAAGTAGCCAAACATCAAGATCACTCAACAACGGCGAAATATGGGCTGTATCATCTTTTGGATTAGGCATTGCACGACCTCTTATTCGATGTGATGGTTGACGATTCAGTATGGCAGCTTTGATGTTTAGTTTATGGTGTATCGGACTCAATATGCCAAATTTGGCGTGCATATTGTCGAATGGTTCGGTCAGAAGAGAAAACACCCATTCCCGCAACGTTGGCAATAGCGCACTCGCACCACTGAGCTGGCGTGCGATACAGGTCATCCACCCGCAGCTGTGTCTCTACGTACGATGCGTAATCAGCCAGTAGCATGTAGTGATCACCGCCACCGATCAATGAATCCACCAATGGGCCATATCGATTGGGCTCTTCGGGCGAAAATAAACCGCCAGCGACAGCATCTAAGACCGACTTCAATGCTGGCAAACTGTCGTAATAGTGTCTTGAGACATAACCGCTTTGACGCAAGGCTTGCACTTCTGGCGTTTTAAGACCGAAGATGAAGATATTGTCATCCCCCACGTTCTGTCTGATTTCAATGTTTGCACCATCGTCGGTGCCAACGGTTAAAGCGCCATTCAGTGCGAGTTTCATATTGCCTGTGCCTGAAGCTTCGGTACCCGCTGTAGAGATTTGCTCTGACAAGTCCGCGCCCGGCATGATGATTTCCGCGACAGAGACACCATAGTTGGGAATAAAAACCAGTTTAAGCTTATCGCCCACGCGTGGGTCGTTGTTAATCACGCTTCCCACATCATGAATCAAGCGGATAATGGATTTAGCTGTGTGGTAGCTTGATGCCGCTTTACCTGCAAAAATGACCGTTCTGTTGACCCAATTTGCATCAGCATTGGCAAGGATCGCTTGATACCGCGTGATCACGTGCAACACATTCAACAACTGGCGCTTGTACTCATGAATACGCTTAACTTGGACGTCAAACAAACTGTCTGGGTTGACCTTGATGCCGGCTGTACGCTCGATATAAGCGGCCAAGCGGGCTTTGTTATTCCGTTTGATCGACATGAACGACTTTTGAAAGGCTGCGTCACTCTTAAGCGCGTTTAAACCTTGAAGTTGATCAAGATTGAGTCGCCATGACTGGCCCAGTGTGCTGTCCAGCAGGCTTGAAAGCTCAGGATTGGCCTGTGCCAACCAGCGGCGTGGCGTGACGCCATTGGTCATATTGGTGAAACGCTCTGGCCAGATGCTGGCGAAATCGGCAAAGATGGTTTGAACCAGCAAATCCGAATGCAAGGCAGAAACACCATTGACTTTGTGACTGCCAACGATAGACAAATTTGCCATACGCACACGTCGTTCACCATGCTCGTCTATCAGCGACAAACGCGATAAAAAAGCATTGTCATTGGGGCGATGACGCGCTGCCATCTCAAGGAATTCTTTGTTAATTTGGAAAATGATCTCCAAATGACGTGGCAACACATGCTGCATCAACGCCACAGGCCAAGTTTCCAGGGCCTCTGGCATCAAGGTATGGTTGGTGTAGGAAAAAGTCTTGCAACACAAGGCCCAAGCTTTGTCCCAAACCATATTGTGCTCATCGCACAACACACGCATCAACTCCGCCACGCCAATCGCAGGGTGGGTATCGTTCAAATGAATCGCAACTTTATCCGCTAAATTAGCAAGGCTTGGATGCTCTTTTAAATGACGATGGATCAAATCTTGAATGGAGGCTGAGACAAAGAAGTACTCTTGCTTCAATCGAAGTTCACGACCAGCGGGTGTGCTGTCGTTAGGGTAAAGCACCCAAGAAATGTTTTCATACTCATTTTTTGCACTAGCAGCACGCGCATAGTCGCCCGTGTTGAAAGCGTTCAAGTCAATATGCGCTGGCGCGACGGCCTTCCACAAACGCAAGGTGCTTACTTTTTCTGTGCCATGCCCTGGAATCACCATGTCGTACGCTTTTGCGGCGACTTCACCGGCGTTGCACCACACAGCCTTGCCATCTACGTGTTCAACCCAGCCGCCAAAACGCACGGGGTAAGTAATGTCAGCACGAGGGAATTCCCAAGGCGTGCCATTTTGCAGCCAAGGGTCAGGGTATTCGGTTTGGCAGCCTGCTTGAATATCTTGCGCGAACATGCCGTACTCATAGCGGATGCCATAGCCAAAAGATGGTAAACCCACAGTTGCCATCGAATCCAAGAAGCACGCCGCCAAGCGACCCAGGCCGCCATTTCCCAAGGCGGCATCGGGTTCGCGATCAGCAACGTCTTCCATCTTTTGCGCATACTGTGCAAGGCCTTTTGACGCGTCATCCGTCAAATTCAATGCTGCCATCGCATTTGAAAGCGTGCGACCCATCAAAAATTCCATCGACAAATAAACCACACGCCGAGATTTTTCCGCTTGTTCACGGGCTTGCGTTGCGACCCAACGTCTTGAGAGTTGCTCTCTTGCGACCTGTGAAACCGCTTGCATGAGATCCGTACGCGTGGCTTCACTTGACGCGACGCCAACAGTTTTCAACAAATGCTCCTCAATTTGAGCTGCGATGTTTGTGCTGGTTTGTGTACTGTTGTTGGTGAGGCTTTGAGACACTTGATAATCCTTCGAATAATTTTTACAAAATACCGTGAAAATATTTTCGCATGCGGTAACAGCTTGGTAACTGTTTTTTGCGCTATGTTCTATATGATTTACGAATATTTGGCATTTCCCCCATTTTGTCCATATTTTTCGTTTTAAACGATGCCTTCAACCTATTTATGACAATTGCTAGCGCATGCTAACTCCAAATTTAGAAACTATTAGCTTGTTAAACACTATAAAAGAACAAGTAACTTTGCGCTCAGGGTCGCAGTCTCTTGGTCAAGTTTGGGTTGAATTCAGCAACCGTTTAGACAAGTTTGCTCCCAGGCTGTTTGAAGAGTTGCATGCGCTGTATGGTCAGCAAGCTGACTATGGTGATTTTTTGGTTGATTTGATACATGTGGCGTATCAATCTTTCCAAGCCCGCCCCGCAGATTTAAAAGCGCTGGATACCCAAAGAGAGAACCATCCCCGTTGGTTTCAGTCACAAAAAATGCTGGGTGGCGTTTGCTATGTAGATCTTTTTGCTGGCAATTTACGTGGTTTACAAGCGCAAATCCCATACTTCAAAGAATTGGGACTGACGTATTTGCACTTGATGCCGCCCTACAAATGTCCTGTACCGAACAGTGATGGTGGCTATGCGGTGAGCAGCTATCGAGAAGTGAACCCAAGTCTTGGGACGATGGCTGATTTGCGTGATTTTGCAGCTGCATTACGCAAGGAAGGCATCAGTTTGGTGCTGGATTTTATCTTTAACCATACGTCTGATGAGCATGCGTGGGCGCTGGGTGCTCTGGCAGGAAATCCGCAATACAAGGATTTTTATTACATATTCCCAGACCGGCGCATGCCAGATGCCTATGACAAAACCCTGCGCGAAATCTTCCCGGATGCGCACGCTGGTTCGTTTTCACAACTAGCCGATGGTCGCTGGGTTTGGACGACTTTCAATTCCTTTCAATGGGATTTGAATTACAGCAACCCAGCTGTTTTTACCGCCATGGCCGGTGAAATGTTGGCGATCGCCAATATTGGCGCTGAATTCTTACGCATGGACGCGGTCGCTTTTGTTTGGAAGCAATTAGGCACGACTTGCGAAAATCTGCCCGAGGCGCATGGTTTGATTCGGGCGTTTAGCGCTTTGGTGCGCATTGCCGCGCCTGCAATGTTGTTTAAGTCGGAAGCTATCGTGCACCCGGACGATGTTGTTAAGTACATTTCACCCGAAGAATGCCAAGTGGCGTACAACCCGCTACAAATGGCCTTGTTGTGGAACACGCTGGCCACGCGCGAGGTTAATTTGCTTCAGCAAGCGCTAGAAGAACGCCACAATTTGCACCCAGATACGGCTTGGGTCAACTATGTTCGCAGCCATGACGATATTGGCTGGACGTTTGCGGACGAAGATGCGGTTAAATTCGGTATCAATGGCTACGACCACAGACAGTTTTTGAATCGTTTTTATGTCAACCGCTTCCCCGGTAGTTTCGCACGCGGTGTGCCGTTTCAAGACAATCCCGCCACGGGTGACTGCCGAATCAGCGGTACTTGCGCTTCGTTAGCTGGCGTGACGCACGGTGATCCGCTGGCCGTTAAACGCATATTGCTGTTGCATAGCGTGATTCTGAGTAGTGGCGGCATTCCCTTGATTTATTTGGGTGACGAAGTTGGTACGTTGAATGACCTCAGCTACCAAAAAGACCCTGCAAAAGTGGATGACAGCCGCTGGGTGCACCGTAGCGAACGTGTCAAATCCTCATATGCAGATCGTCACGATCAAAGCACCATTGCAGGGCAAATTTATGCGGGACTGAGGCACATGATCACGCAGCGATCCGCCTGCGCTGCGTTCGCTGGTGGTCATTTGACAGGTTTTAGAACGGGCAATCCAAGCGTCTTAGGTTACCAACGTGGTACGAGTGGTCTCAACATGTTGGTACTGGCTAATTTCAGTGAATTTGAGCAGCATTGCTCACCTGAAATATTTTCGATGATGCCAAGTGGGGCGAATGATTTATTGAGTAACAGCTTGGTAACACTGCAACTGCGCCAAGGGTTAACGCTGACGGCATATCAGGTTGTTTGGTTGAATGTCAGCCCGCATTAGGTTTAAGATATTGTAAAAATCCGAGACATTCAGCATTCAAATGACAACCTACGAGGAGACAGCATGGAAACTAAGAAGCTAGCACAGAGTCTGGATTTACCCAAAAGCGCCGTTGCCTTGGTCTTGGCCGGAGGTCGTGGCAGCCGGTTGATGAATTTGACTGACCGACGCGCCAAACCAGCGGTTTATTTTGGCGGCAAATTCCGCATCATTGACTTCGCCTTGTCCAATTGTTTGAACTCTGGTATTCGTCGCATTGGCGTGATCACGCAGTACAAATCGCACAGCTTGCTGCGCCATTTGCAGCGTGGCTGGGCGTTTCTGAAGACGGAGATGAATGAATTTGTCGACTTGTTGCCAGCCCAGCAACGCAATGACGACGAAAGCTGGTACCGAGGCACGGCAGACGCCGTCTACCAAAATCATGACATTTTGGAAAGCTATGGCGCTAAATACATTGTCGTTTTAGCAGGCGACCATATTTACAAAATGAACTATGCATTGATGCTGGCGGACCATGTCGCCAAAGGTCGTCAATGCACGGTCGGTTGTTTGGCTGTGCCTAGAGCCGAAGCGACAGCATTCGGTGTTATGGCGGTCGATGAGAACAGTTTGATCACCGAGTTTTTGGAAAAACCAGCTGATCCACCTTTGATGCCTGGCAGTACTGATATGTCGCTGGCCAGTATGGGTATCTACATCTTTAACGCAGAATATCTGTACAAAGAGCTAGAGCGTGATATGGCCGATCCTGATTCAGACCACGACTTTGGCAAAGACATCATTCCACGCGCTGTTCGCAATGGCGATGCAGCAGCGCATCCATTCTCAATCAGCGCGGTCACCAGCGACGAGAACGAGGAGCCCTATTGGCGCGATGTGGGCACGATTGATGCCTATTGGGATGCGAATATCGACTTAACAGCTACCGAACCTAAGCTCAATTTGTATGACAAAAAATGGCCTATTTGGACGTACCAAGCCCAGTTGCCACCCGCTAAATTTGTGCACAATCAAGTAGATCGATGTGGCATGGCGATTGAATCCGTCGTCTCAGGCGGTTGCATTGTGTCCGGCAAGGTTTTTCGTACTGTCTTGTTTTCTAGCGTTCGTGTTCATTCGTATGCAGATGTTAGTTGGTCTGTACTGCTGCCAGAAGTGCAAATTGGCCGTGGGGCGCGCTTGACACGGGCTGTGATTGACCGTGGCTGCCATATTCCTGATGGTATGGTGATTGGCGAGGATGCTGAGCTGGATGCTAAGCGCTTTCATCGCAGTGAAAATGGCATCACCTTGGTGACCATGGAAATGTTGAAAAAATTGAGCGCATGAAGGTATTACACGCAGCAGCGGAGGTTTTTCCGCTGGTCAAAACGGGTGGTTTGGCGGATGTGTTGGGGGCTTTACCGCAGGCTTTGGTCAAAGCTGGCGTGGATGCACGCATGGTTCTGCCTGGTTTCCCGGCCATTAAAAAAGGTGTCTTAAAGCAAAAATTGGTGTGCGATATTGGTGCGGTTTTTGGTGCGGGTAAGGTCTCTTTGTGGTTGGGCACCATGCCCGGTGCAGAGACTGGAAGCAGTGTTCAAGCCTACGTGATTGATGCGCCGTATCTTTATGATCGCGTTGGCAATCCGTATCAAACGGCTGATGGCAGCGAGTGGCCAGACAATGCGCAGCGCTTTGCCTTGTTGGGTTGGGTGGCGGCGCATTTGGCAGCAGGCGAGCTGGACGGCGCTTGGTGCCCCGATGTTTTGCATGTGCACGATTGGCACGCCGCCATGGCTTGTGCCTACCTTGCGTTGCATCCATCCACCCAAACGACGGCCGTTTTTACCGTTCACAATTTAGCCTACCAAGGTTTGTTTGATGAGCATGACTTCCATCTCACAGGTTTGCCAGCGCGCATGTTGGCTCCCACCGCCTTAGAGTTTCATGGAAAGTTTTCTTTCATGAAAGCGGGTTTGACCTACGCGAACCGCGTCACCACGGTTAGCCCGACTTATGCGCGCGAGATGGCGACACCAGAATTCGGTTGCGGTTTGGATGGTTTGGTGAAAGCGCGCGGCGCAGATGTATCCGGCATTTTGAACGGTGTTGATGGCACGATTTGGAACCCTGCGACAGACAAAGAAATTACTGGAAAATATACTGCAGCCAACTTAACGGGCAAGTTGACTTGTAAAGCAGCTTTGCAAAAGTCTCTGGGCTTGGCTATAGACCCCAAAGCGCCGCTTTTCGGCGTGGTGAGTCGTTTAACGTCGCAAAAAGGTCTAGATCTTGTGTTGGCCGCTTTGCCCGCCTTGCTGGCAGATGGCGCTCAGCTGGCAGTGCAGGGCAGTGGCGATGCTGATTTAGAAGCCGCATTTGTAGCAGCAACCGCCGCCCACACAGGTCGCGTCGCTGTTCGTTTGGGTTATGACGAAGCCTTTGCCCACCTCATGATGGCGGGGTGTGACGTCATGCTGGTTCCCTCACGCTTTGAGCCTTGTGGTTTAACGCAGCTTTATGCTTTGCGTTACGGCACCGTGCCTCTGGTCAGAAGCGTGGGCGGCTTGGTTGATACAGTTGTGGACGCCACGGCCGATGCATTGCAACAAGACACCGCGACTGGTTTCATGTTCGGCCCTGCCACATCCGCCGCACTGGCTGCGGCCATGGGGCAAGCTGTTAAAACCTATGCCAACGCCAAGCTTTGGCATCAAATCGTGCTGCGCGGTATGGCGCAAAGCTTTTCGTGGGACGATGCAGCCAAAGACTATCTAGCGCTTTATCAAGAAGCATTGCAAAGTAAGCAAAGCAAATAAAGTCGTAAAAACCACCCCAAAAAACCAGATAATTAAGCTAGATAACTGACAGAATATCGAAAGAATATTCAAAAATAAGGAAACACATCATGCAAGTCGAATCATCCATTTTTAAAGCCTACGACATCCGTGGCGTCGTACCTACCACCGTCACTGAGAAAACTGCCGAAGGCATAGGCAAAGCGTTTGGCACGATTGCCCGTTTAGAAGGCGAAACATCCGTCAGCGTCGGCCGTGATGGTCGTTTGAGCGGCCCGTCACTGGCTGCCGCTTTGATTCGCGGCTTGGCAGCTGCTGGCTTAGAGGTGGTTGATGTGGGCATGGTCACCACGCCCATGCTGTATTTCGCGGCAAACACGCTCACCACCAGCGGCATTCAAGTCACCGGCAGCCACAACCCGAAAGATTACAACGGCTTCAAAATGGTCATGCGCGGTCGCGCCATTCATGGTGAAGAAATTCAAGCCATCCGCCGCATGATGGAAGCTGAAAGCTGGTCGCTCATTCCGGGCGGCAGCGCTCGCCAAACCAGTGTGGATGCGGCTTACTCAGCACGTATTGAGTCAGGCATCAAACTGGCTAGACCTATGAAAATCGTGGTTGACAGCGGTAACGGCATCGCCGGTGCGTCTGCGCCAGACATTTTCCGCGCTATCGGTTGTGAGGTGATTGAGCTTTTCAGCGAAGTTGATGGCAACTTCCCCAACCACCACCCAGACCCCAGCAAGCCTGAAAATCTGCGTGATTTGATGGCCGCGCTCAAAAACTCGGATGCCGAGCTGGGTTTGGCTTTTGACGGTGATGGCGACCGCTTGGGCATTGTTACCAAGCAAGGCAACAACATTTTTCCAGACCGCCAAATGATCTTGTTCGCCCGCGACGTGCTGTCCCGCGTCCCAGGTGGCACGATTTTGTTTGACGTCAAATGCTCTCAGCGCCTCGCCCCAGCCATCAAAGAAGCTGGCGGCGTGCCCATGATGTTCAAAACCGGTCATTCCTTGATCAAAGCCAAGATGAAAGAGGTTGATTCACCGCTAGGCGGCGAAATGAGTGGCCACATCTTCTTCAAAGAACGCTGGTACGGCTTTGACGACGGCACCTATGCCGGTTGCCGTTTGCTTGAAATCGTCAGCCGCTCGCCAGACGCCAACGCCGTTTTGGACGCCTTGCC
>JANPIC010000106.1:0-21602 GCA_031424795.1 Polaromonas sp. | reverse complement strand
CTCAAAGTGTCGCGCGGCACGGTGACGAACCGGCTGCGCAAGCTGGAAGACGACCAAACGATTGTGGGCTACACCGTGCAGCTGAAACCGCAAACCGAACGCGAGAGCGTGCGTGCGTGGACGGGTGTGCAGGTGGAAGGCAACCAAACCCGCGAGGTGATTGTGCGGCTCTTGGGCGAACCCAGCGTGGCCGCGCTGCACGACACCAATGGCCGCTGGGATTTGCTGGCCGAGCTGGAAGTGGCGTCTATGGGCGAGCTGTCAAAAGCGCTGGAGCGGATTCGGCTGTTGAAGGGCATCCGCAGCACCGAAACCAGTATTTTGCTGGCTTCGTATAAATAGAATTGCTATGTTTTTACTAGCGATTTAGTCAATAAATACACCGGCTACAGCCATTTTTAGCTCTTAAATAGCCTTTCAAAAGCTTTAAAACCAAATTTCAAGCCGTTTTTCTTGAAATTTGCCCAAGCAGCCCCAGTTAAACTCTTAACTTAGCCGCTTCGACGCTGTTTTACGGCGGCTCAGGCCTTCATTTCCCACTTTTAGTTCATTTTTGACCACCATGACCAAGCAAACCCTGTCCTTCCAAGCCGAAGTAGCCCAACTCCTGCATTTAGTCACCCACGCGCTGTACTCCAACAAAGAGATTTTCATGCGCGAGCTGATCTCCAACGCCTCGGACGCCTGCGACAAACTGCGCTATGAAGCGCTGAACGACCCTGTGTTGCTTGAAAATGCGCCGAATCTGGAAGTCCGCGTCAGCTTCAACAAAGAGGCCAAAACACTGACCATTGCCGACAACGGCATCGGCCTATCCCAGCAAGAAGCCATCGACAACCTCGGTACCATCGCCAAAAGCGGCACCAAAGACTTTGTGGCCAAGCTCTCGGGCGACCAAAAGGCCGATTCACAGTTGATCGGCCAGTTTGGCGTGGGGTTTTACTCGGGTTTCATCGTGGCGGACAAAATCACCGTCGAATCTCGCCGTGCGGGTTTGCCAACGGCTGACGGCGTGCGTTGGGTCAGTGGCGGCTCGGGTGACTTTGAAGTAGAAAGCATTGAACGCGCCCAGCGCGGCACCAGCGTGACCCTGCACCTGCGCGACGACGCGCTGGACTACGCCAACAACTGGAAGCTCAAAGGCATCATCGCCAAGTATTCAGACCACATCAGCCTGCCGATTTTGATGGAAAAGGAAGAATGGAAGGAAGGCGAGCCGATTGACAAGGACGACCCGTCCAAAGGAACCTCGGGCGGCGGCATGGTGATGACCGGCGAATGGGAAACCGTGAACCAGGCCAGCGCTTTGTGGACGCGCGCCAAGAAAGACATCACGCCCGAGCAATACCAGGACTTTTACAAACAAATCAGCCACGACCATGCGGACGCGCTGGCGCACACCCACAACCGCGTGGAAGGCAACCAGGAATACACCCAGCTGCTGTACATCCCCAGCAAAGCGCCCATGGATTTGTACAACCGCGAGCGCAACTCGGGGCTGAAGCTCTACGTCAAACGCGTCTTCATCATGGACGATGCCGAGGCGCTCTTACCGGGCTACCTGCGCTTTGTCAAAGGCGTGGTCGACTCCAATGACCTGCCGCTGAACGTGAGCCGCGAGCTGCTGCAAGAAAGCCGCGACGTGAAAGCCATCCGCGAAGGCTGCACCAAGCGCGTGCTGGGCATGCTGGAAGACTTGGCCAAACACAACGCTTTGCCGCCTAAAGGTTCGCCGGACATGGTGGAAGACGTGCTGACAACGGAAGAAAAGGCTGAACAAGAGGCAGGTCTGGGCAAGTTTGACGCGTTTTACGCCGAATTTGGCGCGGTACTCAAAGAAGGTTTGGGCGAAGACTTTGCCAACAAAGACCGCCTGGCCAAGCTGATGCGCTTTTCAAGCACCACCACAGACACCGTCACCGTCAGCTTTGCCGACTACAAAGCCCGCATGAAGGACGGCCAGGAGGCGATCTACTACATCACCGCTGACAACGCCGCCGCCGCCAAAAACAGCCCGCAGCTGGAAGTGTTCAAGAAAAAAGGCATTGAAGTGCTCTTGATGACCGACCGCGTGGACGAGTGGGCGCTGAACTATGTGAACGAATTTGACGGCACCCCGCTGCAAAGCGTGGCCAAAGGCGCGGTCGATCTGGGCAAACTGCAGGACGACGATGAGAAAAAAGCCGCTGAAGAAGCCGCCGAAACCTTCAAACCCCTGCTCGCCAAGCTCAAGGAAGCCCTGAAAGACAAAGCCGAAGACGTGCGCGTGACCACCCGCTTGGTCGATTCCCCCGCCTGTCTGGTCGTGCAAGACCACGGCATGAGCACCCAGCTGGCGCGCATGCTGAAGCAAGCCGGCCAGAACGCCCCTGAAGTCAAACCCGTGCTGGAAGTGAATGCCGAGCACCCGCTGGTCAAGAAGCTGGAAGGCTCGGTGCATTTCAATGACTTGGCGCACATTTTGTTTGACCAGGCGCTGTTGGCCGAAGGCGGTATGCCGGCGGATCCAGCGGCGTATGTGCGCCGGGTGAATGCGTTGTTGGTTTAATCAAACCCAATCAACACGATGGCTTGGTGATAAGTTAGCGCTCACTTTAAAAGCCCGTTTTTAAACATGCGGGCTTTTTTATGGCTGCCCGTGTCTACACACGCTCAACGCGAACGGCTGTTAAGTCTCGCTGGCGGGCGAGTCGATCAACGGATGGCCTTTCCCTTGAACCAATGCTCAAGCGGTTCCGGTTTGGGCCGCCAAAAGGTGGGCTTGCGGTGGAACACCATGACGCCTTCGATGGCGTCACCGGTCACGACGCCCTTCCAGACATTGCGGCCGTACTGCTCGCTGACGGTCTCCACTTCGAATGCGATGCCTGTCCCTTGTGCCGTGGCGCGATAGTCGCCGCGGTTATAGCCATATTGGTCACAATCAGAAGAATGGAATTTTCCATCCAGGAACGTCAGGATGTCTTCCTTGACATGTACTGGCTTGCCCGTGTAGCCAGCCTCAGTATTGAACTTGCGACCATCGAGTAGAGCCTGAGCTGCGGTGAACGGAACCGCGAGCACCAGCAGGGCTAGAACCGCAAGACGGAGAAACGATGCGATGTAGTTCATGACATCTCCTTGAAATCTTCTTTATCTTTGTCAAATGCCTGTCAATACCGCCTGAAGCTTCAACGATAGACCAGCACCGGGATTTTGGTGTGGGTCAGCACTTTTTGGGTTTCGCTGCCCAAAATAAGAGCGCCCACGCCGCGCCGTCCATGCGAGGCCAAGAAAATCACATCGCAATGCTTATCCTGCACCGTTTTGACGATCTCCTCATAGGGGTGTTCGTTGCTGCGGTGCACTAATTCGCACACCACGCCCGCCTTATCGGCCTCTTCTTTGAGTGTGCTCAGGTTGCGTTGTGCTTGCGTATCGCAGTCACTGTTGTACTTCTCTATGCTATCGCTCATATGCATGGTTTCCATGCCGAAATAGTTAAAAGGCCTTGTGACCGTCAAACCAGTGATTCGTGCATGCGTTTCTTTGGCAAACTGCACACCACTTTTTACAGCCAGATTGGACAAATCAGAGCCATCGGTGGGGATCAAAATATGTTGGAACATGACAACCTCCTTCTCGCTTTGTGGCGGAAGTCAGCCAAACATTTTCAAACACCCACTAACCATGCTGCAGACAAACACCAGACTTCCGAAACAGCATTCGTCTGATCGTCGCTTTGTCGTCTATTTTCAGGCGCATCGCTTGGCGATGATTTATTCTAGGCCTATGCCCGCCACAATGCAAGCCATGCCTTTTCCGCTCTTTTACAGCCTCTCTGCCTTTTCTTCCAGCCACCTCACACGCTCAACGGCTCTTCCTGCATCGCCTCAAGTTGCTCTTCCAGCATATGGACTTGGCTGGTCCAATAATCGCTCGTGCCAAACCACGGGAGATTGATAGGGAAGGTGGGGTCTTGCCAGCGGCGGGCCAGCCAGGCGCTGTAGTGGATGAGGCGCAGGGTGCGCAGCGGCTCTATGAAGCGCCAGCTCGCGGCGGTCAAAAGGGCGGAATTGCTCGAAGGCAAACATGGGGTCAGGTCTTGCCTTTTGCCTATTGAATATGCAAAACCATTCAATTTAGCATAAAATATGACTCTAGCCGGCGTGTTTATTGTCTAAGCTGCTAGATTATTCATAGCAAAATGTGAAAATCGACTTTGATGGTTTTTTAGAGATCAAATTCGGCACTAGCCGGCGTATTCATTGCCCAAGCTGCTATTATATTTGAGTCAAAATGGCTTGCCCGTGTCAGCACATAAAAACCGACCGTTTGACAACACTTCAATTTGATATGTATCATGAGATGTACCATGTCATTTGGAGATGAATCATGCTACAAACCGCCAAGATATTTGTCACAGGCCGCAGCCAAGCAGTGCGCTTGCCGTTGGAGTTTCGGTTTGACGTGGCTGAGGTTTTTATTCGGCACGACCCCAACACGGGTGATGTGGTGCTGTCGCGTAAACCGACGGATTGGCAAGGGTTGCTCGATGTTGTCGCGTTGAACGCACAAGACAATTTATTGATTGAGCGCCGCCAAAATCAGCAAGATAGTAGCAAAACCCCTGCAACGTCGCGCCGCGACCCGTTTGAGGGTTGGTCGGAATGACGTTGCGGTACATGCTGGATACCAATATCGTCAGCCACATCATGCAAGGGCGCGACAGCGCGTTGCTTGCACGGTTGAGCCAAGTTGCTATCGGTCAAACGGTAAATGCAACCTTGGTCAGCCGCGACAAGGCTTTTGGACAAATTGCGGAGGGTTTGAAGTTAGAGATTTGGTGAGGGGCGGCCAAATAAATAGCTAGCCGCTTTAGAAAAACGCCATGGTGCGCACCTCAATGCTTTCGCGCTTGGGCGCATCGGGTGCAGAGCTTGGGTCTTCAAAGGCGCTGTGCCCCATAAAACGACAGCGACCATCTGTCGCAGAGTCATAAGTTTTGAGCAGCAGTGCTTGCGTTGCCAGCATCTTTGGAAAATACATCCAGCGGTGTTTCGGCGAATGGCGCATCACGTAAATTTCACCCGTGCGATCTTGGTATTTGAGATCCATGCGAAGCATGTCATCGGCATCGTGGGTTTGCGCATCGCACATGGCCAAAGGCAATTCATGCACTTGGTGGTAGAGCGGCTTCCAAACGTTGTAAAAAACCACGCGGTTTTTTAGCAACTCGTCTGCCTCAGTCGGCGCTATGTCTCTCACCCTTTGTGGGCCACTGACCACGGTGTAGTCGCTGTGCACCAACATAACTGCAGGGCGCTGCACGGTCGTCTGTGCTTTCAAATCAGGTGGTAGGCGTTTGCGAATCGTGTGGTCAAATACTTCAACCCTCTTCGCACCAGTGTGCGCTT
Source organism: Polaromonas sp. (assembly GCA_031424795.1). Classification (GTDB taxonomy): domain Bacteria; phylum Pseudomonadota; class Gammaproteobacteria; order Burkholderiales; family Burkholderiaceae_C; genus Aalborgiella. The sequence continues at coordinate 16,206 of JANPIC010000106.1, read as the reverse complement.
TGACAAAAGAAACCACTTGCTTGTAAAACTCGTTTTTGATCTGAGCATCGTCTTCAAATGCCGTGAAAGGCGCTTCAAACGGGTGCAGCTCAAAGCCTTCTCGGTCCAGACTGATTTGGTCTCTGATAGGCCATGCGTCATGAATAGCCACCTCGCGCACATCTGTGCCGGGCGGATTAAGTGGCGTCCCAGGCTCAGGCTCATAAAAGTAATAATCGGGCGGTACGCCGTTGTCCACGGTGTAGTTCATCGTTGCCCGAACGCTTGCCAGTTCCTTCATGTTGTCGTGTTCTCCAATATTACATGCGTGAATGCGACTATCGCGTGGTCGTGAAGCCTTCGCCCACCCAAGTGTCTTGCCAGCACGCTAGCGACTCAATATCTTGCAATAGCCAGCGCTTGATATTGGGATGCTGGTCCAGCGGTAGTTTCTGCCAAGCATGCAAATGCATAGGTGCGGCCAGCACAATATCAGCAATCGTGGGCGTTGCACCGCAAACATATTTGCTGGTTGCTAAACGTGCATCCAAAATATCTGCGAGTTTGTGAAATTGCTCGGCGTTGCTGGTCAAAACCGCATGGTCTGTCTCGCTGCCCAAAAGTGGCTTGATACAGTTTTCTACTAAATAGGTGTAGCAAGCATTGAACCAGCTGGCTGATTCCCAGAACATCCAGCGATTGATATCAGCGCGTTTTTTTGCATCTTTGGGATAGAAGGCATCTGCACCCGTTTTGTCGGCTGCGTAGGCCAAAATGGCGTTGCTTTCCCAAAGCACCAATTCACCGTCGGAGAGTGCGGGTATCGAAGAATTAGGATTTATCTTGACGTAGGCCTCTGATTTTTGCTCGCCTTTGAAATAATCGATATACATCAACTCGTGGCTTGCGCCCATGAGTTTTAAGCCTGCCAACACTTTGCGGCAGTTGATGGTGATCGGGTCTGCGTGAATTTTCATGTTGTCTCCTATTTATTGATTTAAATTTGTTTTTCGCATCATCGCTTGATAAATGCTAGATTTAAGTTTAAACATCGTCGTATGCAGCAGCAAGAGCTAAACTGTCACTGGTTTGTGTCAAAGCGGGAAACAATATGGGAATCTCTGCAATTCAAAGTGAATGGCTGCAATCTTTCTTGGCGGTAGCGCAGCATCTCAGTATCAGCGCTGCAAGCCAATATCTCAATTTGGATAAAAGCCAAGTCAGTAAGCGCATTGCGTTGCTGGAACACAAACTTGGCGCAACACTTTTCGCGCGCAGCACTCGCAAAGTCGCTCTCACTCCAGCTGGGCTCGCCTATCTTGATCATGCGCAACGCGCCTTGGCTGAGCTAGATGCTGGGGCTGAATTGTTGCGTAGTTTACGTACCGACTTGTCGGGCCTCATCCGCATCACGGCACCGGTGTCTTGGGGACAGCGCGTGTTGTCACAATTGTTGCCCGATTTCTTGCGGCTTCACCCGGGCGTCAATCTGGAGCTGATTTTGGCTGACCAAAAAATGGATTTGGCTCGCGATCACGTTGATCTGGCTTTACGATGGACCGCCAAACCAAGCGAAGGTCTGAGCTGCATACCGATTGCCCCCATTGAGTGGCACTTAGCTGCTAGCTACGCTTACCTTGCAGCGCATGGCACGCCCCTGAGACCGGAAGATTTGCTGAGCCACCAGTGCCTGTGCTATTGGCGGGATAACGCCGATGAACGCTGGGAGTTTGAAGAACGCGTCAGTGCAACGCACCATAGCGTGAAAGTGCATGGCCGATACCATGTTAATAATCCAGAAGCTGTGCTGTCTGCAGCTATTCAGGGAATGGGCGTCGCACTGCTGCCAGATTATCTGTGCGACAGTGCCTTTGAATCGCAGAGCTTGCTTTGTATCCTGCCAAATCATAAGCCACTTACACGATTTGGCAGCCACATGTACGCCCAAGCGCCTGTTGAGCGCATGCTGCTGCCACGCAACCAAGCTTTGTTGCAATATTTGCAGACTGCATTCATATGATTTCTTCGACATAGATTCGATTGAAACCGTTTCAAACCACCAACGGCTCTTCCTGCATCGCCTCAAGTTGCTCTTCCAGCATATGGACTTGGCTGGTCCAATAATCGCTCGTGCCAAACCACGGGAAATTGATAGGGAAGGTGGGGTCTTGCCAGCGGCGGGCCAGCCAGGCGCTGTAGTGGATGAGGCGCAGGGTGCGCAGCGGCTCTATGAGCGCCAGCTCGCGGCGGTCAAAAGGGCGGAATTGCTCGTAACCGTCGATCAGTGCGCTGAGTTGCGTGGTGCGCTGACGGCGGTCGCCACTGAGCAGCATCCACAGGTCTTGTACGGCGGGGCCGCTGCGGGCATCGTCCAAATCGACAAAATGCGGTCCACCGTGCATAGCCTCGGTCGGCGTCCACAAGATGTTGCCGGGATGGCAGTCGCCGTGCAGGCGGATGGTTTGAATGCCTGAATCAGCATCATGGTCATTGTTTTTACCAATTTTATGACTTTTTTTGCCTTTAGCCGGCGTAAAATATTCCTGTGTAGCTATTAAATCAATAGCGTTTTCACATGCTTTTTTCCATGCGGCTTGCACATCCAAAGGTACCATGTCGTGGCTGAGAAGCCAGTCCATAGACTCAAGGCCAAAACTTTGCACGTCCAAAGCCGGTCTGTGCACAAAGGGCTTGGCTGCGCCCACGGTATGGATGCGGGCCAGAAAGCGACCCACCCACTCCAGCACCTCAAAGTCGTCCAACTCCGGCGGTCTGCCGCCGCGCTGCGGACTGACGCTGAAGGCGAAACCGGCGTGGTGGTGCAAATGGTCACCTTGCAGCACCAAGGGGCCGACCACGGGAATCTCGGCCGACATCAGCTCAAAACTGAAGCTGTGTTCTTCACGGATTTGCGCCTCCGTCCAGCGCTCAGGGCGGTAGAACTTGACGACGACCGAATCCGGTGCCGCGGTGTCTCTGTCCAAACCATGCTCTAAATGCACCTGGTAGACGCGGTTTTCGTAGGAGCTGAGCGCGGTCAAGCGGCCATCACCGTACAAACCGACGCTGGCGAGCGCGTCTAGCACCACGTCTGGCGTGAGGGATTCAAAGGCGTGGCGGGCGTTGTCAATATGGACATTCATAGAGTGATTGTCATTGAATTGACACAGTGTTGCAGCATTATTCTGGTTTTTAACTCATGAAAAATCCATCGCCATGAATACAGCCAACTTGCCTACTAACAAGCGCCCTTCCGATATTTTCAACAATGAAGATTCAAACACCTCTGCCAATGCTGATTTTGATTCTGTGCTGAACCTGCGTTTAAGCCGTCGCAACATGCTGCGTGGTGGTGTGGGTGCGGCGGGTTCTGTGTTGCTAGGGGGTGCGGGTTTGGCGAGTTTGGTGGGTTGCGCTACTTCCGGCCAGGGCGCTATGACAGCAAACACGCCATTAAGCACGCTTGGTTTCACACCCGTGGCAAAGAGCATGGCAGACATGGTCAGCGTGCCCGCTGGCTACAAAGCGGAGGTGTTTTACGCGTTGGGCGACCCTATTTTGGCGGGCGCGGCAGCGTTTAAAAACGATGGCACAGACACCGATTTTGACAAGCGCGCTGGCGACCACCACGATGGCATGGAGTGGTTTGGTTTGGATACGAACGGCAAACCATCACATACCTACAGCGCACGTGGCCTGATCGCCATGAACCACGAAGCGACGACGGATGAAAAGCTGTCTTCTTTCTTCATCCATACGGATGGCGGCACGTCTACCTTGCCACGCAAAGCGTCTGAGGTTGACAAAGAGCTGATGGTTCACGGTTTATCGGTCATTGAAGTGGCTGCGCAAGGCGGAAAATGGAGTTACAAGCAAGCGTCGACTTTCAATCGCCGTGTAACGACGCTGTCAGAAGCTGTGATCCACGGCCCAGCGCGTGGCAGCGAGCACCTCATCACCCAATACAGCACAGACGGCACCAAAGTGCGCGGTACGCTGAACAACTGCGGTACGGGCAAAACACCGTGGGGAACCTACGCTTCGGGTGAGGAAAACTGGTTTGGCTACTTCACACGCGACGCCAAAGACGATGCCAAACGCGGTGCCAAAGACAACGCCGTTGCTGCGCTGAACCGCTACGGGCGCAGAGCTGGTGCTGCCAGCCGCCACGGCTGGGAAAGCGCCGGCAGCAGCGACCGCTACACCCGTTGGAACAACAGCGCTATCGGTGCCAGCGCCAAAGACGATTTCCGCAACGAGATGAACACCTTCGGCTACATCGTTGAGTTGGACCCCTACAAACCAACACAAGCTTTGCGCAAGCGCACGGCGCTGGGTCGCATGGGACATGAAAATGTGACGTTTTCAAAGCCAGTTGTGGGTCAACCCGTTGTAGCTTACATGGGTGACGACTCGCGTGGTGAATACATTTACAAATATGTATCCGCTGCTTTGTGGGTGGCCAGCGATGCAGATGCCGAAGACAAACTTGCCGTCGGCGACAAATACTTGGACAAGGGCACCTTGTTTGTTGCGAAATTCAAGGCGGATGGCATGGGTGAATGGCTTGAGTTGTCCATGAAAAACCCTATCGTGGCGTTTAACCCTGATTTTGAGTTCAAGTCAGACGCAGACGTCGCCATTTTTACCCGCTTGGCTGCCGATGCTGTGGGCGCAACCAAAATGGACAGACCTGAATGGGCGGGCGTGAACCCACGCAATGGCGAGGTTTACATCACCCTCACCAACAATGCCAACCGTACAGTGGACGGTGAATTTGGCGTAGACGCTGCGAATCCGCGTGTTTATAAAGACATGAAAGGCACAAAAGAGAACGCCGGTAATGTGAACGGCCACATCATCCGATTGGCACATGCCAAGCCAGCAGATACGGCGTTCAAGTGGGATTTGTATTTGACGGCCTCAGAGGCGGGTGCGGACAGGGGCAAGATTAACTTGTCTAACCTGACGGATAGCAATGATTTGTCGTCACCAGACGGTTTGGTGTTCAGCCAAGCCACTGGTATTTGCTGGATACAAACGGACGATGGTGCGTACACCGACGTGACCAACTGCATGCTGATGGCGGCTATCCCCGGCCACGTGGGCGACGGCACTATGAGGACCCTGACCTACAAACGCAGCGATGGCAGCGAGAAAGCGGTAGATACCTACATTGGCAAAACGCCCACTGAAGCCAGCTTCAAGCGCTTTTTGGTCGGCCCCAAAGGTGCTGAAATCACTGGCTGGTGCGAAACGCCAGACGGCAAAGCCATGTTTGTCAACATTCAGCACCCGGGTGAAAACACAAAAATGGCAGATGTGAACAATCCTGCGAAATTTGAAAGTCAATGGCCTGCAAATGCGGGTTATGGCGCAGAGCATGGTACGAGCAAGCGCCCACGCTCAGCCACCATTGTTATCACCAAGCTGGATGGTGGGCAAATCGGCAGCTGATACACCCGTCAGCGCTTTCGGGTGGGAATGATGCGTTCATAATGCGGTGATTGTCACTTTCATAGCATCTTATGACCGCATCAACATTGACTGAAGTATCCGCCCCGCAAACGCTTCCCATGCCTGCGTTGCAGCATGTGATGGACTTGATGGTCCACGTCAACGCACCGATTGAGGCTGGCCACGTGACGGGGCTGAACAGCCGTGGCAAGCGCCGCATCATCCCCATCACGGGCGGCACGGTGACGGGGCATGTCAACGGCAAAATTTTGCCGGGCGGCGCGGACTTTCAAATCGTCGTGTCTGAGACAACGACAGATTTAGACGCCCGCTATATGGTTGAACTCGACTCTGGCGAACACATATTTGTGCAAAACCGAGCCTTGCGGCGTGGCTCAGCGGCTGATATTGCCAAGTTGGTTCGTGGTGAGCCGGTCGCACCTGAGGCGATTTACTTTCGCTGCGTGCCGACGTTTGAGGTCTCATCGCCTGCGCTGGAATGGCTGACGCAAAGCATTTTTGTGGGAACAGGGACACGTTTTCCTGACCGGGTGCAGTTGAGCATCTTCCGTTTGGCTTAAACGCATGGCAAAGACGCATAGCAAATTCGACCAGTTGGTCGGGAGTATTGGGGTAAATCCTATTTAAACGTAGACAGATTTAACGTACATTGGTAAGCATCTTATTCATTATAGAAAGTAACCATATGAAGCTGAAATCACTTGCTTTTTTACCCTTGGCCATGATTGCTGGGGTCGTATCAGCGCAAACCGTATTAACAGTTTCATCATGGCTGCCACCCACCCATACTGCCAGCAAGGCACAAAAAGAATGGTGCGACTTGCTGGAGAAAAACACCACAGGCAAAATGAAGTGCAACATCTTGCCGCGCGGCGTGTCACCCGCACCGGGCACTTACGATGCTGTGAAAAACGGCTTGGCAGATATTTCATACACCGTGCATGGCTACACGCCTGGCCGTTTTGTATTGACTCAAATGGGCGAATTCCCGTTTTTAGGCAACTCGGCTGAGTCGATTTCTGTGGCTTTCAGCAAAGTCACCTCTAAATACACGCAATTTGAGGCTGAGAATGCTGGCGTCAAGGTGCTGGCATTGTTCACGCACGGTCCAGGCATTGTGTTCAACACCAAGCGCCCGATCGCCAAAGTGGATGATTTGAATGGTTTGAAATTCCGCATTGGTGGCGGTATGGTGAACGAAATCTCCAAAACTTTGGGTATGAACGTGACCTTGAAACCCGCGCCAGACTCGTACGAGCTGTTGTCTGGTGGCGTGATGGATGGCACGCTGTTTCCTGCGGAATCGACTGAGTCTTTCAAAATCGACAAAATCATCAAGCACGCGACCACCTTCCCCGGTGGCTTGTACAACACCAGTTTTGTTTTCATGATGAACCAAGGCAAGTACGACAAATTAACAGCTGAGGAAAAGAAAGCCGTAGACGCTATTTCTGGCGAAACTGCGGCACGTATTTTTGGCCGTGGCTGGGACAAGGTTGACACCCGTGCTTTTGCCTTGATGCAAGCCAATGGCGTGCAAGTGACGAAAGCGGATGCCAAGTTTGTGGCTGATGTGAAATCAAAAACTGCCGCTTTGGAAGCCAAATGGGTGAAAGATGCTGAAGCCAAGGGTTTGAAAAACGCTGACAAAGTACTGGCTGAGTTCCGTGCTGAAATTGCCAAGCAAGAAAAATAAGCTGTTACCCTTTAAGAATTGGTTTGTGTGCGGCCTCGTCTTTGTATGAGTGCCGCACTTTTTATGGCTGGTTAGCTTTGAATGCTTAGTGAAAGGTAAGGAATTGCTTTGAAAAAATTACTTGAAACAGTGTGCGGCTTGCTCTCTGGTACGGCCTTGTTCGCCATCATGGCGCTGACATTTTTTGATGTGGGCGGACGAAAAGTGTTAGACCACTCGATTCCTGGCTCGCTGGAGTTGACCGAGCTCTTGATGGTGGTGGTGATTTTTGCTTCTCTGCCTTTGGTGTCGTTGCGGGGTGAGCATGTGGTGTTTGACTCCTTTGACAGCTACATGTCACCGGCGGTGCGCCGTGCGCAAGAAATTGTGATTCACCTGCTCTGTGCTGCAGTGATGTTGGGCTTGGCGGTGTTGATGTGGAAGACGGGTGGACAATTTGCAATCAATGGCGATACCACGGCGCAGCTGCAAATCGCAAAATCACCCTTTATTTATGGCATGGCTGTGTTGTGTGGGTTGTCGGGATTGGTTCACTTGGGCTTGATAGCTGCCCCTGCACCTGAGCTGGCAGACGGTGAAGGAGTGGCGTTGTGATTGAAGCACTCCTTGGTTTTGTAGCCATTTTTGTCCTTGCGCTTTTGCGCTTGCCTTTGTCTTTCAGCATGGGTTTGGTCGGTGTGGTGGGTATCGGTCTCACCCGTGGTTGGGATCCCGCACTGGCCAGCACCGCGCAGGTGGTCTATGAGACCGGCTTTGCTTACACGCTGAGCGTGATTCCCTTGTTCATCTTGATGGGTAACTTTGTCGCCCGCGCCGGCCTGGCACATGAGCTGTTTGCCGCCGCCGAGGCCTTTGTCGGGCATTTCCGGGGTGGCTTGGCCCACGCCACCGTGGCGGCCTGCGCGGGGTTTGGCGCGATTTGTGGCTCGTCCATTGCCACCGCCGCCACCATGGGCAAAGTCGCCTATCCCAGCATGAAGAAGCTGGGTTACAGCGACACCTTGTCCACCGGGGTGATTGCAGCAGGCGGCACGCTGGGCATCATGATTCCGCCGTCGACCATCATGGTGATCTACGGCATCATCACCGAGACCAATATCGGCAAGCTTTTTGCTGCAGGTGTGATTCCAGGCATCTTGACGGCGCTGTTGATGATGGCCTCGATTGCCTATTTGACCTACAAAGACCCCGGGCATGCGCCGGCTGGCAAACGCAGCACCTGGCCTGAACGCTGGGCAGCCTTGCGCGGCATTTGGGGCGTGGCCTTGCTGGTGGTGGTGGTTTTGGGTGGTATCTATGGCGGCTTGTTTACCGCGACCGAAGGTGCCGGCTTTGGGGCGGCTGGTGCGTTTTTGTTTGCCTTGGCACGCGGCCGCCTGACATGGTCCATTTTGACGCAGGTGCTGGTCGAGTCCGCCCGTACGACTGCCATGCTGTTCACGCTCTTGATTGCCGCGACTATTTTTGCCAATTTCGTCAACTTCACGTCCATGCCGGGCGACTTGAAGGAGTGGATCACGCATTTGGGCCTGTCGCCCGTGATGTTGATCACCGCCATGATGCTGGTCTACATCGTGCTGGGCACGGTGATGGAGGAGTTGACCATGGTGTTGCTGACGATTCCACTGTTTTTCCCCATCGTCACATCACTGGGTTACGACCCGGTCTGGTTTGGTGTGCTCATTGTGATGATTGTGCAAATCGGCTTGATTTCGCCCCCCGTAGGTATGAACATGTTTGTTCTCAATGCGCTTCTGCCGAACGTGGGTTTGGCCAAAATATACAAAGGCTGTTGGCCCTTTGTTTTGGTCATGGCTTTGGTACTGGGTCTGCTGATTGCCTTCCCGCAGCTCAGTTTATGGCTGCCTTCGTTGATGAAATAATCTGCCTTTTTCAAGACTCTGCAGCTTGGTCTAACAACGCAAACGGCAGAGGTTGTTTCACCAATATCACGGTACAAGGCGCATTCATAGCAACCTTGATAGGAACAGTCGAGACCAAGCGCTGCATCATCAGCCCATGTGTGGCAGCGCCTAAAACGATGACGCTGACATGGTTGCCCACGGCATAATCCACCAAAGCTTGTGCCACATCACCCGACTCCAAGACGTGGTACGAGGCTTGGTGACCTGTTAAATCCAAAGGTTGCGCCCAATGCCGCAAGCGACTGAGGTGCTTGCGGTGCACACTGGTTTCGCTGTTGTCATCACTCGTCGTATGCGTTTCTTTGTCTGAAATCACCGTCACGCAAGCCAGCTTGGCACCGGGTCGCGTGCCAAGTGTATTCCCTACTTTTTTCCGCAAAGCATACAAGGTTGCATCTTGAACGTCTTTATGCGGCAAAGCCACCATCACGATGGGTACTTCTGATAGTTGCTGCATCGGCAACGCACTGGGCTTGTAGTCCATGCCAGCAGCGTTTAGCCAGCGTTTGAAGTGCGTCACAAACCCTGTGCCTTCCGTTTTGTAGCCCCTATCGGTCACGATGATGTGCTCAGGATGCCGCAAATCAAAAGCCAAGTGTGCCGCTGACGGATAACGCTTGGCCGCCTCAGGCTCCAGGCAGCGCATGATTATTTCTTGCAACCAAGGCGGTACTGTGGGTTTCAATTTGCGCGGCGGTGGTGGATCCATCCACAACCGCTGCCGCATGCCACCGACTGTCTGCGGCTCGCCAAACGGAAATGCACCAGTCGCCAGCTGGTACAGCATCACACCGATCGCAAAGATATCACTTCGCAAGTCACCACGAACGCCGACAACTTGCTCAGGCGCAATCCAAGCTGGCGAGCCGACAGCCTTGCGCAACTCTTCCGCCAACAAATCTGGAAAATGCGCATGGCAAGATAAGCCGAAATCTATCAAAACGACACTGCCGTTGGGCTTGACAATGACGTTCGTCGGCTTCAGGTCGTGATGGACCGTATTTTGCTGATGCAAACTATGTGCAGCGACTGCCACAGCCGATCCCAAGGACGCCAACGCTTCAACGCTGGGAAGTTGAGGCGCATCCAGCCAATCTTGCAGCGTTTGACCGGGCAGATGCTCCATCACCAAATACGGCATATGCTCCAAATCACCCGCCGCCACAAATCTTGGCACGTGCACACCCGATAGATCTTGCATGATTTGCTGCTCGACCTCGAAACTGACTATCGTCTCTGCACCATCACCAGGCGTCATGCGGGGTACTTTCATGAGCATGGGAAAACCTGGATCAATAGCGGCGCTAGCATGTCCCTCGGTATAGTGCACACTGTAAATATGCGCCATGCTGCCGTGATGGATGCAAGCATCTATGGTGAAGCCATCTAATTGCGTACCACTGGCGAGCAGCTTCATCGTCCCGCCTCCAGCCTGTCAGCCATATAGCTTGGCAGACCTGCCTGCCGTATTGCAGCAGCAGCAGCATCGTGATCGTATGAGACGCGGTGAAATGTGAGGCGGTATTTTTCCGTGTCAAACATGGCGTACATGGCTTGCGAATTGCCATCTCTGGGTTGCCCGACTGAGCCAATCGTAGCCACCCAGTAGCGATGTTTGGGCATGGGCACGGCCACGCCAGGGGTTGGGAGAAAGCGCATCAATTTTGTACCTGCACCACGGTAATACAGCGTTTGCTCATGCACATGACCTCCAAAGACATAGCGCACATCCTCCCATCTGGCTGCAGCATCTAAGCTTGCGCCTGCCGATCGCTCATCAACCACATACCGCCACAGTTCGGGCTCGTTTGCGCTGGCATGCACCAACAGGAAGTTGTTTTGCTGAATCGTCAGCGGGAGCTTGTCTAAAAAATCCAGCTGTTCGGTGTTGAGCTGTTGATGCGTCCACGCTGCCGTGCTGTCCCCGACACTGTTCACCTGTGCGGGAGGCGATACAGCCATTGCGTCGTGGTTGCCTTTGACCAGCCAAGCACCCTCCGAGGCCAACATTTGAACTTGCCGAACAACCGCCACAGGGTCAGCGCCATAACCCACCAAATCTCCGAGAATTGCAAATTGCTGCGTGCCCTGCGCTCGGGCATGCGCCAAGCAAGCATCAAGCGCCTGAATATTGGCGTGTATGTCTGACAAAAAAGCCACCTTCATGGCGATTACCTTTTATACTTTTTGACCTTCCTAGCCATATTCTGCATCACGATGCTGATTTTGGCCAACACCATTAAGCCAACGACAAGATATGACCCACACGCGGGTCACCGCGCCCGCCCAACACCTGCGCATAAGCTTGCGTCACCGCCTCTGCGCCCGCATGGCGCTGCGTTGACAGCCAAGCGGGTGTGGATTGCGTGACTGCATTTGTAAAGCTCACCCACGCTTGCACCATGCGCTTGCCAAACTCAGCGCCGCCCCACTCTTCGATGCGTTTTTTGATTTGCGCAGGTGCAAAAAACAGGATCGCTTTTGGGCCGACTAAGCCTTTGGAACCACCCAAATTTTCAACGTGCGTCCCGCCAATAGAACAGCTGTATTTCAAATTGGCAAAGCGCGTATGAATATCGCTTCGCAAAGCTGCATTGCCGGCAAAATCGATGTAGACACAAGCTGCATCTGCTTTGATTTGGTCTAACTGCTCATACGTCAGTACACGGTGGTAACAGCCTAAGCTTTCGCAAAAAGCCACGTTATTGGGTGAGGTTAACCCAACCACTTCAATGCCAGCGCGCTGCTTGAGCTGAAACGCTGTGCCATACGCTGTTTTGCTGGAGGCGCTGGATAGAATGGCGGTGTTTGCGCCAAAGAACTGGTTGTCGTCAAAGAAATCGTCAATCAACCACGAGGTGATGAAAAGCGGACGCAACAGGGCTTGAATGGCTTCGGTGTCTGGCTGGTAAAACGGGTCACTGGCGGTTCGCATGTATTGGTTGTAAACCGGATGCAGCTCTGCACGGTGCGCTGCGCCATCGACAAGGCTTTTTTCGTTTAATTTTATGGGCTCTAACACCACACTGCTGGCCATGGGGTAATAGCCGTAGAGTTTTTCACCCACTGCGACGCCAGGATGCAAAGACTGCGTGACCGTGGCAAAACCCCACACTGGAATGATGCCCCAGCCCGCCTCACCACTGGGGAAAAAACTCCAATAATTCATCGCCCCGCCAAACGCGGCGTAAGTGATGTTGTTTGAGGTGAGCGCAAAGTGGTTCACGCGCAGGCGAATGTGGCCTTCTGCCAAGGGCGTATCTTCCGTGGTGCGCAGCTTAGTGCGCTGAAGCTGGTCTTGCGGGTCTTGGCTGACTAAAAATTGGTGTGTGCTCATATTTCACACTCTAAACGAAACAGCCTGCCGCGACTAGTCGGGCAGGCTGCGTTGGAGACAGATCGCTGTATTACGCGAACTGTGATGCCAGTGTTACGCCAGCGCAACACTCACTTCAATGTTGCCACGCGTTGCCGCTGAATAGGGGCAGACAATATGCGCTGTATCGATCAAATCTTGCGCTGCTGCGCGGTCCATGCCTGGCAAGGTCACGATCAACTGGGCATCAATGCCAAAACCGGTAGGCGTTTGACCAATGCCGACAGTGGCGTTGACATTAGCGTCCGCTGGCATGCTCAGTTTTTTCATACCTGCGACATGCTTCATCGCACCCATGAAGCAAGCGCTGTAACCTGCGGCAAACAATTGCTCAGGGTTCGTCGCACCGCCCATGCCGCCCAGTTCTTTTGGCGGTGCGAGTTTGACGTTCAACAGGCCATCCGAGCTGACGGCGTGACCATCACGGCCGCCGGTAGCTGTTGCGTTGGCTTTGTACAAGATTTTTTCGATTTTCGTTGTCATGATTTTCTCTTCTCTCAGGTTAAGCCTCAGTGTGAGGCGGGTTAAATTACGAAATTGTTGGCGGGTTTAGATTGTTTCTCAGCGTTTGCACTTGCTGCGTCAACGCCACGATGTCGGGCAAGCTGCATTGGCTGGCTTTCAAAATGCAATCGGGAATACTTGCGGCTTGGGTTTTCAGGGCCCGCCCTGCTGCCGTCAGCGTGATATGCACACGGCGCTCGTCTTGCACATCGCGAATGCGGGCAATCAAACCGGCGGATTCCAAGCGTTTGAGCAACGGCGTCAGCGTGCCCGAGTCTAAAAACAGGCGCTCGCCCAACTCAGACACCATCAGCCCATCGCGCTCCCACAGCACCAGCATGACCAGATATTGCGGATACGTTAGCCCCAGCGTTTCTAACAAGGGTTTGTACAGCTTGGTCATCGCCAAAGAAGTGGAATACAAGGCGAAGCACAGCTGGTTGTCCAACAACAAAGCGGGGTTGCTTGCTGTTTTATGGGCTGTTTCTGTGTGGTTTGCTGCGTTCATGGTTGAATTGTATCACGCAATTAAATTGCGTGCAATTTAATTTAAAGAAATTCTTTTATCAGGGTAAATCGGGGCAATCATTGGTATAAGCTCCTTAAATATTTTCCAAACCGTCCTATATATTGCTTGCTAGATTCGTTTTTAGGCAACTTTTAGGCAAATTTATCCATGTTCGACTACATCATCATCGGCGGCGGCTCTGCAGGCTGCGTTTTAGCGGCTCGGCTCAGCGAAAACCCGGCCATCCAGGTCGCTTTGTTGGAAGCTGGCCCAGTCGACAGCAGCGTGTTGATCCACTGCCCCGCTGGCTTGGCACTCTTGGCACGCACAGGCGCAGTCGGTTGGGGTTTTGAAACCACGCCGCAAGCGGGGCTGAACGGTCGCAAAGGCTACCAACCACGCGGCAAGGTCCTGGGCGGCTCTAGCTCTATCAACGCCATGGTGTACATGCGCGGCCACAAAACCGACTACGACCATTGGGCGGAGCAAGGCAACCCGGGCTGGAGCTACGCCGACGTGCTGCCCTACTTCAAAAAAGCCGAAAACAACGAGCGCACGTTTGACGCCAAAGATGCCCCATTCCACGGAAAAGATGGCCCTTTGAACGTGATGGACTTGCGCAGTCCCAGCAAATACGGCCCCATCTTCGTCGAAGCGGGCAAACAAGCGGGTCACCCAGAAAGCAAAGACTTCAACGGCGCAGAACAGCACGGCGTGGGCATGCACCAAGTGACCCACAAAAATGGCGAACGCTTCAGCGCCGCCAAAGCTTACTTAACACCGAATTTATCCCGCCCCAACCTCACCGTCATCACCAGCGCCCACACCACGCGGATTTTGACAGAGGGCAAACGCGCCGTGGGCGTGGAATACCGCCAAAGCAGTGAAGGTTCTGAAGTCAAGCAAATCAAGGCGTCCCGCGAGGTGCTTTTGTGCGCTGGTGCCCTCCAATCGCCCCAAATTTTGATGCTTTCAGGTGTCGGCCCAGCCGAAGAATTGCAAAAACACGGTATCACCGTGGTGCATGACTTGCCCGGCGTGGGCGAGAATTTGCACGACCATATTGACGTGGTTCAGGTGGTCAACGCGCCGCATTTGAAAGACCTGTTTGGCGTCTCGCTCAGCGGTTTGATGCAAGCCATCAAAGGCATTTTTGAGTGGCGCAAGCACCGCACCGGCATGCTGACGACCAATTTTGCCGAGGCAGGCGGCTTCATCAAAACCAGCCCCGAAGAGCCTACGCCAGACCTGCAACTGCATTTCGTCATCGGCAAGCTGGTGGACCATGGCCGTAAACCCACCTTTGGCCACGGCTATTCCAGCCATATTTGCCTGATGCGTCCGAAAAGCCGAGGCCGCGTCACCCTAGCCAGCAGCGACCCGATGGTCGCGCCGCTGATTGACCCCAACTTCTTGGCCGACCCCGACGACATGCGCCGCATGGTGCAAGGTTTCAAGCAAATGCGCACGATTTTGAGCCAACCCGCCCTCGCCGGCTACCGTGGCCAAGAGCTGGCCACTACGGCCGATGCCAAAACCGACGCCCAAATCGAAACCGTCATCCGCAACTACGCCGACACCATCTACCACCCCGTCGGCACCTGCAGAATGGGCCCGCTGGAAGGCCCATACGCTAATCCGCTGAACGTGGTGGACAGCGAGCTGCGCGTGCACGGCATGACCGGCCTGCGCGTGGTCGACGCCTCCATCATGCCGCGCATTGTGGCGGGTAACACCAATGCACCGGTCATCATGGTGGCTGAAAAAGCGGCGGATATGATTAAAGCGGTTCAAAACGCTTGAAACGCGTTGAATTGCTCTAAAGTAGCGCTAAATACGCCTATAGCCGGCGTATTTATTGCCTAAATAGCTATTTTATTTATAGCAGATTGCTATTTATTTTCTAACTTTTTCTTGGCGCTTTCAATTTGTTTGACGCTTTGCGCAGGTGTTGGCATGTCCTCGGGCATTGCGCCACCTAGCTCCTGAATAGTTTGGCGCACTTTATGGCCGACTTCGTAATGGGTGCTATTCGCTTGCTTTTTACCTTGCACGTTTTCGCGCTTTAGTTTTTCTTCTGTCTGCGTGGCGCGGAACAGGTTGGCAGCCAGCTCTGTGCTGCCCATGTGGTCCAAAATCTTTTGGCTTTTCTTCAGCCCTTTATTGGCATGAATATCTTTCGCCCCCATGCCGCCATAAAGCCCTTTGTAACCGTGATCTTGAAAAATAGCGTAATCCAAACTGGTCTCTACACCCGCGTCTTTGGCCGCCGCTGCTAAGTATTTGTTGTGCGCAGCCAGTTCATTGCGGATGGCAAGGCGCTTGTCATCCTCCGACAATTGCGCAAACTTGGCGCTGTCTTCCAGCTCTTGCCGCCGCGTCTGCATCGCAAAATAGGTTTGCCCGTTGGCAATCACGGGTTTAGCTGGATCGCCGTTTTGAACAATCAGGTAGCAGGCGTAACGTGACAGACGCACATCGGCAATTTCACGCTGCGCGCCCGAGCCGATGTTGACCATTTTGGTGATATCACCGAAATGGTCTGCCACTGTCACGCCAGACTTACGGCACGCCTGGATTGCCTTTTCAGCGACTTGCATGAAGTTGCGCCATTCTTGGTAATCCAACAAAGGCGATAAATCACGGGCAAACCAGTATTCATTCCCCTCTGAATCGAGTTGCCGAACGCCCTCAAAAGTAAGGTGATGTTGGTTAGCAATGCGCTTTTCAGTCATGATGA
>JANPIC010000105.1:0-2149 GCA_031424795.1 Polaromonas sp. | reverse complement strand
TGCACAGCTTTGGCGACTACACCCACGCCGCCCAAGCTTGGGATTTGCCTTTGGCGATTGATCCTGAGAATGCTGGTTTGGTCTGGCATTGCCAACCGTCCAGCCCGCTGGGGCAGCTTGACGCTGATGGCATGGAAACGTCATCAACCGCTATCCACGTCCTCGATTTGGCCTACGCGCCCTTGCAATTGAGCGGCAAAAAGGAAGCGGACGTAGGGCAATACGACGCGGTTTGGCAGCTCTACTCGCCCAACAAAGCGCTGGGTTTGACGGGTGTGCGGGCGGCTTATGCGATTGCGCCATTGGGTTCCGACCTGCTGGTTAATCAATTGGCAGGTCTGTCTGCCTCATGGCCACTTGGCGCGCATGGCGTGGCTTTGCTGGACAGTTGGGTTACTGCTGATGTTCAAACTTGGTTGGGCAATAGCTTGCAAACACTGCAAGTCTGGAAAACGCGTCAAACCAAGCTGCTCGAATCGTTGGGTTGGACCTGCCAGCCCAGTGTCACCAACTTTTTTTGCGCTGTGCCAAAGTTAGCAGACGGCTTAACTTTCGAGCAAGCTCTTGCAGCGCTGCGTAGCCAAGGCATCAAACTGCGGGATACAGCGTCGTTCGGCTTGCCCGGCCAAGTTCGCGTCAGCGTCCAGCCACCCGCTGCGCAAGACGTTTTGCAGCAAGCTTGGTTGCATATTAATAAGGACTTTAAATGACCGCAAAAGCCATCATGGTTTTAGGCACCACCAGCGGTGCCGGCAAAAGCTGGCTGACCACCGCCTTGTGCCGCTACTACGCCCGCCAGGGGCTGAAAGTCGCGCCCTTCAAAGCGCAAAACATGAGCAACAACGCACGGGTGGTGGATGGAGGCGAGATCGGAAGTGCGCAATACTTTCAATCCCTAGCCGCCAACGCCGTCCCCGAAGTCCGCATGAACCCGCTGCTGCTCAAACCCGAGCGCGACACCCACAGCCAGGTCATTTTGCTGGGACAGGTGAACGACGAACTGACCCATGCCCCGTGGCGCGACCGCAGTGAACGGGTCTGGCCGACAGTACAACAGGCGCTGAACGAACTCATGGCCGAGAACGACGTGGTCGTCATCGAAGGCGCTGGCTCACCCGCCGAGATCAACCTCAAAGCCAGCGACATCGTCAACATGCGGGTGGCTTTGACGGCCAAGGCCGCCTGCCTACTGGTGACCGACATTGACCGTGGCGGCGCGTTTGCGCATTTGTATGGCACGTTTGCGTTGTTGCCAGCTGATGAACAAGCCTTGATAAAGGGCTTTGTGTTGAATAAATTCAGAGGTGATGCCAGTTTGCTCACACCCGGCCCAGAGATGTTGCAGGAGATGACTGGTGTGCCTGTGGTGGCGACACTGCCGATGTGGTGGCAACATGGTTTACCGGAAGAGGATGGCGTCTTCGATGATCGAAGCGTGGCTTCTGGTGCCGTCACCACCACGATTGCTGTCATCGCCTACCCCCGCATCAGCAACCTGGACGAGTTCCAGGCGCTGAAAAACGTGCCCGGCGTGCGCCTGAAGTGGGTGCGCAGCCCCAGCGAAATCATCGATGCCGACTGGGTCATCCTGCCCGGCAGCAAGCACACCAGTGGCGACCTGGCCTGGCTGCGTTCCCAAGGCTTGGACGCCGCCATCGCCGCACACGCCGCACAAGGCAAAGCGGTGCTGGGCATTTGCGGTGGTTTGCAGATGCTGGGCGAGGCGCTGATTGACATGCACGACATCGACGGCAATGCACCTGGCCTCGGATTGCTGCCTCTGGTGACGAATTTCGAAATCGCCAAAACCGTGCAACATCGGCAGACCCAGTTTGGCAAACTCACGGGTTTGTGGTCCAAGTTGAGCGATGTGACCGTGGCCGGCTACGAAATCCACCATGGCCAAACGGCACAACACCCCGCCATGGCTAGGGCGGGCGATGTGGCGGTCGCTGTCCTGCCCGATGCGCTGGGCTGGCAAAACCCGGCGGGCAACGTGCTGGGCTTGTATTTGCACGGCCTGTTTGAAGACCCCGCCGTGCTGCAGGCGCTTTTTGGCGCGACCACACCGACCCTGGACTCGGTGTTTGACGGCTTGGCTGATTACATTGAGCAGCATTTTGAGGCTGGCTTTTTGGATTCACTTATT
>JANPIC010000104.1:0-5989 GCA_031424795.1 Polaromonas sp. | reverse complement strand
TTGTACAAACTTTCGCGGCCTAGGCCGACATCTTTAGCCAATTGCGTCATGCCCCGCGCACGCGCCACGGTGCCTAGCGCTTTCGCGAGAAAGGCCGCATCCTCGGGCGCTTCTTCAAAGCAGGCTTGCAGGTAGGCGACGCTGTCTGCCTCGTTACCCAAATGCGCGGCTGAGTCCCATTTTTTGAGTTTCAGGGTGTTCATGTCGTTGTCAGTGCTCATGCGTCGCTCCTCTAAAGTTGCTTTGCCAAATTCAGCGCGGCTGCAATGTCCGCTTGTTGGTTAGATTTACTGCCGCCCGCCAGTAAAACCACCACTTCACCACCGCGCACGGTGTAGTAAACGCGTCAACCTGCGCCAAAATGCAACCTCATTTCACTCACGCCATCGCCCACCGGCTGGCTATCGCCAAAGTTGCCGTCCTCAGCCCGATCAATCCGAGCCTGAATCCGCACCTTGACCATGCGGTCTTTGAGACCTGTGAACCAATCCTCAAAAACCTCAGTGATTTGAATGCTGTACATATTAATTGTATCCCAAATAATACAAATTACAATGAATTTATAACTGTACATATTAACAGTTTATTGTATTGAATTTGCATTTACTCTCCCATTTGAGAAAGCAAAATTGAGAGCATTAAAATCAAAAATTACTATATTTTTAATAGCTATTCAGGCAATAAATACGCCGGCTATAGTCATTATTTACCTCTAAATTGGCACTTTCACAGCATCTAATCCAGCTTCGTCCCCGTCTTAGCAATCACCCCGCCCCACAACGCCGTGTCCGCCTGCATGCGCAGCGCCAAGCCTTCGGGGGCTGTGCCTAGGGCTTGCCAGCCTTGGTCAAACAGGCGCTGGCGGATGTCTGGGGTGCGGACGATTTTGGCGATTTCGTCGGCGATACGTCTGGCTGTGGCTTCGGGCATGGATGCGGGGCCGAAAACGCCGTTCCACACCGCAGCGTCAAACTTGGGCAGATTTGCGCCCTCTGCCACCGTGGGCAGCTCTGGCAGCAGGGTTGAACGTGACGAAGTGCTGACGGCGAACAGTTTCACCCGCCCTGCTTTGGCCTGCGCGACGGCGGCGGACGGCACCATGAAGCCTAAATCAACCTGTTTACCTATCATCGCGGTGATGACTTGCGCATAGCCTGGGTAGGGAATGTGTGTGGGTGTGATGCCGCTTTGTGATTTGAACAGCTCCATGGTCAAGTGCGCGCCTGAACCTGCGCCGACTGAGCCGTAATTCAGCTTGTCGCCCTGCGCTTTGGCGTACACCATCAGCTCTGGCAGGGTGTTGGCTGGCAAACTGGCCGCGCCCACCAGCAGCAGCGGGCTGCTGGCGATGAGTGAAATGGGGCGCAAATCGCGCACGGGGTCAAACGGCAGCTTGCTGTACAACTGCTTGGCGGACGTGAGCGGGCCGTTGATGTTGACGCCAAGGGTGTGCTCGTCCGTCGCCTTGGCGACCAAATCGACCCCAATGTTGCCACCTGCACCGGGTTTGTTTTCAATGAGGAAAGGTTGCCCAAACGCTTTGGCCAACGGCTCGGTCAATAGCCTGGCCAGCATGTCGGGCGAACTGCCGGCGGGAAAGCCGACAATGATGCGGACGGGTTTGGTTGGCCACGCTGGAGCGGGCGCGGCAAGCACGGCGGCTTTTTTAGACTGCGCAAAACTTGCGGGCAAAACAGCCGCTGTGGCCAAACCTGCCAGCAACCGACGGCGTGACGCGGATGGTGATTGAGAAAAATTTTTGTTCATGTACATGCTCATATTTACTATAAATTAAATAGCAATTTAGGCAATAAATACACCGGCTAGAGGCATATTTAGCCTAAAAATCACCCTAAAACGTCGCTTCCACCTGTTTGATCAACTCAGGTGTCACCTCTGGCAGTACGCCAAACCATTTTTGAAACGCAGGGCGGGCTTGGTGCAAGAGCATGTTCAAGCCACCGGCTGTGGGGTTGCCACGCGCTTTGGCGGCTTTTAAGAGCGGCGTTTCCATGGGGATGTAGACCACGTCGGAGACCAGAGCCGTTGTTGGCAACAGGTCTAAACTGATATCCAAAGGCGGGTTGCTCCCCATGCCTTGACTGGTGGTGTTGACGAGCAAAGCCACATCAGCGAGCGCTTGATGACGCTGATCCCACGGCACCGCGGTGAGCTTTGTGCCTAAATTTTGTGCGAAATCGTCTTTAAACACAGCGACCAAATCTTGTGCTGCTGCATCGGTGCGGTTGCAAATGCGGATGTCTTTCACGCCCTTTTCCGCCAAGCTCACCAGCACCGCACGCGCCGCGCCGCCTGCGCCCATGATCAAGGCTGGGCCGGCGTCCGCCTGCCAGTCCGGCTTGGCCACCAGCAAGCTTTGGATGTAGCCGTAGCCGTCGTTGTTGTAGCCGCTCAAAGAGCCATCTGCCTCAACCACAATGGTGTTGATCGCGCCCATGCGTTTGGCCGTGGCGTCCAAACGATCCACCATCGGCAACGCCATGACTTTGTGCGGCAAAGTGAGATTGCAGCCTGCAAAACCCATGACGGACAAGCCTTTGAGCGCGGCTTTCAGGTCGTCAGAATTCGCAGGATTGACGGGCAGATACACGTAAGCGCCATTCAACGCATGTTGCTTGATCCAGTAATTGTGGATGCTGGGAGAGCGAGAGTGACCCACGGGCCAGCCCATGATGCCGGCAAGTTTGAAAGGGGAATGTGTGCTCATCTTGTTTAAATCAAAGTTGAAGTTAAAAATTATTGAAAAAAGAGAAATTACTGTTTGGAAATTTTATTGAAAATTGGTTTTTACCAGCTGCTGCATCAACTCTAGCATGGCTTGCTGCGTCAGCGTGGCGGGGCGCTGCGAGCTGACAGCGATAGACAATTTGCTGTACAGCCCCGCAATGGGCCGCACGGAAAACAAGCTCGCTTGCCCCGAGGTGGTGACGGCGTTTTTCGACAGCACGGCGCAGCCAGCGCCATCCAGCACCAAGTCCAAAATAGCCGGCACGCCGTCGATTTCTAGGGCAATGTTGGGGTGGCAATCGATATTGGCCATTTCAGACTCCACCAGCATACGAATCGCATTGGGGCGGGTGGGAATGATGAGCGGCAAGGCGGCGACGTCTTTCAGCGTTACCGCATCAGATTGGTTGCGTTGACTCTGTCGTTGCACCAAAAACAAGTCTTCATCCAGCAAGTGCGTGATTTCCAAGCCTGGTGTTGGCACTGCACCGTACAGCAAAGCAATATCTAGCTTACCGTTGATGATGGATTCTTGCATGGCCACGGACAAACCCTCACTGATAGACAGTGCCGCTTGCGGCAATTTGGCGCGAAACTCGCGCGTGAGCGACACGGTCAGCACTTTGGCGATGCTGGGCGGCAAGCCAATCGCCACGCGCCCCGCCAGCGAGCCGCGCACACGACCCAGCTCTTCACGCAGGCGCTGCACCTGGTGCAAAATGCCGCGCCCATGCTCCAACAGCAGCTTGCCCGCCTCGGTAGGCGCAGCGCCACGGCCATTGCGCACCAGCAGGTTTTGCCGCAGCTCAACCTCGAGCTGCCGAATCTTGCGGCTCAGTGCGGGTTGCGCCATGTTCAGTGCTCGGGAGGCACGGGTAAAACTACCCAGCTCTGCCACGCGGACGAAGTATTCGATTTGTTCGAGTTCCATGGGGTATTCTAGTATCAACTTGAGAATAACGTCAATTCGGTTATTCATTTTTCATATAACTGCTAGGCGCTGCCAGACCTTCACACGGCTCGCCTTTCAACGCACAATCTTTGTCATGACAAACACGACGACAACATGACGATTCAAGGCATTTCCTCTATGGCAACCCGTCAATTGTTGGCGGAATTGGTGGCTGATTACACAAAACAGGCTGGCATTGCTATCCACATCGAATCCGTAGGCGGCGTCGATGCAGCCAAGCGCGTGCAAGCAGGCGAACCTTTTGACGTGATCGTTTTGGCGTCAGACGCGATAGACAAGCTCATAGACGCAGGCTACATTGACCCAACAAGCAAGGTCAATTTGGTCAATTCTGGCGTAGCGGTCGCGGTTAAAGCAGGTGCAACAATGCCTGATATCTCCTCTGAAGCCGCTGTCAAACAAGCCGTCATAGCAGCCAAAACCATCAGCTACTCCACAGGCCCTAGCGGCGTGGCACTGGCTAAATTGTTTGAACGCTGGGGTATTGCCGAGCAAATTGCATCGCGCATCGTGCAAGCGCCACCGGGCGTGCCGGTCGGCTCGTTGGTGGCCAAAGGCGAGGTGGAACTGGGTTTTCAGCAACGCAGCGAATTGATTCATTTAGATGGCATCAGCATCGTGGGGCCATTGCCGCCAGAAATTCAAATCACCACCACGTTTTCAGCCGGTGTGTGCACGGCTTCCAGACAGGCTGACGCGGTGCGCGAGATGCTGGCTTACATGACATCACCCGCTGCTACAGCTGCAAAATTGCGGCAAGGTATGGGGGTTATTCAATGACTTTATTCCCCTTCAATGTGAAGGGGTGCCCAACGGGCGGGGTAGCAATCTCCCGCGCTGCAGCTACCCCGTCGCTTCGCGCCACCCCTTCAAATGAAGGGGAATTTTCGCAAAACCCCATCCACGTTAATTCTTAAAAAAACCGCCTGAAAGACAACCATGAGCCAACAAAAACCCTTGATCATCGACTGCCACGGCCACTACACCACCGCGCCCAAGGCGCTGGAAAACTGGCGCAACCGCCAAATCGCCGGCATCAAAGACCCCGCCAGCATGCCCAAAGTGTCCGAACTGGTCATCAGCGACGACGAATTGCGCGAGTCCATCGAGTTGAACCAGCTCAAACTCATGCGCGAGCGCGGCAGCGATTTGACGATTTTCAGCCCCCGCGCCAGCTTCATGGCACACCACATTGGCGATTTCAACGTCTCATCGACTTGGGCGGCGATTTGCAACGAACTCTGCTTCCGCGTGGCAGAGCTCTTCCCCGACAACTTCATCGGTGCCGCCATGCTGCCGCAGTCCCCCGGCGTGGACCCTGCGACCTGCATCCCCGAGCTGGAAAAGTGCGTCAAAGAATACGGCAATGTCGGCATCAACCTGAACCCAGACCCAAGCGGCGGCCACTGGACTTCGCCACCGCTGTCTGACAAAGCTTGGTACCCGATCTACGAAAAGATGGTCGAATACGACATCCCCGCGATGATTCACGTTTCCACCAGCTGCAACAGCTGCTTCCATACGACTGGGGCGCATTATTTGAACGCCGACACCACGGCGTTTATGCAGTGCCTGACCAGCGATTTATTCAAAGAATTCCCCACCCTGCGCTTTTTGATCCCGCACGGCGGCGGCGCGGTGCCCTACCACTGGGGTCGCTTCCGTGGCTTGGCGCAAGAGCTGAAAAAGCCCCTGCTGCAAGACCATTTGCTCAACAACATCTACTTCGACACCTGCGTCTACCACCAGCCCGGCATTGACTTGCTCAACACCGTGATTCCGGTCAAAAACGTGTTGTTTGCCTCTGAAATGATAGGCGCAGTCCGCGGTATCGACCCCGAAACCGGCAACTACTACGACGACACCAAGCGCTACATCGAAGCGTCCAAAATTTTGAGCGACGCGGATCGTTACCAGATCTACGAAGGCAACACCCGCCGCGTGTTCCCGCGTCTGGATGCGGCGCTCAAGGCAAAAAACATCTAAACCAACCCTATTTAATCCAGGAAATCATCATGACCACACTCGGAATCGTCAAACGCAACATCAACCGTGCCGACAAAGCAGCCGTTGCCCAGCTCGCCAAATTCGGTGTTGCCACCATCCACGAAGCGCAAGGCCGCGTCGGGCTGATGAAGCCGTACATGCGCCCTATCTACGCTGGTGCCAAAATCTGCGGCACAGCCGTCACCGTGCTGACGCAGCCGGGCGACAACTGGATGCTGCACGTGGTGGCAGAGCAAATCCAACCCGGCGATGTGGTTGTAC
>JANPIC010000103.1:0-2520 GCA_031424795.1 Polaromonas sp. | reverse complement strand
CCCAGTGCCATCCACGAGTTGCAAGCAGCCGCAGCTGTCGGGCAAATGGGTTTGGCGCAGATGTACGAGACCAAGTTGCGTGAAAATGCCCTCGGCTCTGCCCAAGTGCTGCTCACGCACGCTGATTTGGCCGACCGAGAGCGCTATTTGAACGCCAGATCTACGCTCTTGACGCTGCTCAAACACGGTGTCGTTCCCGTCATCAACGAAAACGATACGGTAGTCAACGAAGAAATCAAGGTTGGTGACAACGACACCTTGGGCGCTTTGGTGGCCAATTTGGTCGAGGCGGATGCCTTGATCATCTTGACCGATCAAAAAGGCTTGTACAACGCTGACCCTCGCAGCAACCCCGCTGCTGAATTCGTCCATGTTGGTAAAGCTGGCGACCCCGCTTAGGAAGCCATGGCAGGCGGTGCAGGCTCCAGCATTGGCCGTGGCGGCATGATTACCAAGATTTTGGCGGCCAAGCGTGCGGCGGGCTCGGGCGCTTCCACCGTGATTGCTTGGGGCGCAGAGCCTGAAGTGTTGGTTCGCTTGTCGCAAGGTGAATCCATAGGCACGCTCCTCATCGCGCAAACCCAGAAAAACCAAGCCCGCAAGCAGTGGATGATGGACCATTTGCAGCTGCGTGGCTCAGTCACCGTCGATGCCGGTGCGGTCAGCAAGCTGCAAAGCGTTGGCACGAGCTTGCTGCCGATTGGTATGACAGGTGTGGATGGCGACTTTTCGCGGGGTGATGTGATTGCCGTGCGCGATACCGCAGGCTTGGAAATCGCCCGTGGTTTGGCGAACTACGCCAGTTCAGAGGCGCGCTTGATTTGCCGCAAAGCCTCTGGCGAGTTTGAGAAAGTGTTGGGCTATGCGGCTGAGCCTGAAATGATTCACCGCGACAACATGGTGCTGTCTAAACCGTGAATTTAAGGTTTGGACTTTAAGTTCAGGGCGCTGATTTGTTTTTGATAATAATCGTCGTTCGTTTCAATGACGTCACGATTTCATTCACATTTTGAGCTGCTGTATTTCCCGTACATACGCCTTGTTTTGCCAACACCAAAGCGTGCTTTGACGGCACATCGTAGAGCGATTTCCACTTTGGATCGTCAACAATAGCCCATGCTTTTGATGCAGCATCGTTTTCTTTTGCAACAATGCGCGCATAAGTTTTCAGCTCACCGCTGCTGCAGTTAATCACCTCGTACAAAGCGTTCAATACACCACTTTGGCTGCGCGCCACGGCGACATAACGCACCAACCCATCGCCCACAATCGCTACCGATGTGGGGTCAAGCGCCCAAGTTAAATTTGACGTTGTTGATACTTCAAACGGCACCAAACCCTTCAAATTCAAAGCTGCAGGCTTCGGTGCTTCGCTTTCTTTCCAGTCGGGGTCAGTTGCTAAAAGCTGAGTAAAACCAAGTGTAGCGAACGTCGAACCGATAGCCAGAAGCGCAACGAAGCGAACGAAGGATGTCATAGCTCAGATTTCTGTCGTGTGGGGTCTGCAGGCGTAGGCTCAGGCAAATTAGCGTCCTCCGCAGAGGCTGATAACACCGAACCATAGCTCGTTTCAGGGTCAGGCTCGTAGCTGCCGCCTGGCGGCATTTCCATGTGCGCAACTTGGCTGTTGATACCGCGATGGCCATGTTGATCGTAGTGGCCATGCTGCGCATCATGCAAGTCGTGCCGCAAATCTGCCCGCAAGTGGCGCGGGCCATGGTCGTTGCGTGGCAAATAGCGCGACAGCTCGGTCAGCGCCAGCTCGTACACACCGCGTTTGAATTCAACGACAGCATCCAAAGGTACCCAAAACTGGTTCCAGCGCCAAGCGTCAAACTCGGGGTGGTCGGTGGCGCGCAGGTTGACACTCGTGTCAAAGCCGGTCATTTGCAGCAGAAACCAAATCTGTTTTTGGCCTTTGTAAAAGCCACGCGCATCGCGCCGTATGAACCTGTCTGGCACCTCGTAGCGCAACCAGTCACGTGTTCGAGCCACAATTCGCACATGCTCCGGGTGGAGGCCCACTTCTTCGTGCAGCTCCCGAAACATGGCCTGCTCGGGGGTCTCTCCCCGGTCAATGCCACCCTGCGGAAACTGCCACGAGTGGGTGCGAATGCGTTTGCCCCAAAATACCTGATTCTTCTGGTTGAGCAAGATGATGCCGACGTTGGGTCGAAACCCTTCGCGGTCAAGCATAATCAAACCCTAAATTTTTATATTGAGTCCATTATGCACAGAGCATGGTCTCTCGCAATAGATTTTGCTGAAAATTCGGCTGAAAATTCTAAGAAATTACAATCAAGCTAGTCAATTATTTTCAACAAATTTCCAAGTCCTACTTAACGACACCTAAAAGCCCGCCATGAAAGCCTCCCAATTCTTCATCTCCACCTTCAAAGAAGCCCCAGCCGACGCTGAAATCGCCAGCCACCAGCTGATGATGCGCGCCGGCATGATCAAAAAACTGGGTGCTGGCATCTACACCTACATGCCTATGGGGCTGCGCGTGATCCGCAAGGT
>JANPIC010000102.1:0-8558 GCA_031424795.1 Polaromonas sp. | reverse complement strand
CGAGATGCAGTCCATGCACAGATTGCACTTGGCGGCGTCAACCACGTAGTTCCGCGAATCATGCGTGATGGCCTGCACCGGGCAAATCGCTTCGCAGGTGTTGCAGCGTATGCAGATCTCGGGGTCGATGAGATGCTGCTTAATCACTGCGGTGGTTGCGGAAATTGCCATGTCCATAAATAAATACCTTAAAAAGATATCTTAATTGAAACGCACATATTCGTAGTCAGGCGCTTGACGGTTGATACCCATGACCGGTGGCGCTATCCAGTTGGCAAACTTACCAGGCTCGACCACGCGCCCCATCAAAGATGCGACATAAGCGCGGTCTTCACCTGACGGCAACCATTCCGTACGATTGGCTTGCCATTCAGCGTCGCCGATCAAGCGACCATCTGGCGACACTTTAACACCGGCCAGTGCGCCAATATTGCGGTTAAAAGCTTTGTGCGGTACTTTAAATGTGTAGTCGATACCAGCCTTAGAAAGTACGCGGTTCCAGCGCTCCACACCCGCAACGGAGTCGGTGATGTAGTCATCGCGCAAAACCTCGTTCAAACCGTTGAGCAAAGGGACTTCCTTCTCTTGCAGTTTACCGTCGCGCGATTCAAGCACTTTGTAGGTTTGACCTTTGAGGATGTGGTCGTCAGCACGCTTGCTTTCTTCGTAGCGACCTTTGAGACCGGAACTGTAGAAAATGGCCGCATTGCTGGACTCGTCCGCACCAAACAAATCGATGGTGACGCTGTAGTGGAAGTTGATATAACGCTGGATGGTCGGCAGGTCAATCACGCCTGCAGCACGCAGCTTGCTCACATCGTCGGTTTTGAGTTCGTTCATGGCGCGAGCGGTGCGGGTGATGACGCGAGAAATACCGCTTTCACCCACAAACATGTGGTGCGCTTCTTCGGTCAGCATGAACTTGGTGGTGCGTGCCAGCGGGTCAAACGCGCTTTCAGCCAAAGCGCAGAGCTGGAACTTACCATCGCGGTCGGTGAAGTAGGTGAACATGAAAAAGCTGAGCCAATCTGGCGTTGCCTCGTTAAACGCACCCAAAATACGCGGGTTGTTTTCGTCACCCGAGCGGCGCTCTAACAAGGCATCCGCCTCTTCGCGCCCGTCACGACCAAAGTGTTTGTGTAACAAATAAACCATCGCCCACAAGTGGCGACCTTCTTCGACGTTGATTTGGAACAGGTTGCGCAAGTCGTACATGCTAGGCGCTGTGTTGCCTAAGTGGCGCTGCTGCTCGACCGATGCTGGCTCAGTGTCGCCTTGCGTCACAATAATGCGGCGCAGGTTGGCGCGGTGTTCGCCAGGCACGTCTTGCCATACTTTTTCACCAATATGATCGCCAAAGTGAATCTTGCGATCTGTATCACCTGGGTTCAAAAAGATACCCCAACGGTAGTCACGCATCTTCACGTGACCAAATTGTGCCCAGCCTTGCGGGTCGACACTCACCGCAGTGCGCAAGTACACATCCATATCCGTCGAACCCACTGGCCCCATGTCATCCCACCAGTTGATAAAGTTGGGTTGCCACTGCTCCAACGCACGCTGCAAGGTGCGGTCTTCGCTCAAGTTGACGTTGTTGGGGATTTTTTCGCTGTAATTGATACTTGACATCTTTAACTCCAATAAGAATGTGATGTGTTATTGCGTGAAATGACGCGCTTACTCTATTAAAACTCGATAAGAAAAACCAGGTGGCCTACTTAGGTTACGGTGCGCCACACTTACGCGCACCGCACAACATTGTTAAACGCGGTTCCAGTCAAAAACGGCCGTATCGCCTTTGCCATAGACCTTCAAAGCACCTTTTTCGCCAACGGCGTTGGGGCGCTGGAAAATCCAGTTTTGCCAAGCAGTCAAGCGGCCAAAAACTCGGGTGAACATGTTTTCTGGGCCATTGAAGCGCAAATTAGCTTCCATGCCTGTCAGCGCATCGGGCGACATGGCCACACGTTCTTCAATCGCAATTCGCAGCTCGTCTGCCCAATCAATATCATCCGGGTTGGCGGTAACCAAGCCAATCGCAAAAGCAGCATCGGCATCCAGCGCCTGACCTGCTTTGGCGCGCACAGCTTCGAGCGCTGGCGCTTCGTTATAAAAACGACGCTGTAGGCGGCTTTGATCTGTGACCATCGGGTACAGACCGAAATTGACGTCGCTTACCGTGATTTTGGGGGATACAGCCTCATCGTCCGGCAACATCAACTGGTAGCTGCGATCACAAGCCAGCGCCAATTCCAACAACGTGCCAGAAAAGCAGGAACCCGCTTCAATCAAGGCAAACAAACTGCGTGAAGACACATCCAGACGGCTGAAGGTGCGGCGCAACAGGCCGATGGTTTCGCGCACGAACCAGTTGTCTTTGTTGGCCAGCATCACCGCGTCACTCGCCAATACGGATGCAGCATCGCCCTGCGTTTTGATGAGCCACATACCGATATCCAACTCATTGGTACGCATTTGCAAAATAGCGTCTTCCAGTTCGCGTGCCATTTGCAATGGCCACCAGTTCACGCCCGCTTCCAAGATAGCTTGAACCGTTTGCGGCTGAACGCCTTGTGGTGCTTTGACAGTGAGTGTCGCCACGCGCTTGGCACGGTCAATCTCGACAGTGACAAAACCATACCGCAAGGCGTCTGCTTCTATGGTGCGTTTCAAGGGCGTCAAGGTGACGCCTTCACCAAGTTTAGCGTCCGCAGGTCGGTCGCTTTGCTCAGCCAATTGCAGGGCGCGTTCTTGCACTTTTTGCGCAAAAACAGAAGACTTGGCAATATCGTCCACCAAACGCCAGTCTTTGGCTTTTTGGCCGCGCACGCCTTCAACGCTGGTACAAAACAGATCAGCCAAGTCATGACGTACATGGCGTTTGTCGGTCACGCGGGTCAAACCACCGGTACCTGGCAGCACGCCGAGCAAAGGAACCTCTGGCAAGCTGACAGCAGATGAGCGGTCATCAATCAAAATAATTTCATCACACGACAAAGCCAATTCATAGCCGCCACCTGCGCAAGCGCCGTTCACTGCGGCTAAAAACTTCAAGCCGCTGTGTTTAGAGGAGTCCTCCAGACCATTGCGTGTTTCGTTGGTGAATTTGCAAAAATTCACCTTCCATGAATGGCTGCTGACACCCAGCATGAAAATGTTGGCACCCGAGCAGAAGACTTTGTCTTTGGCGCTGGTCATCACCACGGTGCGGACTTCAGGGTGCTCGAAGCGAATACGGTTGATGGCGTCGTTCAGCTCAATATCGACACCCAGATCGTAGCTATTCAGCTTGAGCTTGTACCCCGGGCGCAAACCTGCGTTTTCATCAATGTCCACAGACAAGGTGGCGACAGCGCCATCGAACTTGAGTTTCCAGTGCTTGTATTGGGAAGGATCTGTTTGGTACTCAACTTGTGGCGCAGTGTTCATTGCTAAAGCTCCGTAGGTTATATGCAAAATATTGCATGTTATTGTGAATGCGTATATGCATCATAGTGCATTTTAAAAAGCAAGTCAACAATATATGCATTTTTTTGCAAAAAAAAAATCAGATGGGTTGCTCCAAGGCCTGCCTCACCATCAGGCTCAGGGCACTGAAAGTAGCCTCCAGCTCTTGTGAGCTTGTATTGAGTGTCATGTCGGCTTTAGAGTAAAAAGCGGCTCGACCATTCAGAATTTGCTTTAAATCCTCCATGGCTTCTTTGCTGGCAGCCATGGGGCGCAAATCTCCCTGAGCTGCAACCCGCTGCATGTGGTCTTCGGCGTCAGCCTGCAACCAAACGGTAGTGCAATGCGCCAGTAATAAGTTGAATGTGGCAGGGTCGGACACGAGTCCACCCGGCGTGGCAATGACAGCCTCGGGGTATATTTGAATGGCTTCTTCTAGTGCACGGCGTTCATAGCGGCGGTAGGCATTCATACCGTAAAGCGCCTGAATTTCCGAAATACTGCAGCCCGCAAATTTCTCGATTTCACGGCTTAATTCCACGAAGGTAAAGCCCAAATCATCAGCCAACAGCTGGCCCAGCGTGGACTTGCCAGCGCCACGTAAACCGATCAATGCAACTCGCGGACTGCGAGCCGCGTTACCACCGCCCGTGCCCAACAATTCGCCCACAGCCACACGCACCCGATGCAGTGTCGCGTCGTCCCTGTGCTCCAGCAACTCGCGCAACATCAACCATTCTGGAGATAGGGTGGTGACATCACCAATTAGCTCGGCCAATGAACATTGCAACGCACCTGCGACTTGCAAAAGCACAAGAATAGAGGCGTTACCCGTGCCGTATTCAAGATTGGCCAGATGCCGCTCGGATACATCCGCCATGTTGGCGACGGCTTTACGGGTCAAGCCACGGCGTGAGCGCAAAGCGCGAACGCGCTCCCCTAAAGCCGTTAAAAATGGATCACGTTCGCCCTCTTGGGATCCTTGCGAATCTTGTGAAATGAGCATTGCAGATGCCTGACTCGTATCTGATGACGGCGCCTGTACATCTTTCGTTGGTTTTGTTTTATGCAATATAGTGCTTGACATGGTTTGAGAAAAGTTTTATCGTTCGTGCATATTTCAACAAGCACAATAATTCATATCATTGAAATGTGCAAGCAAAATAATTGTAACCATGGAGATTGGCACATGTCGCCCACCGAATTTCGCGAACAGATTGCAGAACTCACCGTCCAACTTGCTGGACGCCCTCTGGATAGCACTTTAGATACGTGGCTTAATAAAGAGCATGGCGCTGGAAGCGTCACCTTTGAACGCTTAAAAGCCAGTTGCGAAGCCGGCGTGGCCGAAGGTTGGCTGTGCGACCGTGAAGGCGGTGGTATCCGTTACGGGCGCATTTTCAAACCCACGCCGGAACTGCACGGTTTTTCAGTCGATGTGGTGGACATGCAAGACATTGCGGGCCCGCACCACGCGCATCCGCTAGGGGAGATTGACTTGATTATGCCCATAGGCGGTGACGCCCAATTTGACAACCGCCCGGCGGGCTGGCTGGTCTACCCACCTGGCACGGCGCATCGCCCCACGGTGAGCCAAGGTCGCGCACTGGTGCTTTACCTGCTACCCGAAGGTCGCATCGACTTCACGCGTTAAACAAGCAAACCCCAACAAATCACCCGAACGCACCGAACAAACAAATACATCCATAAACCGACCATGACACAAAAACTCCCCAACTTCCTAGCTGGCCAATGGCAAACCGGTACCGGCGCGGGAACGCCCCTGTTTGACCCCGTCCTCGGCACTGAATTAGTCAGTGTCGACGCAACCGGACTGGATTTAGCCGCAGGTTTTGCCTTCGCGCGCGAACAAGGCGGTACAGCCTTGCGTGCCCTGACCTACCGCCAGCGTGCTGGCATGCTGGCGGCGGCCGTCAAGGTATTGCAAGCCAACCGCGACACCTACTATGACATCGCCACCGCCAACAGCGGTACGGTTAAAAACGACACCGCTGTAGACGTTGACGGCGGTATCTTTACCCTGGGAACCTACGCAAAACTAGGCGAATCCCTGGGCGACCGACGCTTCATGCTCGATGGCGAGGCGGCGCATTTGGGCAAAGACCCGCTGTTTCAGTCGCAACATGTACTCACACCCACGCGTGGCGTGGCCTTGTTCATCAACGCTTTCAACTTCCCAAGCTGGGGTTTGTGGGAAAAAGCCGCACCGGCGTTGTTGTCGGGCGTTCCTGTCATCATCAAACCAGCCACCGCCACCGCGTGGCTCACGCAGCGCATGGTCAAAG
This sequence comes from Polaromonas sp., assembly GCA_031424795.1. Classification (GTDB taxonomy): domain Bacteria; phylum Pseudomonadota; class Gammaproteobacteria; order Burkholderiales; family Burkholderiaceae_C; genus Aalborgiella. Next base: position 2,805 of record JANPIC010000102.1, on the reverse strand, counting down.
ACGTGGTTGATGCGGGTATCTTCCCTATCGGTGCGCTGTCTGTGGTGTGCGGCAGCTCTGCTGGTTTGATGGATGCGCTACAACCTTTTGATGTGGTGTCTTTCACAGGCTCGGCAGAAACCGCCACCGTCATCCGCTCACATCCAGCCGTGACACAACGCTCGGTTCGTGTCAATATTGAGGCAGACAGCGTGAACTCAGCACTCTTGCTGCCCGATACAGCACTGGGCAGCGAATCGTTTGACTTGCTGGCAAAAGAAGTCGCCCGCGAAATGACCGTCAAATCCGGGCAAAAATGCACGGCTATCCGCCGCGTTTTTGTCCCTGAAGGTTTGTACGCGGCTGTTGCCCAGGCGATCTCTGCGCGGCTAGTCAAAACCACCGTGGGCGACCCACGCAACGAATCTGTCCGCATGGGTGCACTGGTGAACCGCGCGCAGCTGAGCAGCGTGCGTGAAGGTTTGGACTACCTCAAACAACAAGCCGACGTGCTGCATGATGGCGACACGCACACACTGGTGGATGCTGATCCAGCTATATCTTGCTGCGTTGGCCCTACTTTGTTGGGTACGCGCGATGCGCTAGGCAGCGACAGCGCCAACCGCGTCCACGACACCGAGGTGTTTGGCCCGGTTGCCACGCTGTTGCCCTACCGCGACATGGCGCATGCTTTGGCCCTGATCCGCCGTGGTCAAGGCTCTCTAATTACCTCCTTGTATGGCAGCGACCCTGCAGCGCTGGCAGCTGCCGCACTGGAACTTGCAGACAGCCATGGCCGCGTGCATGTGATTTCGCCCGATGTCGCGCAACTTCACACCGGCCACGGCAATGTGATGCCGCAATCGCTGCACGGTGGTCCGGGCCGCGCGGGTGGCGGTGAAGAACTGGGTGGCTTGCGTGCTTTGAATTTCTACCACCGCCGCAGTGCCGTTCAGGCTAGTACCAGTGTGTTGTCAGCGCTGTCTGATTCGACAAATTAAGGAGATACGCATGACTGAACATCCACAGGTGCAAGCACCCGGCTCTGCATTTAACTTCGCACAACATCTGATTGAACGCAACACCAGCCGTCCAACCAAAATCGCCTACATCGACGACCAGGGCAGTTTGAGCTACGGCGATTTAACCGAGCGGATTCGCCGTGTTGCCGCCGCTCTGCTCGCCCAGGGCGTGCGCCGCGAAGAACGCGTCCTCTTGCTGATGCATGACTGCAGCGACTGGCCAGTCAGCTTTTTGGGTGCCATGTACGCCGGCATCGTCCCCGTCGCTGTCAACACCCTGCTGAGTGCGGATGACTACCATTTCATGCTGCAGCACAGCCGTGCACAAGTGGCGATGGTGTCGCAAGCGCTGCTACCCACCTTGCAGGCAGCGATGGCCAAAGGCGGTCATGAAGTCAAAACCGTGCTTATTTCACGGCCAGATGCCGGCTTGCCAGTGAATAGCTTCTCATTGGACGCTTTGATCAGCCAACACACACCGCTAGAAAAAGCAGCCAACACCAGCCCGGACGACCCGGGTTTTTGGCTCTACTCGTCTGGCTCCACCGGTCGCCCCAAAGGGACTTTACACACCCACGCCAATCCCTACTGGACGGCGGAACTCTACGGCACACCATTATTAGGCATCACCGAAAAAGATGTGTGCTTTTCAGCCGCCAAGCTGTTCTTTGCCTACGGTTTGGGCAATGGTCTGAGCTTTCCGCTCAGCGTGGGTGCCACTGTGGTTCTGATGGCCGAACGCCCCACCCCAGATGCGACCTTCAAGCGCTGGACGGACACACGCCCCGGCCACCAACCCACCGTGTTCTTCGGCGCGCCCACCGGTTTTGCAGGCATGCTGGCCTCGCCCAATTTGCCCACCAAGCAACAAGTCGCCATGCGACTGTGTTCTTCAGCCGGCGAAGCACTCCCTGCGGACCTGGGCGAGCGCTTTACCCAGCATTTCGGTGTCGAGATTGTGGACGGCATTGGCTCAACTGAAATGCTGCACATTTACCTCTCCAACCAACCCGGCAAAGTACGCTACGGCACCACAGGCTGGCCGGTGCCGGGTTACGACATTGAGCTGCGTGGCGACGATGGCCTGCCCGTACCCGATGGCGAAACAGGCGACCTGTTCATCAACGGCCCCAGCGCGGCGCTCTTGTACTGGGGCAACCGCGAAAAATCACGCGAGACCTTTCAAGGCGCATGGACCAAAAGTGGCGACAAGTACGTCCGCAATGCCGATGGCACTTATACCTACTCGGGTCGCAGCGACGACATGCTCAAGGTCAGCGGTATTTATGTCTCGCCGTTCGAGGTGGAATCAACTTTGGTACAGCACCCAGCCGTTTTAGAAGCCGCCGTGATTGGCGTGAATGACCCTGATGGACTCACCAAAACCAAGGCGTTCGTCGTGCTGAAATCTGGGCAATCTGCCACCGAAGCGGAACTCAAAGCCTTTGTCAAAGACCGATTAGCGCCGTACAAGTATCCACGGTCGATTGAATTCATCACAGAGCTCCCCAAAACCGCGACGGGCAAAATTCAGCGCTTCAAATTGCGGGATAGTGAAGAGACACATGTAACGACCAAATAACACCATGCCAGCAAGTCAATTCGTAAATATCAACTGGCCAATGAACCGGGTCAGCAAAAGCGTTCGAATCGAATACCAATGGGTCGGAACATCGGACGACGAGCGACCTGTGATTGTCTTTTTACACGAAGGTTTGGGCTCCGTGGCCATGTGGAAGGACTTTCCGCAGCGCCTGTGCGAGGCCACAGATTGCCGTGGTTTGGTCTATTCCCGCCCCGGCTA
>JANPIC010000101.1:0-9363 GCA_031424795.1 Polaromonas sp. | reverse complement strand
TTGGTCGAGGTTTTGCACATGGAGCGCACGTCAAACGAGGCTTCCAGCGCCGACACGGCGACGTATTTGGCGACCGAGCCAAAGCCGGGGCAGCAGTCGGTGATCGGCAAGTCGTTGTCCACGGTTTTTGGCACGTGGATGGCTTGCAGCGGGTAGTTCATGGCTTTGGAGAGCTGGCTGACCTTGAAGCAGGTGTCCGCCGAATCGCCACCGCCGTTGTAGAAAAAGTAGCCGATGTTGTGCGCTTTGAAGACTTCGATCAGGCGCTCGTATTCGACCTTGTTGGCTTCCAAAGATTTGAGTTTGAAGCGGCAAGAGCCAAATGCGCCGGATGGCGTTTGGCGCAGGGCGGCGATGCTGCTGGTAGATTCTTTGCTGGTGTCGATCAAGTCTTCGGTAAGCGCACCGATGATGCCGTTGCGACCGGCATAAACCTTGCCGATTTTGTCTTTGTGCAAGCGCGCGGTTTCAATCACGCCGCAGGCCGAGGCGTTGATGACGGAGGTGACGCCGCCGGATTGGGCGTAAAAGGCGTTCATTTTTTTAGTAGCCATAAAAATCCTATTTAAAAAATTAAAGTACAACGTTAGGATAGAACTTCGGGGTGAATATGGGTATGCACCCCCAGCGCTGCTGCCATCGCCTGCGCAGCTTTGGCCGCTATCAGCCGCTGGCGCACGTGCAGCGCGCAGGCGGTGAACAAAATCACGCACAGCACGACTTCCACCATCGCCAAATAATTGCCCGGTGCTTTGTCGCCCCAAGCGCGCACCACGCCTTCGATGAAGTACAGCCATACAAACAGGCTGACCCAGCGGTAGGTGAACATGCGGTTTTTCAGCAAACCCGCGAGCGGAATGCACAAGGGCAGCACTTTAAGGACGAGTAACGAGCCACCTGGGCGAATCGGCGCCAGCCACAGCTCCCACAGCAAGCCCAGCAAAATCAGCCCGATCAAACTGCTCACGGCAGCAATTCGCGTGGCCATCACGTATTTAGGGGGCGAAGCGGTTAAAAGTTGTGGTGAAGTCATATTAAATGTGTCGTTTCCAATGGCATGATAGCGCCATGGATAAATTGAAAGTTTGGCTGGATGATTTTATGCGGGATGCGCTCAGTTTCCCGTGGAAAAACACGGCTTTGACCCTGCGCGAGCGCTTTAGAGCTGACCAATTGGGCTTGACCGCCAGCAGTTTGACCTTCACCACCATCATCTCCATCGTGCCGCTGTTCACCGTGGCGCTGGCGATATTCAGTGTTTTTCCCATGTTTGCGAAGATGCAAACCGGTTTGCAGCAGCTGCTGGTCGATAGTCTGATTCCCGACAACATTGCCCGCCAAGTGCTCAGTTACCTTGGGCAATTTGCCACCAAAGCCAGCAAAATCGGTTGGGTGGGGGCGGCGGCATTTTTGGTGTCTGCCTTGATGCTGATTTTGACGATTGACCGCAAGCTCAACGACATTTGGCGCGTTCGCACCACCCGCCATCTGGCGCGGCGCATCGTTGTGTATTGGACACTGCTCACGCTGGGGCCGCTGCTGATGGGTTTGAGTTTGTCGTTCAGTTCTTACGTCATATCGGCCTCCAAAGGCTGGGTGTCCGTGCTGCCGGGCGGTGTGAAAGTGCTGTTAGACGTGGTCGAATTCATCGTCATCGCCACCAGCCTAGCCGCCATGTACCGCTTCGTGCCCAACACCCAAGTGCGCTGGACGCACGCGCTCTTGGGCGGCGTTTTTGTAGCCTCGGGCTTAGAGCTGGCCAAGCGCGTTTTGGCATGGTATCTCGCCCAAGTACCGACCATTTCAGCGGTGTACGGTGCTTTTGCCACCGTGCCGATTTTGTTGATTTGGATTTACGTGGCCTGGGTCATTGTTTTGCTAGGAGCCGTGGTCGCGGCGTATTTGCCCAGCTTACAAAGTGGCGTCGCACGGCGTGGCGACACGCCGGGATGGAATTTTCAATTGTCACTGGAGATACTGCAAGCTTTAGCAAAAAAAGGCAGTGGTGAAAATTTAGATGCCTTGTCCAAAGGACTCCGTGTTGACGATCTGCAGCTAGAGTCGCCCCTGCAAACACTGATGAGCTTGGATTGGATTGGCAAATTGGATGAAGTCGTTCAAGGGCAGGGCGGCCGTTACGTCCTACTCATCAACCCTGCAACAACCTTGCTTGCGCCACTCAGTGAACGTTTGCTGCTGCCGAATCAAGCATCCACACAGAAGCTATGGCAGAAAAACCAGTGGTCGAAGATGCTTGTATCTGAGGTGCTATAAATGACCATAGCCAGCGTATTTATTCGTTAATTTGCTATAAATTACATAGCAAATTTGGGTGCATCAGGGTGAGGTTTTTGGAAATTCACTTGTCTTGGGCACGACGGCAGAATGGTCACCCGCTTGGCCGGCTAAAGGCATCGATGCAGACTGGTCGGTTTTGCTGACATCTGATTTTTCACTTGAAGTTGTTGCCGCTGTTTCTTTGGTTGGTCCGGCGGGCACTGTGCCTACAGGGCTCACGGCGGTGGTTGAACTGACAGTCTCTGAAATCGTCGGACTTTTGGGCGCTGATAAGTCTTGATTTTTACAGGCGATCAAAGTGATCGATAAAAAGATCGATATACATGCAGCGCTCAGTAAGCTATTAGATTTTTTCATGACGGTTTGAATATTTGTAATCTGTTGATCTATTAATATATATAGCTGATTATTTCGACTTCGTAGGCTGAGCGATGTCAGCGGTGCATACGTTTTCTTGTAGGACAAGAACTATCAACAATCTGTGTGTTTGCTGGCGCACAGATGCGTCTCAATAAAAGGTAGTAAATTTATACCTTTGAGGGGCACGTTATGACCAATATCCGCACAGGCCAAGCGCCGGCGCCGCTTGAGCGAGCCAAGTTCAGTGAACGGTTTTTAGCGACGTATACCGATCCTGCCTTTCGCGCTGAAGATCAATCCATTTCTCGCCTTGAAGAAATTGCTTGGCAGGCTTATATGGAGGGGCGCAAAGCGCCTTTTACACAAAAGGCCGGACCCGGGTATGCCAACCCCGACTACGATTTGTCAACCGAATGGATCGCCACAAAAAAACGGATTGACGATGCGCAAGTGGCTTGGGCAGACGCTGATGGCAAGTCTAAAGTTTTGCTTATTTGCGGTAGCGCACGGAATGATGGCACGTGTCCGGGTGAAATATCCAAAACCTTTAGATTGCTTGAGTTGGCACGCGAGATTTTGACCCAAGCACAGATCACACCTGATGTGCTTGACCTGAGTCTGCTGACCTCTGAGTATGATTTGAATATTCACCCCTGCAAAGGCTGCGCTTCTACCGCCATGCCGCTGTGCCATTGGCCCTGCAGTTGCTACCCCAACCATGCTTTGAGACAAACCAACGACTGGATGGCCGAGATTTACGAGCGATGGACAGCGGCGCACGCGGTCATCATTTTGACTCCTGTTTATTGGTACCAAAGCCCCAGCCCACTCAAACTGATGATTGACCGCTTGGTCTGTGCTGATGGTGGTAACGCGGATCCCACTGCCACAGGCGGTAAAGATCCTGGCAAAGCCAAAACTTTGGAACTGGCTGGTTGGGATTACCCCAAGCACTTGGCTGGACGAGTCTATGGGCTGGTCGTGCATGGCGATGTCGCGGGCATTGAGGGCTCGCGTCGCTCCTTGTCAGATTGGCTTGATTGGATGGGCTTGATCGATGCCGGACCACAGGCGCGACTAGATCGCTACATCGGTTATTACGAACCGTATGCCACCAGTCACGAGGCATTGGACAAAGACATGGCTATGCAAGCAGAGGTGCAAAACGTAGCGCATGCGGTGGTTAAAGCGGTGGCAGAGTTGCGCTCGGGTAGACTGCAAGCTTCACAGCCCTTGTTGTCGCGCCCTAGACCTAAATAGTGCTGCCATGAAGCTGTAGCAAATACGTCAAATCAAGGCGCAGTTTTAAGAAATTTACGCGTCTCAAGGGCGATTGCGGTACTTGTTGATTATTTAATCGTCACTTTGATCTTGTTTGAAAATGGTCCATCAATCAAGCCAGATTCAATATACTGTTTCAAATCACCATAGTTTTTGACGGCACTGATATAGATCTGAAATTCAAACGTGCCGGCTTCTGTTGGGGTACCAAATAGATTGCCGTCCACGATAGCCATGCCAGGCGGTAAATCACCGGTTTTGATGGAAAAAGTCATATCCGCTCGGCAAGTTTCGGGGATGAGCTTGGTGTCTATTTTTAACTCTTGACCAACGGTGCCTGAATAAGCGGTTTTTTCAAAATTAATCCCAAATGTCTGACTTTTTGCACCACAGGGTGTGCCGACGCCGTTGCCGCATGACGCGAGCAAAAACACGCAGGACAGGATGAGCATGGATTTATAGAGTGTGTACTTCATAGTGCAAGTCATCCCATCAGTTATCGTTGGTGTTGATCGTTTGTGTTGATTGACGTTGGCTTAAATCTTAGCACGCTCTCCACGAAAATAGTTAAATATAAGCGCTGCTATCGCGAAGCGCCTCATCTTGCAGCTTAAAAGCTGCCACTGCTTCCGCATCCGTGCGGTACATGCGTAAAAGTGGCCATTCTTCGCCTTGGCTGGGCAGTTCATTGGCAGCTATCAAAATGCGTTCAACGGGGAGCTTGATACCGCTGATGTGCAGCGTGATGCCGCGCTCCAGCAGCATGCGGCGTACTTGGCTGAAAACTTCAAGACCGGTCGCGTCTATGCGGTTGATGGGTTGGGCGAAGAGGCAGACGCTTTGGGTGTTGGGGTGCGTGGTCAAGTGCGCTTGAATCGCCCGCTCAAACTCGCTGGCAGAGGCAAAATCAAGCTCGGCATCCATGCGCAGCGCGTATAAGTTGTGACCTAGTGCGGGCAAATGCCACAAATGGCGGTCGCGCAGGCTGCCGTCTGAATGCAAACCCACCTCGATGATGCGCGGGTGCAGCCGCAGGTACAAAAAGTGCCCCAAACCCATGAGCAAGCCGGTGATGATGCCCCAATACAAGCGGGGTGCGCTCAGCGCGGTGACGATAAAGGTGGCCAAGGCGCTGACGGTTTCCATTTTCGACACCTGCCACAAGCGGACAAAGTTTTTGGGTGCAATCAAGCTATAAATCGCCGCGACCACCACAGCCGCCAAAACCGACTGTGGCACATGGTGCAAAACGGGCGTCAAAAACAGCAGCGCCAGCATCACCACCAGCACGCCCACCACATTGGCCCAAGCGGTTTTAGCGCCGGCATAAAGATTTAATGCAGAGCGAGAAAACGACGAACTGGTGGGGAAAGCACCACTCAAGCCCGAGGCGATTTTCGCCAAACCCTGACCAATCAAATCTTGGTTCTGGTTCCACTGCTGGCCGCCTTGTTGGCTTTCCACCTTGGCGCTGGAAGCTGTTTCGATGAAGCTGACCAGCGTAATCACCATCACCGGCAGCAGCAGCTGACCAAACGTGTCAATCGACAACATGTTAGGCACATAAAACGATGGTAAACCAGCCGGCAAAGCGCCGACCACCGCACCGCCATTGCTTTCAAAGCCTGTGCTGTAGCTGATAAACGAAGCCGCCAACATCAGCAGAACGACCGCCGGCAAACGGGGCACCAAACGTTTGGCCAGCAGCAAAAAAACCAGGCTGGCGATGCCAAATACAGCGGCTGTGTATTGAAACAAGGGCGTTTGCTGGTGCGACAGCTGTGTCCAAAGCTGTGTCACCATGTCGTAAAAATGACCTTTGACGCCGAGCATGGCGGGGAGCTGCGACGTCAAAATCAACAAGGCCGCCGCCTGCGTGAACCCCATCAACACGGGGGCGCTGATGATGTTGAGCAGCCAACCAAAACGCGCAAAACCCAGCAGCAGCTGCATCAAACCTGTCAGCAGCGCCAGCCAGACGGCCAAATTCACCCAATCAGCGCTGCCGGGCTGCGCCAAACCCGTCAAAGCCGAGCCGACCATCAAAGCGGTCAGTGCCGTGGGGCCGACGGACAGCCGAGAAGACGAGCTCCACATGGCCGCAACCAAAGCAGGCAGCAAAGCGGCGTAAATCCCCGTGACCAAAGGCATACCCGCAACGGCCGCGTAGGCCACGGCCTGCGGAATGATCATCAAACCCACGGTCACACCGGCTGACAATTCGCCTTTGAGCAGCGGTAATGTCAGCCGTGGCCAAGTGAGGAAGGGGAAAAACTTATGAAATTTAGCGGAATTTTGCATTAACTTAGATGCTAATGCATATTTAGCGGGTTTGGCTACTTAGCGTTGACTACTTCCACAGCAAATCCCCCAAAAACCGCCCAGGCACCAGCGTGAAAAAGCCTGCCACCAGACACGCGCCAATATAAAGGCGAATCATGGTTTTGCGGTGGCCCGTGATATTGCCTTGGGCTAGAAAGCGGAAGGCACCGAAGAGCGAGAAAAACGTGAGCGGCACCAGCAGGTGAATGGGTGAAAAACCATACAGACTGAAGCCCAAGCCGCTGCGGATGAAGATGGCGGAAACGGCGGTAACGAGCATCATCGTCACCCAAGCGTAGCCGAACGCGCGGTGCAGCTTGGGGCGTTTGGTCATGCCTAGGCGTGCCCACATGGCAAAGGGGCCGATAATGGTGGCGGTGACGGCAGCCGTCATATGGACAGCGATGAGCGGTGAAAAACTCATAATTTTTGCCTCAACAAGGGCTCTAAAAAGGCTTTCAACGCCAGCAACACGCCATCCGGCGCTTCGGTCATGAGTTGGTGTCCAGCATCCAAGGTGACGACTTTGACCGATTTACCAGCGGATGTTGCTGCGTTGACCAAAGCCTGCGCAGCTTTGGGTGATGTCATCTGGTCAGACTTGCCAACTATAAAAAGCATAGCTGCTGAGGCAATAGATACGCCGGCTAGACCGTTTTTATAGTCATTGCAGGCCCTAAATCCGGTGAAAAACAGGTTAAACGCCGAGTTGCTGGCCTGCACGCGGCGCATCAGCGCTTTGGCGCTGCCATACAGCCACGTACCCGGCCCGAGCGCAGAAGGCGGCGGCGCGAGCATGCTGTGCGAGAAGGTGTTGACCATGTCAATCGCTTTGTGCGGCTGGTTCAACGATGTTTCTAGCAACGCTGGGGAAACTGGCATCGGGAAGGCCGTGCCGACCATCGCCAAATGGGTGACTCGATCTGGTGCTCTGGCTGCAGCTTCAAGCGCGATCAACGAACCAAAGCTGTGACCGACCAATGCAGCGGTTGTGACGCCAGCGGCATCTAAGAGCGCAAGGATGAAATCTGCAGCCGCTTCGACGGTTAAGCACGGCGCAATGTCGCGGTTGACGCCCGCGCTTTTGCCGTGCCCAGGTAAATCGACCGCCAACACGTTGAACCCATGGTGCGCGAGGTAGCGGGTTTGCAGAGTCCAGACGCTGTGGTCGTTTAAAACGCCGTGGATGAAAACGACGGTGGGTTTGACGGGATCGAAAGCTTTACCGCCGGTGTAGCAGTAAGTGGGGTGGCCGAGTACGGTGAGATACAAACCCAGCCCCTGAAGTCACTTTATGCCGCTGAATCCGACAAAGCCGCAAAAGCCCGTGCGGTAATTTCGTCCACACCGCCCGTGCCGCTGATGGCTCGGTATTTTGGGGCAGCCGCTGGGTCAGATTTCGCCCAATTCGCGTAGTAATCGACGAGGGGACGGGTTTGCGCGCTGTACACAGCGAGGCGATTTTTGACGGTTTCTTCTTTGTCGTCGTCGCGCTGCACCAGCGGCTCGCCTGTCACATCATCAATGCCCGCGACTTTAGGCGGGTTGAACTTGACGTGGTAAGTGCGGCCTGAGGCCGGGTGCGAGCGGCGGCCGCTCATGCGTTCGATGATGGCGTCAAACGGCACGTCGATTTCGAGCACGTAATCCAACTTCACGCCAGCGGCCTTCATCGCGTCGGCTTGCGGAATGGTGCGCGGAAAGCCGTCAAACAAGAAGCCTTGGGCGCAATCAGGCTGGGCGATGCGCTCTTTGACGAGGTTGATGATCAGCTCATCACTCACCAAAGCGCCAGAATCCATGACTTTTTTGAGCTCCAAGCCCAGCGGCGTACCCGCTTTGACGGCAGCGCGCAGCATGTCACCCGTAGAGATTTGCGGAATGCCGTACTTTTGGCAAATAAATGTCGCTTGCGTGCCCTTACCAGCGCCCGGTGCGCCCAACAAAATCAGTCTCATTGACGTGTCCCTTAGATTTAATACTTACTAAGCCAGAGAATAGCATGCAAAAGCTGTTATTTCGCTGACAAGAAAAATTGCCGAACCCGCTCCAAATCCTCAGGCGTATCCACACCCGGCCCAGGCGCTTGCTCGGTCACATGCACAGCAATGCGGTAGCCGTGCCACAGGGCGCGCATTTGCTCCAGCGCTTCGCAAACCTCAATCTCTGCCTGCGGCAAGGTGGGGAATTGCTTCAAAAAACCGACACGGTAGGCGTAAATGCCGATGTGGCGCAACGGTTTGGGAGACAAAGGCAGTTGTGGCAAGCCCGCACTAGAGCCATCGCGCCACCAGCCAATCGGCGCACGGCTGAAGTACATCGCTAGGTTTTGAGCATCGGTCACGACTTTGACGACGTTGGGGTTGCGAAATTCTTCAACAGAATCAATCACATGCGCCGCCGTGCCCATGCTCGCAGAAGGGGAGTTTTGCAGCAGTTGCGCCACGTCCACAATCAGCTGCGGGTCAATCAACGGCTCGTCGCCTTGCACGTTGACGACGATCTCGTCATCCGCCAGTTGCAACATCTCGCAGGCCTCGGCCAGCCGGTCACTGCCGCTAGGGTGGTCGTTGCGGGTCAGCACGGCCTCGATGCCGTGCTGTTGGCAGACTGTGAGGATGCTGTCGCTGTCGCAGGCTACGACAGCCCGTATATTTACCTGTAGTTTAGAGTCAAATATGACATTAGCCGGCGTATTTATTGCCTGAGAAGCTATATTTTTAATAGCATTTCTATCAAACCCAGACATCACCTGCTGCGCGACGCGAACGATCAACGGCAGCCCTGCCACGTCCGCCAGAGGCTTGTTCGGCAGCCGCGTGGACGCGAGGCGGGCAGGAATGAGAACTGTCAGTTTCAACATGGGTTAATTAACCAGTGGGTTTAACACCACGACTTCAACCTTGCAACTTCTCAATCTCTTCATCCGTCAAAACCCGCGCTTCAGCTTCCAACAAAATCGGAATGCCGTCGCGCACGGGGTAGGCGAGGCGGGCGCTTTTGGAGATCAGCTCCTGAAGCGCAGGATTCGTCGGATCGGGGCGACCAGCGCGCAACGGGCCTTTGGTGACGGGGCAAACCAGCAGTTCGAGTAATTTGGTG